>DATMFC010000520.1:0-3068 GCA_035556335.1 Planctomicrobium sp. | reverse complement strand
GGCTTCCAGCGCGTTTTCAATGATGGGAATTGCAGCGTTGACTGGTTGGAATTCATCGACTTCCACGGTCTTGCCTTCCAGCATTTTGTAGTCCTGGAAGAACCGGCGAACCATGGCGAGCCGGTGAATCGGCAGTTCGTGGAACTGGGTGATGCCGTTGTACTCAGGGTCCTGCTTGGCAACGGCCAGGATTTTATGGTCTTTCTTGCCGGCGTCGATCATTGTCATCAGACCGATCACCCGGGCTTCCACCAGTGTCAACGGAGCAACTGCTTCCTGACACAGAACCAGCACGTCCAGTGGATCGTCGTCTTCCGCGTAGGTTTGCGGAATGAAGCCATAATTCGCCGGGTAGTAGACCGCGGAATACAGAATCCGGTCAATTTTCAGCAGTCCGGTCTTCTTGTCCAGTTCGTATTTCACACTGGATCCCATCGGGATCTCGATCACCGCAGTAAACTCCGCGGGAAGGTTCTCACCAGGCGTAACATCGTGCCAACAATGCGTCATGACATGCGACTTTCGAAACAAATACTCTAATAGGTTCCAGTGACGTAACCACACTGTCCTGCATGGGGATCCGACACAAAACAAGTGCCGATCGGCCAAAAGGACCCGACCAATGAAAAAAAGCACGCTGGTCAGCGTGCTTGGGTGTTCATCAACTCTATGTCACGATTGGAGACCGTGTCGGGACGGTTTTAGCCGTTCATGACCTGATTCATGCGGGCGCGGTTCTTGGCACGACGCTTTTCGCGGCGACGCTGCTCACTTGGCTTTTCGTAGAACTCGCGTTTACGCAGTTCTTTCTTCACACCACTGTGCTCAACGAGTTTCCGGAAACGGCGAACGGCGTCTTGAACCGATTCATTATCACGCAAACGCAAACGAACCACACAATCCTCCAAACATCAGATATTTCGGCCCTTTTCAGGGAAAGGGCAATGGTAACTGTCTTCAATTCTTTTGGGAAAGAGAGAAAAGTATATCGATTTCTGCCGAGGCGACAAGGCGAGCAACGCAAATTCTTTGAACTGAAAATCGATAGAAGACCATCCGATTGGATTCAAAAATTTCTTCCCGGATCATTTCCGGTCCACCGACGCAAGTCGTTATGCTTCAATACTTGATGTGATTCCGGTCGATCGCGATGACGAGTCAGGTGGATCAGGGTGAACCGATATTCCATGCCTGAAAAAACTCAGGAAGTCATTTCAACGGCCGACACACTCAAGTCGCAACCTCTTGCCTGATAGACTCATACAATTAGACCCTTACCGTGCTGAAGGACGTCACCGCGAGCCTGTCGCGTCGCGCCGTTCAGCTTCTTTTGAATCGAATTTCCGCACCGAAGGTTCCGCCAATCATGTCTGAATTCCGAATTGAAACCGACTCCATGGGGGACGTGAAAGTTCCGGCCCAGGCCTATTTTGGCGCCCAGACCCAACGGGCCGTTGAGAACTTTCCCGTCTCCGGCTGGCCTCTTCATTCTGCATTGATTCGGGCGATGGGCCTGACCAAGTATGCCTGCGGAGTCGCTAATCGGGACTTAGATAAACTGACCGGGTCAGGAAAGAACCCGATCAATCGGGATCAGGTTGCCGCTATGCTGAATGCGGCATTGGAAGTCGCCGATGGAAAATTTGACGATCAGTTTCCCATCGATGTCTTTCAGACCGGCTCAGGGACCAGCAGTAACATGAACTGCAACGAGGTGATCTCGAATCGAGCCATCGAACTGACTGGCGGAGACCGGTTCGCGGCCGCCAAGCCGATTCATCCCAACGATCACGTGAATATGGGGCAGAGTACAAACGATACCTTCCCCACAGCCATTCATGTTGCGACCGCCGTTTCCATTCAGGAACACCTCATTCCGGCATTGCGACGTTTCCACGAAATCCTTGCGAAGAAGGCTCAGGAATGGGACCAGATCATCAAGATCGGCCGCACCCATCTCGCTGACGCGACTCCCCTCCGACTCGGACAGGAATTCGGCGGCTTTGCCCGACAGTTGGAACTGTCAATCAATCGGGCAGAACGGGCCCTTCAATCGGTCTGTGAACTCCCGGTCGGCGGAACGGCCGTTGGGTCAGGCATTAATACTCACCCTGAGTTCGGCCATCGGGTCGCTCAGGTGCTGAACGAAAAGACAGGCATTCCATTCGTTGAAGCAGCCAATCACTTTGAAGCGAACGCCCAGCGTGACGGACTTGTGGAATGTCACGGCGAACTGAAAGCGATTGCGACGACTCTGCTGAATGTGGCCAACAATATCCGCTGGCTCGGATCAGGTCCTCGCTGCGGATTCTATGAAGTGCAGATTCCCGACCTGCAACCGGGGAGTTCGATCATGCCGGGGAAGGTTAATCCGGTCATGTGCGAAAGCCTGATGCAGGTGTGTGCGCGAGTCATCGGCAACGACGGTTGTCTCACTCTGAGCGGGGCCATCGGTGGAAACTTCCAGTTGAATATCATGATGCCCGTCATGGGACAGACGACACTGGAATCCATCTCACTCCTCTCCAATGGAACCACGGCGTTCGTCGACTTCTGCATGGAAGGGCTCGAAGCCAACCCCGAGGCGTGTGAAGCGAGCGTCGAGAAAAGCCTGTCGATGGTGACGAGCCTGAATCCGCTGATCGGCTATGAAAAAGCGGCTCAACTGGCAAAAGAAGCCTTCAAAACCGGCAAGACGATTCGGGAACTCTGTCTCGAACAGAAGATTCTAGCCGAAGACGTCCTCACCGCCGCACTCGACCCGATGAGCATGACGGAACCGCATGCATGATGGTGTTCCGTCAACCGATTCTCACAGATGAAACCGTTGCAGAACCAGAGAGATGAACGCTGTCCATCTCTCTGGTGTCGGTCTCATCTTCTTGATGTTGTGAGCCGTTACGGCGACTCCCGACAACGGAGCAAAGGCCGATCCAGATGACTGTCACGGGAATGGCGACCCACCAGATGGCGCTCCATCCCACCGATCTGATCAGGGCGATAATCCACGCGCTGCCTGCGTCGTTGGCACGATAAACGGCGGTGTCGATGAAGTTCTTGGCCTTGTA
>DATMFC010000519.1:0-15096 GCA_035556335.1 Planctomicrobium sp. | reverse complement strand
TCAAACGCTCCTGGAAAATTTGAACTTACGCCAATTCGTGCAAAATCCTGTCCAGCTTGGAAACGCACTCACCAAGAAGCTCTGCTTGGCCATTCAACGGCCTGTTTCTGTCTTTCTTGATCTAAACTGGCGGAGACTCGTGAGTGAGGTTGATTTTGATATGAATCATGAAGCAGAGCTTCTGGGCGAGTGCGTTCCCAAGCCGGAGCTTGGGAACGAGGAGAGGCCACCCAATGGAATTGCGTCTCTCTACTTTGCTTCCCCTTCTAACTTGTAATCTTCAATTTTCTTGTGGAGAGTGTTTCTGTTGATTCCCAGTCGGGTGGCCGTTTTAGTCTGGGTTCCCTGACAGCTTCGCAAGACCTGCAGAATCAATTCCCGTTCCACAAGTCCCATCACCTGTTCATGACATTTGCCATCTTCGGCGACTTCACTCAGTCCGCGCTCGACCAGTTCCGCGCAGAGTGATTGCAGTTCATTGCGATCGATACGGCCGAGTCGTCTGGGCGCTTCTCCACGGACGTGTGAGGGAAGTAAGTCGGAAGTGAGTTCATCGCCGTCGGCCAGAACGATGGCTCTTTCGATGTAGTTCTGAAGTTCGCGGACATTCCCCGGCCAGAGGTAATTCTGAAGAAACGACAAGGCTTCCGGAACAACACTTAGGATGGGTCGCTTGTTTTCTTTGGCATAGCGTTCCACAAAGAACGAAACCAGTTCAGGGACATCGTCCTTTCGGTCACGCAACGGGGGAACGTAAATCGGGAGAACGTTTAGTCGGTAATAAAGGTCTTCACGGAAGTCGCCGTCATCCACCATCTCTGCCAGATCGCGATTCGTGGCCGCGATGATTCGGCAATCGACGCTGATCGTTCTGGTATCCCCCACCCGTTCGAACTGATGTTCCTGAAGAACCCGTAACAGCTTCACCTGCAACGTGTGATTGACCGAGTTGATTTCATCAAGAAAGATGGTTCCCCCGTGCGCGGCTTCGAATCGTCCGGTACGGTTCTCAATGGCGTTTGTAAATGCCCCTTTGACGTGTCCAAAGAGTTCACTTTCCAGAAGACTTTCACTCAACGCACCGCAGTTCACGCGAACAAATGGACCGGTGGCCCGGGGACTCAATGCATGAACGGAATGAGCGACCAGTTCTTTTCCGGACCCCGTTTCTCCAAGAAGCAAAACGGTCGCCGAACTGTTGGCAATTTTGCGGATGTGCTGGAACAATTCCCGCATCACATGGCTGCCGCCAATAAACCCGTCGAATGGAGGGGTATCAATCTGATTTGGTTTCAGCATTCCCGGGCGCCATGAATTTTGCGAGCGAAGAGAGCAATGGTGCCAGTATTATAGACAGTCTTTAATATTTCAAGGAGAGTGGAATCTGTGAATTGATGAAATTTCCGATATGGATCGAAGAAAAGAGATTTCGTGCAATTAATTTACGCAAATTCTATGACTATGCGGTAATTTAAGGCATTTCTTGTCAATGGGTCATCGCATAGAAAAGGATATTGATTCCCATCGGATAGGCTCGCTTTTCCGAGTATTCACGAAAATAGGTTTCGTCTTCTCCTTCCCGTTCCCAGCCGTCCCCCAGATCGGTGTTGTGACAGGCGAGCGCCATGATGCGGCCGTTGTCATCGAAGTAGGCTCGGTAATGGACTTCTTGAGCATCTGGTCGTTCGTAGGAGAGTCCCCGGCGCCCGTATTCAATCGATGGAACCTGCGGCTTTTCCTGTAAGTCGTAGACAATGTGAAAAATGGGATGATCGAGAGGGAGTTCCTGAGGTTCCCGGTCGGGAAAAACCCGTCGCATTGCTTCCGCAAAGACGTGCCATTCTCCTTCTCCCCAGAAATCATCGAACATGGCGAAACCTCCCTGCAGAAGGTAGTTTCGCAGGATCGTGGCCTCTTCGGGAGAGAAGTTTAAACCCCCTCCACGTCCTCCTCCTCCGCCACCCGGCTCGACGAAATAAATGAAGGGGTAGTCAAAGAGTCGTTCGTCGGTCAGTTCCAGAATGATGGGATTCGGATTGACCTTCAATGCGGTCAATTGCTGGAGTCGAAAGGAGAAATTGAGGTCACTGTCTGGCCAGTCGACTCGCCAGGTTCCGTTTCCTCCTCCATACGGGTTGTAGAGGATGCGGACAAAGGTGAAGACATCGCTCGGAAAGTCTTTGTCCACTTCCCAGTCAGGAACTCCGTTACGATCCATGATCACAGCCGGAGTGGGGCGTGATCTCATAAACGGACTGGATTGTTGAGCACGTTGGATCGGAACAGGTCTGGTCGGAGGAGCAAACTGAGCCAGAGCACTCAAGCCGATTCCAGCTAGAATCGTGGTGATGAACAGAGTTCGTCCCATCTCGGTTCCTCGATTTGCGTGTATTGTCCAGTAATAGTTGGACTTGGACCGTTCGTACCGCGTTCAGACGATTCTACGGAATCCACGTGGCCAGCGGAAGGACTTTCCAGGCGAGGAGTGCTGCCGGGCCGGCAAACAGGACGCTGTCGAGGATGTCGAGCATTCCACCAAAACCGGGGAAGAGTGCCGCCGAGTCTTTTCTGTCGACATCCCGTTTCAACAACGATTCACACAAATCCCCTGCCATTCCCGCCAGACTCAGCAGAGCCCCGTAAAGGAGTGAATAATACCAGGCCGGTCCGGTGGCACCCGGGATGAACCAGGGTGTCGCAAACGTCAGCCAGAGCCATCCACACAGAGCGGCTCCCGCAACGGCTCCGATCACACCTTCCCAGGTTTTTCCGGGACTGAGAACGGGAGCCAGCTTGTTCCGCCCGAATTTCTTGCCGGCAAAATACGCTCCGACATCGGCCCCCTTCGTGCAGAGGACGAGAGAACCGATCGCGAGATAACCGGCTTCCGCCCCGGCGACCCAGCGCAATTGTGCGGTCATGGTCAGTAACAATCCGAGGAAGCAGACAATAAACAGCTCCACTCCCAAAAGTTCCCAGCTGGTTCCCGGGCGGGTAAAACGTCGGGCTTCCACAATGCACAGCAGCATCAGCGAGAAACAGAGCGCCAATGCGAACGGAGTGAGATCCAGATAACTCGGAGGGTCCGGTCGAAGATGAGGCCACCATCCCCCCAGGACGACGGCGACAACACAGACCATCATTACTGGAAGATTAAGTTGCGGAAGTCGTGGACGAATCAGTTCGGAAAGTTCCCAGACTCCCCGTAATGCGAATAGTTCAATCAGTACCAGCAGCCAGGGAGCCGCCTCTCCGGCCTTGGCATCGAGATAAAAAATCGCGATTAGCGACGGAATCAGAATGGCGGAAATGGCAAGGCGCCATGCAAGCATATCTCAAACATCCTGTCGTCGACAAAATAAACTGAGGGGGGGATAATTTACCACGGAAAAGACGGAAGATACGGAAATGAAAAAACAATGGGTTATTTAAGGGGATTCGCTGTTGTCAGCTTATCAATTCCTTTCCGTGCTTCCTCTGCATTCTTCAGGCGATTGGAATGAAATCCAGCACAGAGTATGCTGAGTTCTTCCCCGGACTTCCAGACTATCAAATATTCTGACCTCTGAATCCTGACCCCTGATCACTTCTTTCTTCCTGTTTTCTCTGCTGGTAGAGGACTTCCATTTCGGCCAGTGTCGCCTCTGCGGGTGTGCGGCCTTGTGCTGCGAGACCTCGTTCGATCGACTGAAATCGGGAACTGAACTTGGCGTTGGAACGTCGCAGTGCCTCTTCCGGATTCACACCCCAGCGACGGCAGACGTTCGCGACGACAAACAGAATGTCTCCAAGTTCCCCTTCGATCCGGTCCAATAAAGCGGGATCGTTGATGGGGGTATCAGGAATGGGATCCATGTCCACATGGGCCGGAACGTTGGGATAGCTCCCGTCCGGATAAAGTTCCTGCAGGAACTCGGTGACTTCTTCGCGAAACTTGTCGAACAGCATTTCTCTTTGAGGAAAGTCGTATCCAACAGCGGCGGCCTTCTTGGTAATGCGGGCCGCGCGGGCGAGTGCAGGAAGATCGGCAGGAATTCCATCAAAAATGGACTCTCGTTTCTTTTCCTTGTTCTTGGCCTGTTCCCAGTGTTTCCGTACTTCGGCGGCGGTATGAGCAACAGCATCCCCGAAGACGTGGGGATGACGGGAAATCATCTTGTTGGTGATCCCCTCCAGCACTTGAACGATCGAGAAACGTCCTTCGTCTGCGGCGATTTGAGAATCGAGCACCACTTGCAGAAGAACGTCTCCCAGTTCCTCCTGAATGTCTTCGTTGTCATCAGAGTCGATCGCTTCAAGAAGTTCGTAAGTTTCTTCCAGCGTGAACGGCTTGATGGTCTTCATCGTCTGTTCACGATCCCAGGGACACCCTTCCGGCGACCGCAATCGGGCAATCACATTGCACAGCGCAACGAAACGTTCGGCAACCTGTTCAGAGTCGGGGGGAATGCCTTGGGTCGAAGAAGTCATGGGTGATTGACAGGTTCAATTTGAGAGAAGCGGAATCCAAAAGTTTCAAATCGTCAGTCTATCGCAATTCAGGAACTCCATGGAAGAACAAGAGAGATCACACGACATTGGAAGACCTGAATGATGTCCGGATGAGTGTTACTTTTATCTACTCTACCATTGCAAATTATTTCTCAAAAATTATTAGCAATTCAGGTCAACGACTATTTATGATTCCTCATGGAATCTTAAAGCTCTCGCTCAAGTTGAGACTCCACGTCCTCTATTTCTGGATTTCGCAAGCAAATCGCTTTGCGCCGCAGGCACCTGCCTGACACTTGTGCTTCGTTATTTTTCAGTATTTTGGCAGCCACTCACGGGGATCTCTATGACCAATTCTTGCATCAAGCTGCATGACCCAGCAGGATCATTCCTCTCCTGTGAAGAGATCGCACTATCAAAACGAAGAACAATTTCATCGCGCCGAACGGGTTTTACGCTGATTGAATTACTCGTTGTGATTGCCATCATTGCGATTCTTGTGGCTCTGCTGCTTCCTGCTGTTCAACAGGCCCGCGAGGCGGCACGTCGGTCGCAATGCAAGAACAATCTCAAACAGTTGGGGCTGGCTCTCCACAACTATCACGATACAGTCTCGCGGTTCCCCTATGCGTTATCCGGACAGCAGTACAATGTCACTGGAAACATCGGCGACGCCACCTTCTATATCTTCGAGTCTCCTCCCAGCGCCGGTAGCGTTTGCCATACCTGGATTGAATTGATTTTTCCATATATCGATCAGGCCCCTCTGTATAATGCGATCAATTTCAACAGGAACATCATGGATAATTCCGGGGCCGCTCCCACGAATTTGTCTCTGATCAATAATCGTATCTTCTCCTTTCAGGCTTGCCCCAGTAATCCGTATTCAAGTCGCACCAGAGCCGTCGGGGATCTTCCGTGGCAGGGGAGAAGCGGCACCTATAATGCGTCTCCTATGTGTTATGCACCGAGTGCGGGGGCAGCGACTCTCTTTCCATTTACGGCCGGTATCGTGGACTGCTCTGCGGGTACCGGAAGCTACTGCCTTCCTCTTAACAGAGTCATGCCGACAGACAACCCCGCTCTTACTTCCGGGGTATTCAGCGCCGGGGTAGTCTCTCGAAAGATGCGGGATCTCACCGACGGGGCCAGCAACACCATCCTGCTCGGAGAACGCCGCGGAGAGTTGTATAACGGTGGTGGATTATTTTCTTGGCAATTTTATTGCCTGACGACGAGCATGAAAATCAACAGTCCGAATCTCGATCCGACAAAATCCGATAACGGCTCGGCCAGGCCATATGCTTTCGAAGTGAATCTGGGAGCCAGCAGCCATCACACGGGAGGGGCTCATTTCTTATTGGGTGATGGTACCGTCCGTTTTATTAGCAACAATATCCATTTCCCAACCTACAACTATCTTGCCACGATCAGCGATGGAAATGTCGTTGCCGGGTACTAGAGGAACTTGCAAAATAATTTACCCGTCCACGCCACGCGGATGTCAGCGTTTTTCCTGTTCGAACACCGCGCTGCGCGGCCACATGATAGACCGAACCGGTCTAAAACGAGGGAAAAGAAACGAGGGGTGGAATCGCTCTGTATGCACGTTTCCCCTGAGACTTTTCTCCCGATTCTCTACTCATGATAGAACAACTCCAATGACGAAATCCTGTCAAGTACTGGTTGCCATGATGCTGATGGTCGTAGTAGGGTGTGGTGACGGTACGCCCCCCATCGCGAACCGGATCTCCTGCAGTGGGCTTGTGACACTGGATGGGCTTCCCCTGTCACACGGAGTTGTGGGGTTCGAGCCAGTTGATCCCAACACAGGGTGGTCAGCCACCGGGGCCATCAAGAACGGTCATTTTGAAATGGTCACCACCGCCTCGGCGGCAGGTGCTGTCATCGGCAAGTATCAAGTGCGAGTGTTGTCAGAAGAACAGGCTCCCGCTGGACTGGAGGACAAGCTTCAGCGACCTAAAAGCCTGATTCCAGAAAAGTACAATGACATCAATCGTTCCGGTCTGGAAGTTGAAGTCACCAAGGGGATGAAACCGATCGAGTTGAAACTACTGTCCCAATAGACTTGACCGGACGCCTGCAGTTTCGTAATCAGGTTGAGATTTATTCTCATCCATTCGAAACGGTTTCAGCATGTCTAAACAGATTTGTCGTTGGGGAATTCTCGGGACAGCGACCATTGCCAGGAAAAACTGGCAGGCCATTCGGAACTCCGGAAACGGCGTTCTGGTCGCTGTCGCCAGTCGTGATGTCGCTCGTGCTGAAGCCTATGTTCAGGAACGTCAACAGGAGTGTCCGTTCTCGGAACCGCCTCACGGGACGACTTATGAGGAACTTCTGGCACGGGACGACATTGATGCCGTTTACGTTCCGCTGCCGACCGGTTTGCGTCGCGAATGGATTATTAAAGCGGCTCAGGCAGGCAAGCACATTCTCAGTGAAAAGCCCTGCGCACGGAATGCCGCTGAACTGAGAGAAATGCTTCAGGCATGCCGGGAAAACAACGTTCAGTTCATGGACGGCGTGATGTTCATGCACTCGCAACGGCTTCCGGAGATTCGTCGTGTTCTGGACGATCCCTCTCAGATCGGCACCATTCGCAGGATGTCGTCGCACTTCAGCTTTCTGGCTGAAGAGGATTTCCTGAAAAACGACATCCGGGCAAAAAGCGGACTCGAACCACATGGCTCGCTGGGAGATCTCGGCTGGTACAGTATTCGAATGGCTCTCTGGACGATGAACGGTCAGCTTCCAGTCGAGGTGACTGCGAGAACGCTGACAGAACAGGCGAATCCCGACGGAGGGCCGGGAGTTCCATTGGAATTGACGGCGGAACTCCGATTCCCGAACAATGTCTCTGCCGGGTTCTATTGTTCGTTTCTCTGTGATCAGCAGCAGACGTTTACCATCAGCGGCACCAAAGGGGCGCTGGTGATGAACGACTTTGTGTTGCCGTTTTTCGGGAATGAAGTGGGATTCGATCTGGTCAAAAATGATTTCCAGATCTCCGGCTGTCAGTTTGATATGGTGCATACGGAACGCCGTGTCACTCTTCCGGAAAACAGCAACAATCACCCGACCTCACAGGAAACGAATATGGTTCGTAACTTCGCGAATCTCGTACTCCGAGGAGAAGTGGCTCCGGCTTGGGGGGAGATTGCGTTGAAAACTCAAATTGTTCTCGACGCCTGTTCGGAATCGGCCAGAAACGGCGGTCAAATGATTGTCCTTGAATGATGAATTCACAATCCCGTCGTTCTATTCGTAGAGAACACGTCATCACATTGCTGATGAAATTCGTGTTGATAATCGTCTTCATCAATGGCAGGGGACCGGCTTGTGTAGAAGGAGCGGAACCGGCGTTTCGTGCAGCTCCGGTCTATCGTCCTGATGACCGGCGTCCGTTGCGGGATGATGCACGGGCGGCGTCACTGGGAATCCAGAAATACACCTCACGCCATCTCATTCTGTACACCGATATCGATCCGCAGATCGCCAGAACATTGCCTCCGCTGATCAATCAGATCATGCCGGCCTGGGAAGCTTACTTCGGTGAACTTCCCCCAGCGCGGGACGGTTCCGATTTTCAGATGACCTGCTATCTGATGCAGGATCAGGAACGATTCGCAGCAGCTGGAATGCAACCGGAAGGGGTGATGCTCACCCGTTTCGGACGTCAGATTGGACGTGAATTCTGGATGCTTGAACAGTCCGGAGACTATTACCGAAGACACCTGTTCTTTCATGAAGCGACCCATGCCTTCATGACGACGCTGCCGTCGGTCTTGCCTCCGTTATGGTATCTCGAAGGGATGGCGGAATACTTTGCAACGCATTCCATCGATGATCGGGGCCGCATTACCTTCGGAATCATGCCTATTGCTCCCGAACAGGTTCCAGAATGGGGCCGCATCGAACTGATCAGACAGGAAAACTTCTATCGACGCACACTCAGCCTGCCCCAGATTGGAGCGATGACCAACGATCAGTTCATTCAGCCGCGACCAGTTCCTTACTCATGGAGTTGGGCCGTCTGTTCGTTCCTGGACCGGCATCCTCGTTATCAGGATCGCTTCCGCCAGCTTGGTCAGAATATGGAATACTCGGCATTTCAGCGTCTGATGGAAGAACTCTTCGAACCGGATCGGCGATTGCTGGCTGCAGAATGGGGAGAGTTTGCCCGACGTCTGGATTATGGTTTTGATATCCCTGCAAATGCATTTCTGTCACGCCCTTCCCGTTCATGGTCCAATGGTGAGACAGTGACCATCGAAGTGGCGAGTCGACAAGGCTGGCAATCGACCGGCCTGCATGTCGATGGAGGAAAGAGCGTCAGCATTCAGGCCACCGGTCAGGTGCAACTGAAACCGGGAACCGTTCCCTGGGTCAGTGAGCCGCAAGGAATCTCATTAGATTACGCCGGAGGGTTTCCCGTAGGGACACTCCTGGCAGCTTGGCTTCCGTTAGCATCTGCAGTTGATGAGGAAACCGAAATCCAACTCGAGGTCACTCCGGTCGGTTCCGGAGCGACAATCACTGCTTCCAAATCAAGCGAACTCTGGCTGCGAATAAATGATCACGGGGATGACCTTCATAATAATGAAGGAAGCTATCACGTTGAGATAACAGGAGTCAGGAATTAGGAATCCCCCCCGAATTCCATAAATCCTGATTCCTTTATCGTAAGAAAAGATCTTCGAAAGGGGGTTATTCTGCTTTATCCGTCTCGTACCAGCTTGTCTGCTGAACTTTGCTGTTCGTCGGAACACTGTTTGCCAGAACATGAGGTTCCGGTTCCTGATGGCTCACCTGAACTGCTTCCCCCTTTTGTCCCTGACGTGCGGCGATCACCTGATGTTTCATGGTGGAAATCTGGATCATTCCATCGGCAGCATTCCGCAATGTCGGATCATAGGAGAGGGCCTGGCTGTAACGCTGAATCGCAAGATCAACCTCTCCTCGCTGTGAATGAATGAACCCCAGGTTTGCCATTGCCTCCGCCTCGGTCATTGAACCCCGAAACAAAGTGTAGGCTTCCTGTGTGCGTCCCTGATAGCCGGCGGCGAGTGCCAGATTGTTCAGAGACTGGGTGTTTTTGGGAGAAATTTCGAGTGCTTCACGGAACTCAGTTTCTGCTTTTTCGAGCTCTCCCTGAGTCAGATAGGCATATCCCAGATCATTTCGCATGGAGAGATTTTTGGGTTGCGCGGCCACCGCTTCTTCCAGATGCTGCAAGCCTTCTTCTGTCTTTCCACGACGGACAAGAATGACTCCCAGACGGTGCTTTGTCTCAGAATCTTTGGGATAACTTTCGAGAATCTGACGCAACGCGTCTTCCGCTTTGGTCAGGTTTCCTTCCTGTTCATGTGCTTTTGCGAAACTGAGCCGGGTTTCCCGCTGCTGGTTCGCGGCAGCGGGATTGACCTTTGTGGCCACTCCACGCATCTGGGCACATCCTCCTGATGTCAACATCATCAGACAGGCACCGAACAGGGTCATGCAGAATTGATGGGAAGTCATATTATCCTCTTCTTGCAGGACATCAGGAAGGAATCAAACGGAATGAAAACGATTCAGATTAGAGCGTACCCACACAGGTAACTCATTTCTGGATCCGGTCTAAAATCCGCCCATTCCCATGCCTCCGCCCATTCCCATGCCCCCCATGCCTCCAAATCCACCTCCCATTCCTCCCCGGCCGCCGAAGCCCATTCCGTAGGCCCGTTCTCCTTCGAAGGACTGGAAGCCCGGTGTCAGGGCGGGAGCCACGACCACCCGCTGGTCTGCGTCCTGAACGCCCAGTTGAGCCAGTGCACTGACAATCAGTTCACGTCGCTGAAGATCGAGAGATTCATCGTTGTGAACCGGGAAACCATACTTGGTCCCTTCCCTGGCGCTCATGCTGCTCCGTTCGATGATAATCGGAAACGGAACATCTGCGGATCGCACGGCAATCTGTTTGACGTGTTCAATTCCAGCGTCGTTGAGATCGGTGGAGTTTCCGCTCCACTCATGCTCATAGACAACAAAGTCAGAGGCTTCGGCATTGGATTCCTGCTGCTTCCAGACTTCGTCGCTGATTGTTCCGATCGGTTTGGGAGTAATGTCTCCCATCCCGGCACATTTATCATAATGCGAGCAGCCGACGGCATTGCCAAGCATCAGCGAGGCGAGTGTCACAACGGCCGGTTTATTGAAGTGCATTGTCATGGAGAGAGCCCTTTATGTATTCACCGCAGTCTTTCGCGGTCGCAATAAGTGCATCGAGTCATAACAGAGACCAGAGAGACGAAACACCGATCAATTTGAGTAGCCAAACGACCCATTGACGTAATAGTTCTGTGATGCATGGATCGTTTCTGCTTCGTAGGATCCGTTTCCACAGCGTTTCATCCGGCTCTTGAAGAGTGGCCAGACGGTGCTTCGATGATGGCAGTTATTGCGACCCTCGATGTCCCCGTAGACAAAGAAGTCGTAGTCATTCGGTTCCGTGACTTCCATGCCCGGCAGAATGGAAGGCGCCTGTTCCGGTTCCAATGGGTGAACCAGTTCGGGAGTGACGAGAATCAGCAGTTCAGTTTCGTCTCGGCTGATGGTTTTGTTCGAGGTCAGAATGTTTAACCCGGGAATATCACCAATGAATGGGATACGGGCATTCTCACCACGTTGCTGCTCCTGCAGCAATCCGGCAATCGCCAGAACCTGACCTTCACGCAGATCGACGGTGGTCATGGCCGTTCGGGTATCGATCCCGAAAATTCCCTGCACTGAATTCGCGGCGTTCAGCGTACTGAACGAAGGATTCACAACCAGACGGATTCGATCCTTATCCAGAACGGTTGGGGTGAAGGTCAGCTGGGTCCCGAAGCCTTTGAATGAAGTGGTGGCTGCCTGGGCTCCTCCCACTCCCACGACGGTTGGTACGGCGAATTCTCCCCCTGCGAGGAACGTGGCCGTCTGACCGCTCAAGGTGACCAGGTTCGGCTCAGCCAGAATCTTGGCTGTTCCGTTGGTCATCATGGCTCTGAGCACAAGATCAAAGCTGCCATCATTGAATGTTCCCGAAGCCAGCACATTCCCCCCTGCTCCCAGCATCGAAGAGAACATGAATTCTTTGATATCGAAGCTGAAATCGGCTCCCATCTCCCGAAATGCGGAACGTTTGAGTTCAGCGATACGAACCTTCAGCATCACCTGCTTTTCCCCGGGGATTTTCAGCATGTTGATGATGTTGCTGGTGGGGAGCGTCGAACCGTCCGGAAAGGGTTGAGCGGCCATTCCACTGGCACCCACGGGATTCATCCCCATGCCCCCTCCCATTCCTCCGGCCAGTTGCTGGGAATTTTCGCGGATGATCGACATGATCTCGACTGCTTCCTGCTCATCCCGGGCCTGACCGCGGACGATCAGCTTATCTGCGATCGGGAACAACTGGATCCGGCTGTTCGGAAACAGTTCGTTTACCATGCCTGCCAGTTCGCCATATTCCAGGCGTCGTTGATCATCAACGGCATCATCTTTGACAACGGTCACCAGCAGACTGAGAAGTCGGGGATTGTCCTGGTCACCCAGCCACAATGTGACCGAGGTGCTTCCGGTTTCTTTCCCGATGATTTCAATTTCACGGGAGCCGAATGCGACGAATTCCAGAATACTGGGATCCGCAACCGCTGCCCGGAAGATGTCCTGCTTCATTCGCAGAACCTTGGAGCGACGTTTGGTGACCTTGAACTCCAGCTCCGAGGAGATGACTTCCTCAACGAGTTCATTGACCTTTTTTCTCAACTCCGGACCGTCGGCATGTGCCACGTCGGAATGATTGGTGATGAGCGTCGCCGTCAGACAGGCGGAAAAGAGGCCGACACGATAGCCCCGTATGAAACGAGTGAACTGGTGCAATGTTAAACTTGTCATCCTTGACCCGATCTGTAATGAAAGACAACGACACGCGAGGGAGACCGAATTCTTGAAAGGCATTGTGATGCGAATTCGAAATTTTCGGTGGAATGCCCTCTCCCTGGTTCCGAAGGTGTTCCGTCTCAGAGCAGATTGCTTCATCCCGTCTCTGCCCATTCAGGGATGGTGAATGGGCTGCAGTCACGACAATGACATTCGTGCCATACCCACACAGTCACCACTCAATTTCACACGAAGAGGCAGCGAAATTCTCGGAGCGTCCTCGTCCCCACACCTATCGGCAGCAAATTGAAGCGAAATCGGACAGATCGCTGTATTTCACGTCGTCGGAAACTAGAAAAGAGGGTAAATGCGGAACTGCTTTCCTATTTTTCCTATATTCGCGGCTCCAGGGGACTGGAACAGGAGCCACTTGAAGTGCCAATCTTTGGCCAGAACCGCCATTTTTGTGGCACTCGCGTCATTGACCCCAAAAAATCCGGCAGCAGGCCGAAGCGTCCTGATGAATGATGCGCCACTGTATGGCACGGGAGCCACCAGATTACTGGTGGCTCCCGGCAGAGTTTGGCGACAGAATTCATGAGGGAAAAATTAAGAAGCCCTAACAAAACTTGTCCCGATCCGCTCGCGGAAAGGGAATTCTCATCGTATGAGACGTTTTGTTCGCGGCACTATATTACGCGATCAGGACAAGAGCAGTTCCAGATCATCTGTCGTCAGTTCTCCCAGAGGGGTCCCTTCCGACTCGAGGATCGCGTCGGCCAGTTCCCGTTTCTGCTTTTGCAGTTCGAGAATCTTTTCTTCCACGGTGTCGCGACAGATGAGACGGTAGGCAAACACCTGTTTCGTCTGTCCGACCCGGTGCGCCCGGTCGATGGCCTGAGCTTCGACCGCTGGATTCCACCAGGGGTCCAGCAGGAAGACGTATTCCGCTTCGGTCAGGTTCAAACCGAGTCCCCCGGCTTTCAGTGAAATCAGGAAGACGGTCGTATCCGGGTCGTTCTGGAACTGGTCGACCACCTGTTTCCGTTTTCGCGTCTGACCGTCGAGGTAAGCATACGTGATCCCCCGGCGATCCAGTTGCTTCTTGACGATGGACAGCATGCTGGTGAACTGAGAGAAGACGAGGGACTTGTGTCCTTCCTTGATCAGTTCTTCCAGTTGCGGACAAAGGACATCGAGCTTCGCATATTCATCTTCGTCGCTCCCTTTATCCAGCAGCGCGGGATGGCACGCGGCCTGCCGTAACCGAAGCAGAGCTTCGAGAACGTGCATTCTCGTTTTTCCCATTCCCTGCTTTTTGACGAGTCCGAGCAGCGAATCGCGGTAGTAGTCCCGCATTTCGTTGTAGAGCTGCTGCTGACGTTCTCCCATCTGGCAGTAAATGGTCTCTTCAAATTTATCCGGCAACTCTCTGGCCACTTGTCCTTTGGTTCGACGCAGAACAAAAGGACGGACGCCTGAGGCGATCGTTTTTCGCGACTGTTCGTTAGAACCTTCCGTCGCCAGAACCTTGAAGGCAGAGCTTCGTCCGAGCATCCCGGGGTTCAGGAACTCGAAGATCGACCACAAGTCACCGAGATGGTTTTCGATGGGCGTACCTGACAGGGCAATCCGGTTATGAGCCCGCAACAGACGAGACGCCTTTGCCGCTTGTGAGGCCGCATTCTTGATGGTTTGGGCTTCGTCCAATACGGCGTAATCGAATTCCTGGTCCTTCAGTTCCATGATGTCGCGACGGAGTGTTCCGTAGGTCGTCAGGATCAGATCGGACGTCGGAATCTGTTCACGCAGAGCCACTCGTTCCGGGCCGGTATACTCCACATGTGACAGTGCCGGAGCGAACTTGATCTTCTCCTGGACCCAGTTGAACATCAGCGACTTCGGAACGACGACCAGTGACGGCAGATGGCGTCCACGGGATTGCTTGCGTTCCTGAAGAAGCGCGAGCATCTGTACCGTTTTTCCCAGACCCATGTCGTCCGCGAGACAGCCACCGAAGCCATAATCCTGCAGGAAGTGGAGCCAGCCAAGACCTTCCCGCTGGTAGGGACGGAGTTCTCCCTTGAAGTCTTTGGGTTCTTCACGCGGTTCGATGCCGTCAAACGACGCCAGTTTGGCCCGAACTTCCAGATATCGGGCATCGAAATCGACAAACTCCTGAGCCGACAGCAAGGCGTCGACCAGTCCGAGTTGTGACGTCGAAAACTTGAGACCCTCTTCACTGACGTTGCCGAGTCCCGCCAGAATGCCGTATTGCTGCAACCATTCTTCAGGCAGGATTCCCAGTGACCCGTCGTCGAGGCGGATCGTCTGATCTCCCCGCGACAATGCGGCCAGCAGTTCCGGGAAGTTGGCTTTCTGACCATCGAAATCCACATCTGCAGTCAGTTCAAACCAGTCGATATCCGAACGAACATTGAACTTGACTGAAGCAGGTTGACGGACTTCTTTCCCATCGGCATGCACTTGCCAGCCCTGATCAACGAGCTTGCGAACCGCACGCCCCAGTTCTCCGACTCCGATGTCGACATCATGAACCGCCTGGCGATGATCGACGAGTCGACGGAATCCGAGTTCATCCAACTGTAACCAGAATGCTGGTTCCCGCTGCTGATCTCGCAACAGGCAGCGCCCCAGGTCCCGCTGAACAACCGCCCATTG
>DATMFC010000518.1:0-4035 GCA_035556335.1 Planctomicrobium sp. | reverse complement strand
GAGGGGGAGTCGGAAAGCCCTCATGGTAGGGTGGGTCAAAGTCGCGCAACGTGAAGGTGGGTCGTCGCCAACGGCCGATTGTGCTTGCGGCGGTCTGTATTCTTTGGAAGTGAATCCTGCGACTGAAGCCCCACCGCGCCGCCATGTTGGCTCGACCCGCCCTGCGAGTACGAATAATCCGGGAAAACGCTTTGCCCTCTCTGGATCGAGCAGAGAACGACGCGGGTTCAGGATGATTCCCAACAGGGCATCAGGCCCAGGTGTCGATGATTCGCCCGGTACTGTGATCGAGATATCGGCCGGGTTCAATCTGCTCCGGAGCTTCCGCGAGAACCCGTAACCAGATTGTCTGACCCTGGTACACACCGACAATTGCAAAATGGCTTTTCAGATCGTCTTCCGACCCGAAGGAGAGGGGTTGCCAACTGGCGGAGTCGATCGAGCTGAAGACTTTCAGCAAACTCATTGTGTCGACGAGATACAGACACGACTGGCGCAGACCGTCATGTTCTCCACCAACGACTTCGATCGGAGAGAAGAACAGGGTCACTTCCCAGAGATCTTCCGCTTCCTGGTAATGGCATCCCATCGACGATGATTCGTCGACAGCATGCAGGCTGCCACACACATCTTCGACGAATTGTTCTAACCAGTCAGGGCGCGCGGCCATATCTTTGCTCATCCCCATTGCTTGAGCTGCTTGTCAGTCAGAAATCCTTTTCAGCCTTTCAAAGGCGAAAAGTGAGGATTTTGCGTTCCTGAACGCCCTCATTTGCATGCATCACGGGAGAGCAAATCGCTCTGGTCCGGTGTCCAGTCAACGCAGGACAGCAGCAATATTTCTCCCTAGCCAGAATGACAATGCAACTGGAGTGCCAGAGAGGCTCACTGTGTTGATTTCAGGCAACCTGCTTTCTGAAATGTTGCGTTTCTAATACATCTGCGACAGAGAAACGGTTGCCATGGGGGCAAAACAACGATCGGGCGATTAAGAATCTGAACAAACCGTTCACGCCATGATTCAGAAACGAAGCAAATCGCTTACGGATTCGAAGAGTCGCGTTGACAGCCGCGAGAGGCCATTTTCAGCATTCCACAATGGTGATCGTGGAATGCTGAAAACTTGCACAAACCCGTCATCACTCGTTTGGAGCGAATCCTCGGCGGACGGTGTTTTCGCAGATGGCGACCGGGATCAGGAATTGCAGCAGGTAATCCGGTCCGCCTGCTTTGGTACCGATTCCAGACATCTTGTAACCGCCGAACGGCTGCCGTTGTACGGTGGCTCCCGTGATCGTGCGGTTCAGGTAGACGTTACCGACCTGCAGTTCTTCACGGGCCCGTTGCAGGTTTTTGGGGCTCCGACTGTAGATTCCGCCGGTCAGGGCATAGGGCGTGGAGTTCGCCATCTGGATCGCCTGATCGATGTTTCTGGCCTTGGAAACCGTCACCACCGGGCCGAAGATTTCGTGTTGAATCAAACGGGAATCAGGTTCCACGTTCGCAAAAACATGCGGGCCGACGAAGTAACCTTCTTTGGTGAGTTTGCCGAGATCGGTTTCCACGATCGTTTCGCATTCTTCTTTGCCGATGGCGATGTAGTCCTTGATCCGGTTCAAGGACTCTTCATCGATCACGGGGCCGAAGTCGACTCCCGGTTCGTCGGCCGGTCCGACTTCCAGACTTTCACAGGCGGCTTTGAGACGTTCCAGGAAGGTCTCGTAAACTTCGCTCAGAACGATCACCCGGGAACAGGCGGAACATTTCTGTCCGGCATATCCAAAAGCGCTGGAAACGACTCCCTGAACGGCGTCGTCGAGATCAGCATCGTTGTCGATGATGATGGCGTTCTTGCCCCCCAGCTCGGCGATCACTTTCTTGATGGAAACCTGATCCGGTATCGGTTCTGCGGCGAGATGATTGATCTTCAGTCCGACTTTCCGAGAACCTGTAAAGGCGATAATTTCCACGTCCGGGTGCTGGACGAGAGTGGGGCCGATTTCTTCTCCGACTCCCGGCAGATAGTTGACGACCCCGGCGGGAATCCCGGCGTCACGGATAATCTGTGCCAGTTTGGCGGCGATGATGGAGGATTGTTCGGCCGGTTTCATGACCACGGTGTTGCCGGTCACCAGCGCCGCAGCAACCATTCCGGTGAGAATGGCTAACGGGAAATTCCAGGGAGCAATGACGACCGTCACTCCGCGAGATCGGTAGCGGTATTGATTCTCTTCACCAGGGTAATCACAGGTGAGAACCCCGTTGAGATCGCGCATGGCGAGTGCGTAATACATGCAGAAGTCGATCGCTTCAGCGACGTCGGCGTCTGCCTCTTTCCAGGGTTTGCCACTTTCGTAGACCATCCATGCGGCCAGTTCGAAACGGCGATTCCGCATTTCGGCTGCCATCAGTTCCAGGTATTCAGCACGATGGTTCACTGGAACCTGGCGCCAGGAAATCCACGCTTCTCGAGCCCCTTCGATGGCCTGTTCCGCCAGATCGGGAGTGGCCGCGTTCACCGTCCCCAGTGTTTGAGACTTCTTTGACGGGTTGCGAACAACGATATTTCCTCGTGTTGTGGTCGCTTTCCCTTTAATGATCAGCGGGTAGTCCTGACCAAACTGGGCCGCGACATCCTGGAGGGCCTGTCGCATGTCATCGCGCGCCTCTCCCCGACTGAAATCCGTCAACGGTTCATTCTGAAAGCGATGTACTGCGAAGACCCGTTGCGTTTCCGATTGCGACATAAGAATTCTCGTCTGCTCCATCTCGTGTGTTTCGGCGGCTGGATTTCCTATGAGAATGCACTCAAAAAGAAGATGCCAGCCTGCCGGTTATACACAAGTCGCAGAGCGAGCAACAGCGGGACGGTCGGGAAAAGGGCCGTCATCATTTGAGAGGGCGGACGGGGGCATCGAGCATGCGGCGGCGAAGCGGGTCGAGATAATCGCGTTCCCCTTTCTGGCCGCCGCCAAACGGAATCTGAATTCGGGCAAATCCGAAGATCTGTTCGTTACGAATCCGGTCGGTGGAGGTTTCCATTCCGAACGTGAGTCGAGACTGATTTCCCATCCATCCCAGATCGTTGATCCGCATTTCCAGCCGGGCACGTGGACCTGCGAAACTGAGGGAATTGCTTGAGGAATGATCGAAGTGATAGCTTCCAAGAAACCAGCGGACTTCATATTTGTCGTTCCATCCCCAGTACATGAAACGATGGCCGATTTCCCAGTCGAGTCCCCGGTACGCCCGTTCCTGAAAATTGCGAGTGACGACCGTTCCGTTGGAATAACCAAACGCTTGATTTGCAGATCGACCGCTGGAACCGGGGAAGTAACCGTTGATGCGGAATTCCCAGTCGAGTGAAATCAGTTCGAATCCAAGGCTCGCCTGATTGTAGTAGTTCCCCTGATTCGAGGCGCGCAGATCGTAGTAGAGATAGGTTCCAAAGATGACGTTCGGGTCCATGTATCGTCGGTAACCGAGCCCGAAGTATCCGTCTCCAGCACCGTGATCGTCGCCGCGTCCTTGCAGATCGGTAAAGACCAGACTTTCGCAGTCCTGCCAGAGTGGAATGAAGAATCCGCCCCCGGCAATGACCCGACGATTTCCAAGCCAGACTTCTCCACTGATATAAGGCTCGAAGATTCCGCAGGGATCCGGATTCGGACAAAGATCGCAGCAATATTGACCGTTCTGGCAATAATCGCTGTCGCAGCAGTTGGTGTTACAGGAGTTGGTTCCCCATCCGTCGGGGGAAATCTGACAGGCGGTTTGGACAAAGGGGTCCGAACCAATATCCCCGCCGAATGGATCCTGTGGAACTGCCGCATAGAGTTCAGGAGCCTGAACTGGAACTCCATAATTTTGGTGCATGGAGGGATCTGCATGAACGTTCATGTCCTCAAATGGAGGGGGAGCGATCATGTCCAAAGATGAGGGCTTCTCGGCCCCTTTGGCTTGCCAGTCAGCGGCCACACTGGTGCCGGACGCCGTTTGTACTGGAGCGGGCGGAAGTTGAGGGATCTCCAACGG
>DATMFC010000517.1:0-16615 GCA_035556335.1 Planctomicrobium sp. | reverse complement strand
ATCGACCTGAAGAACCTGACAATTTCGTTTGGCAGTGAAACCGTGCAGGCGACGATGCCGAAGAGTGCCCATGACGCTCTTGTCACCGGGCAATGGGATTTTCTCGGACAGTTACTGGCTAATGACGCCGCCATCAATCAGAAGATGGAAAACCTGCCGTATCTGAATGGATACGCCACGGCGTAATTGCTCTATCGGCAAACAGAACTCGCAAATGAAAAAGACTCGTTCAACATCAGGTTGAACGAGTCTTTTTGTTTAGCAATCGTGATGTGTATGGATTCCACACACTCACAAGTTATTCAGCAGCGACAGCTTCTTCAGCGAATTCAACGATATTAATACGACGACCGCCGCGATCGAACTTGACGTTTCCGTCAACGAGCGCGAACAGAGTGTAATCCCGTCCCATGCCGACGTTCTTGCCTGGATGCCATTTCGTTCCGCACTGACGGACGAGAATGTTTCCAGCAATAACGGCTTCGCCACCGTATTTCTTCACACCGCGATATTGAGGATTGGAGTCACGACCGTTCCGGGTCGAACCCTGTCCCTTCTTATGTGCCATGACAACACCTGAGCCTGTTCAAGTATTTGATAATTGAATTGATATTCTTTGAAGATGCCTGAATCCTTGCCTGCACAGGCAAGGATTCTCAAGCAGTTGTCAAAGACTTTGTTTGAATTAACGCTTGGAGAACTGGAAGCTGCGGCGAGCACCTTTGCGGCCGTACTTCTTACGTTCCACCATACGGCTGTCTCGTGTCAGGAAACCGCCTTCACTCAGGGCACTGTGAAATGCCGGGTTTTTGGCTTGCAGGGCTCGGGCAATTCCGAGAACGACTGCTCCGGTCTGACCGGTGGGGCCGCCCCCTTTAACGGTGACTTCGATATCGACTTTCCCGAGTGCGCCAGTCGCTTTGAGCGGGGCGTGAATCATTCCTAGGTCGCGTTCAACCGGGAAGTATTCTTCCAGTGGTCGACCGTTGACCGAGAAGTTCCCGGAACCGTCTTTCAAGCGAACGCGGGCGACAGCCGTTTTGCGTCGTCCTGTTCCCCAGCAAACGCCGAATCGGTCGACTTTCCCACGAATCGTCGGTTCAAAATAAGGAACCGCGTCTGAGGGTTCAGAACTGGAACCTGCTTCACTTCCGATATCCAGCCCTGAAGCCAGATCCGGAGTTTCATAATCCGTTCCGTTCAAATCCGGTGATTCGAGTTCGGGAGTACCGTCTTCCGACATGTCTGAATCCTGCACTTAGAATTGGACGCCGTTCAACAAAAACTGACTGGCAGACTCTTCGCCAGATCAGTTGATGTCCCGCGTAATTTTTTTAGCTGCGTGTTAAATAAACAGAAACTACTTGACGTATTCTGGAAATGCCAGAGGTGCCTGAGCCTGATGCGGGTGCTCTGTCCCGGCATACAGTTTCAGTTTCGTCAGCATCTTGCGTCCCAGTTTGGTTTTGGGAAGCATACGGCGAACCGCTTCGGACAGAACCCGTTCCGGGTGCCGTTCCAGAAGATCGGCAGCCGTTTCGACACGGCGGCCACCTGGATATCCGGTCCAGTGATCGTATTCTTTGCTTTGTGTTTTCTTTGTCATGTAAGGATTGTTTTTGTCGGCAACGGATTTGCCTGAAAAACGAACCTTATCGACGTTCAGGACGATAACAAAATCGCCTGTATCGACGTGTGTCGTATAGCCGGGTTTGTGCTTGCCCATCAGCACGGTGGCAATCCGCACGGCAAGACGACCGACAATCTCGTTGTCGCCGTCGACGATAAACCATTCCGGAGAAACAGTTTCCGTCTTGGCGACAGTTGTTCTTTGTACCGTTTGCACGGTCGTACCTCGTGTTACGTCAATCCTGGTAAACTTGAAGTCGGGAGAAAGCGGCCAATCTGGCGATGCTTCACAACCTCATTCATGCCGGGCGTTTACACCACTCAACCGGCGTCTTCCTTACAGCGTTCTTTGACAGAATCACAGCGTCAAAAAACAGGGAAGCGGGAAAGAATAACGAACCGAATGGCGGTTCGCAACTGCATCAACCATTCGTTTTTTATAGACTTGAGAACCCAGTCCGTCACAGCGGGGCGTGAAGGGAGGCTGAGATGGTCGCCCGGGGTCCGTGCAGGCATGGGATGTACGGCATCAGGAAACTTTTAGTACCGTTGTAACATATTATGGGTATGGGGTTTGAGAATCTTGTGATGTTGCTCGGACTGGTGGGAATCGGCCTGCCAGTTGTCGCCCATTTACTCACTCGTCGGCGACACAATGTCGTCCACTGGGGGGCGATGCGTTTTCTTCAGTTGGGGAATCGAACACGCCGCCGCCTTCATTTTCAAGACCTGCTTTTGCTTCTTTTGCGAATGGGATTGATTGCCTGTCTGGCGATTGGATTGGCTCGCCCCTGGGGTTCGGGCTCGTTTTTCGGCTGGTTTTCGCCACCGGCGGCACTTGATATTGTCTTTATTATAGACGGATCCGGAAGCATGGAATGGCAGGGGACGACAACAACTCCCCACCAACAGGCGACTCAATGGATCCATCAGGCTTTGGAGGACATTCGGCCTGAAGACACAGTGTCCCTGATCGACGCCAGAAAGAGTGCACGACGGGTCCTGAATTCACCCACATCCGATTTGACTCGAATCCGCGAAGATCTGGCGAGGTTGTCCTCTCCCACTGGAATCTCGCATCTGCCGCAAGCCATTGAGGAGGCACTCAAAGTCCTGACGACCACGGTGAATCCGTCCCGAAAGATTGTTGTTCTCACGGACGATCAGGCTCTCGCCTGGCATCTTGATGACCCGTTGACATGGAAACGAATTGCCGAAAGCCGCAAGCAATTTCATGCGATTCCCTCGATTCATCTGGTTTCCGTCGGGCGAGGCACAGAGTCTCGTCAGA
Organism: Planctomicrobium sp.; assembly: GCA_035556335.1. Classification (GTDB taxonomy): domain Bacteria; phylum Planctomycetota; class Planctomycetia; order Planctomycetales; family Planctomycetaceae; genus Planctomicrobium. The sequence goes on along the minus strand of DATMFC010000517.1, from coordinate 13,695 downwards.
ATTTTTCTGTGAGTCGACTCAAACTCTCCCGTGAAATGACGGTGCCGGACTTTCCGATCAAAGTTCAGGCGACGGTGCGTCAAAGTGGAGGAACCGTTCCGGTCACAAAGCTCGCGTTTCTTGAAATCGATGGTCAGCAGGTTCCGGGACAGTCGGTGGATGTTGTCGTTCCTCCCGATGGAGAGGTGGCCGTTGAGTTTGATGCCATTTTCTCGGTGATCGGGGAATATGTGGTTTCCGTTGTGCTTGACCCGGATCTCCTTCCTGTTGATGACCGCGCCGATGGAGTCGTCAACATCATTCCTGGTTTACCAGTTCTGATCGTTGATGGAGACACGCGACTCGACGCCGTCCGATCGGAGTCGTTCTATGTGCACTCCGCTTTTGCGTCATCAGGAAAGAGATCCCCATGGGTTCAATCAAGCGTTATTTCAGAGAGTGATTTTCACGTATCCCCTCAAAACACTCCCAAAGTGATTTTCCTTCTGAATGTCAAACAGCTCACTTCAATCCAATGGGACCAGTTGAAAGCGTTTGTGCGAGAAGGGGGAGGACTCGTCATCGCTGCCGGGGACCGCACTGACGCTGCCGCCTGGAACCGGCTGGATGAGAACAGACCGGAAAAGTTGCTTCCGGCTCGATTTGACAGCTTTCAGCGAGCGACCGGAGAGGAAATGGTGACGATCAACTCCGATTCCCTCACCCCCCTCTGGCTGCAACGATTCCGGCAGGAAACCGGAGTCGACCTGCTTCAGTCCCGCTTCGGCAACTGGTGGAAGCTGGAGAATAACGAGTCAGTTCAGGTACTGGCGAGAAACTCTCTGGGTGAGCCGTTTATTGTCAGTCAAAAGTTTGGTCGGGGAGAAGTGATTCAACTGGCATTTCCTCTTGATGCCGACGGAAGCACGTTCCCCGCCAAAGGGGATTTCGTTCCCTTTCTGCATGAGATGACGTTTCATCTGGCCGGCAACCAGTCGCATCGTCATGTCGAAGCCGGAACACCGCTGCAATTGCGACTTCCTTCCAGCGGGGAGACCGATGTTTTGGTCTCCGGCCCCGGTTTTTCCCGTGAACCTGCCTTGCTGATTCAGAAGGGTCAGGTTTCTTACGCAGTCTATCGCAACACCACAATTCCGGGAGTTTATCAATTCGAGCGAGCCGGAGAGTCGGGGATGTCTCACCCGTTTGTTGTACTGGACGATCGCTCTGAATCGGATCTGACACCACTGTCAGAAGCGGACAGAAAGAAACGGAATGACGACTACGATCTTTCAAGTGCGGAGTCGTTTCGCGATGTTCTCACCGGGACGTCGATCGCATCTCCACGAGTGGAATTCTGGTGGGTTTTGATGCTGGTCCTGCTTGGCCTGCTTGTCTCCGAAGCAGCACTCACCCGACGGATGGTTCGGGGAATCGAAGGGCAAAAGAGTTGAAATTCAGATGGGGAGAATTCGCCTGACGGGTGGGTTGCTCCTGTCGTGTCAGCAGCAGGAGGTTCGGTAGGTCATACCGCATGACGATGCAAACGGGGTGGCAGGCAATGCCTGCCCTACAGCCACTGAATTAGCCCCCTGACAAAACCTTCCGCGATCGGCTCGCGGAAAGGGAATTTTCATTATTCGAGAGGTTTTGTTTGCGGCTTTAAAATCTTCTGCCAGCCATCTTTTTGAGTTCTCGTTTCCCAAAAGTTAAAAAAATTGGCCTTGACCGTTTGCAATGAGCATCAATTACAGCTACTAATATAGACATGAGACTGAGTCTCAGTTTCTGCGTCTTGTGCTGGCCAGCTCTCCTGTTGTGATCAGGTCGCCCGCAATGCCCGGACGATGGTCCTGGGGTGATTCTGCGTGAAGTCGCCCCCTTCCCCCGTGTCGTCGCAACCTTCTCTTTAGGGTGCGTGACGGAACCTTCACATATTGAGTGCTCTGACAGGAAGATGCTATGAGAGTTTCCCTCTGCCGCAAGGCGCCCACTCCCACCTCCCCCATTCTCGCCTCTATTGATCGTCGATCCGGATTTACGCTGATCGAATTGCTGGTCGTGATTGCGATCATCGCGATCCTGGTGGCCCTGCTGCTCCCCGCCGTCCAGCAGGCTCGTGAAGCGGCTCGCCGCTCCCAGTGCAAAAACAATCTCAAGCAGGTCATGCTGGCGGCGCACATGTTCCACGACACGTTCAACAAATTCCCTGCTGCATCAGAAGATTACGGTCCACAAGAAATGGCACGTATCAAGGGTTTAGTGGACGCCGGGACCCCTCCAGGCTTTACGAACGGATCTCCGACTGGCGCGACTGCGATTTACGAAGCAGGATTTGTGAAACTCCTGCCGTATCTTGAACAGGATGCGGTCGCAAAGCTCTGGCAACCGCTCAAGAAAACAACTGACGATACAACCGTGGCTGGCACCGCCCCCGGAGAAAATGAGTGGTCAAACAAAAAGTTGGTTATGCGGAAAATTCCTACATATCTATGCCCATCGATGGCACTCCCCCCTACTGCTCTGAGTTCGGATCGTGCTCCAGCCAGCTACCTGCAAAGCATCGGGACGAGTGGTGGAAGCCCTTACGGTAACCCCCCCGCCCATGATGGTGCTTTGCAACTCTTGAGGCTTGAGTCGAATGAGTACACATACCGCCGCACTGAGACCAAAATGAGAGATTTTACGGATGGAACTTCGAACACGTTCATGTTCGGTGAAACTGACTTCTCTCCTCGCGGTTTTCCTGAAGGGACCGCCGGCTTGGGAGGCGTTTGGGCCTACGGTTACATGTATTCTTATGGTTCATCCGAGGTGAAGTTGAATAAGCGGGATTACGCTGCTGCAGATAGCACTGTCGGTAATTTCCGGAGCCAGCACACAGGAGGAGCCCATTTCGCATTTACTGATGGTTCTGTCAGCTTTCTGAGTGAGAATATTAATTTCGATCTCTATCAGGCACTCTCCACCCGTGCCGGAGGAGAGATCATCGGTGAAAGATAAATGAATTGAAGGCGGATTGGGGGGTAGCTTTTCCTCAATCCGCCCTCTCTTTTCTTTTGGAGCCCCTCATTTTCAAAGCTTTCGTCGGTTTCAGCGTGAGGAATTTCCGGGAGGGCGAAGCTCCTGTTGAACCGCTTGAAAGATGGCGTTTTCTATTGCTTGCGGCTCGGCAGGAGCCTTGCCTTTCTGAGCAATTCTGAAAAAAGCGAAAGCCCTGATTTCAACACGAATGACACTGAAACCTCAGTATCTCAAATTGCATGACCTAATGAAAATGTTCAGAAACTTCACACTCGCTTTTGTATTGAGCGGAATTCTTATCGCTCCAGGCTGCCAGAATGCCGACCCTCAGGGACCGGTTTCAGAGGATGGCCCCATCACTCTTGAAGAGTGGAGACAGCTTAGCCCGAACATTAGGTTCGATATTGAATTCATCGAACGTTTAAAAGAAGGGGAGCCAGAACTGAAGACCAAGAAGGGCTGGAAGGCTTTTGCAGAAACCGAACTGAAGCAGAGCCTCGGCAAATCAAAGTAGAACCATCAGTAGAACTGGTGATACGCGGCGTGTTTTAAAGAATTCGCGGTCTTAACCGTCTGTATCAAACCGAATGAAACTTGAACGCGAAGCGAGTGGACAAACGGCTATTATCGAAATGGAGACGTAACGAATGTCTGTACTGAAGTCCTTCCGGTTCCTGTCTGAATCCTCGAAGATCGTCGTGGGAACAGTTGCTTTCAGCTTTGCAATTTCCGGCGCAAGTCTCATGGCAGAGGAACGTACTGCGGTGGCTGTGAGTGCGGCATCTTCAAGTGCCCAGGATCTGATGAATCTGGCACATAGTGGTCGTGCTGAGTGGGAGAATTTCCCGGGATTTACTGCGAGAGTAAAGGCCTTTATCGCAACCGGCTGTGTCGAAGGGGACATCACGGTCAGTTCTGAAGGAGCAATTCAGCACACATTCCCGACGACTGAAGAATTCGCATGGGTGGATCGATCACTTGATTCGTTAATCGGTCACCGGCTGCCGACAGGTTCTGCAATCAGGAATGTTGAATTCGCTGATGAACAGTCGGAACATCCTAATGGACGTCTCTTACGTTCCTCGAACCCGGATGAGCGGAGTTTCTGGCGAGTACAAGGGGATGTTGTGACAGAAGTTCACCGGGCGACAGATAAATCACGCTTCATTATCAGCGTCGGAGATGTTTGGCGCACTGCGGAAAACAAACATTTGCCGAGAAATTTTACTGTGACAACGTGGGAGATGCCATCCAATCGGATCATAACGGCTCGTCAAGTTCATACGGAGTGGGTTCGTGTAGGGACCTTTGATCTTCCGTTGAAGAATTCAGCAAAAACAAATCGATCAGATGGATCCACAGTGGTTCATCAGCTTGAGTTTTCAAATCACAAATTGACAGCAAAATGAATGTTTAAAATTGAGTTCACTTTTCGCAAAATTGACCGAGATAAGAGGTTTTATGATGCATTTAAATCGTAAGTTTTTGGCTGGATTTCTGTCTGCGATGCTCCTTGCGTCCGCCGCGCAGGCCCACTTCATCTTCGCTGTGCCGGAACCCGCCGACCAGCCGAAGGTTGTCAAAATCTACATGAGTGAGCGTGCAGAGCCTGATAATCCGCGCTTCCTCACTGGAATTCAAAAGGCCGAGGCCTGGGTGACCCGTGGCGGGTCAGGCATGGGAGGAATGGGAGGCAGAGGCGGCTTCGGTGGAAGACCAGAAGGTCGTGCCCGGGGAGAAGGGGAAGGACGTCCCCGAAGCGAAGGAGAAGGACGGGCTCGGGGCGAAGGACGTAGCCGGGGTGAAGGAGGCGGTCGAGGGCGGGGTCAGTTGGAATCGGTCGAACTGAAGATCGAGGGAGACGCACTCGTCGCTCATCTGCCTGAAAACGCCGGAAATGGCACGTTTCTGCTCAAGCATACCTACGGAGTCATGTCCCGTGGACCTGAGCCGTCCCTGTTGATGTACTACGCCAAAGCCTATCCCAGCACGTTTCCCGGAAGCTGGACGGAAGTCCGACGACACGAAGAACACCCGCTGGAAATCGTTCCCGAAGTCAATGGTCACGACGTGGTTTTCAAGGTTCTCTGGAAAGGGAAGCCCGCCGTCGGCAGTCAGGTGACGGTCGAAAGCGCGGTCCAGGAGAAAGGGATTCAGGGAGATACCGATGAAAACGGGAAGTATACTGCAACCCTGAACAGAGCCGGCCTGTATTCTATTCGTGCCCGGTTGATTGAAGAAGCCTCGGGAGAACTGAACGGGAAGGCCTATAAGTCCGTAAAGCATTATTCCACGCTGGCGCTGCAGTACACTCCGGCCCAGGTGATTCCCGCAGAGCACCAGTGGCCCGATCTTAAGCAGGGAACGACCAGTTTCGGAGCCGCAGTGGTCGGAGACGAACTGTTTGTCTATGGCGGAAACTACGGTGGAGGACACCAGTATTCAGAAGAAGAACAGTCCGGCGATTTCATCAAGCTCAACTTGAAGGATGGAAAGAACTGGGAAGCCCTGCCAGGCGGACCAAAACTGACCGGTCTGGCAATGGCCGCTCATGGAGGAAAGCTCTATCGTGTCGGCGGCTTCACGGTGAAAGACGTCGAAGGGGGGAGATCGCAACTGGCTTCACAGAACAGCTTCGCCCGGTTCGATCCGGCCAAGGGAACCTGGGAAGACCTGATTCCGCTGCCGGAAGCCCGTTCGTCTCACAATATCGCGGTACTCGGTGATCAACTCTATGTGGTTGGTGGCTGGACGCTGGGGGGCGAGGAAAGAAACGGTAACTGGCTGAAGACCGCTTACTCCATCGACCTCTCGGCCGCGAATCCGGAATGGAAAGCCCTGCCGGAAACTCCATTCGAACGTCGTGCGAATTCCGTTGCGGCGCATCAGGGAAAAATCTACGTCATCGGCGGGATGCAGGCTCGCGGAGGGGCAAGTGGTCGCGTTGACATCTTCGATCCAAAGACCGGAAGCTGGAGCGAAGGACCTGTGGTGCAGGGAAGCGGCATGGATGGCTTCGGAACCGCCGCCTTCTCCGTGGACGGCAAACTGGTGGTGACGACCATGTCTGGATCCATTCAGGCTTTGTCCGCTGACGGATCCCGTTGGGAATATCAGGGGAGGTTGAAGTCTCCCCGATTCTTCCATGAATCTCCTGCTTGGAACCACGGACTGGTTATTGTCGGGGGAGGCAGCATGATGGACGGCAAGGCGGAATCACTGGAATTCCTGCCGATCGGAAATGCCGATCTCGCTCGCAAGGCCGCTCTTCTAGAGTAACACCGCTGGCATATGCCGGAGATCATGTGTGCCACCGATGGCAAAGCCGTTGGTGGCACATTTTTCGTTTGGGCCGAGTGCAGTGTCCAGCCTCAATCGGCGTGTTGACTGAACTGTTCCGCAGCTCATTGGCCGCTCTCGTTCTGCTTTTACAACCCGAAAATCAAATTGGGACGACGCACGAGATTCACCATTCAGTGGACCTCACCGGTTAGCCCGAAACATTCAGAGGAACCACGAAAAGGACGGAAGAGACGGAATTGATCGGGAGAACTGACTGCGTGTCAAAAACAGACTGAATCACCAGTTCTGGTAGGTCATGCACCGCATGACGATGCAAACGGGGCGGCAGGCAATGCCTGCCCTACAGCCACTAATTTCTCAAGCCCTCATTAAGCTGCCCCCCCAATCACCCGGTTATTCGTCGTTCAAGAGGCTTGCAATTATGCCACCACTCTCGTAGTGAATGAAAACTTTGTGATTATCAGAGTCAATCGCCCCATAAAAAAGCCTTTGAATACGAAATTTCTCTTGGCCATTTACAATTCTTTCGATGGCGTCTTCAACGTTTTCCATAACCATTCCATTTTCTACAACGGATACATCCCATGATTTTTTTACTGTAGAAATGTCAGTCAGTCCTGGGGGGTGTTGCGTCACATCAAAAGATGGTTTTCTCCACGAGGAGAAATTGGAGCGGTTGTGCTTCGTAACTAATTCGAAAGCACGCAAGCATTCATCTAAGGTTTTACATGAAAATGACATATATATTGACGATCCGTTGAACGATCCCCCTTCAAATGTGTACGTATCGAATATGATATGACGTATCTCTTGGGATTCTATTGGCGATGCATTATTCAGAAGTCCCAGGCATATTCTGTCGACGGCCTTGGGACCTGTGAGAGCGATAGGTGTAGGTACAACTTCTTCATGGCAACTAAAAGTTGTCAATAAAAAAGTCACTAAAAGTAATCGCTTTATCACAATTACACTATCCCATCATTGCTCGCTTTTGCGTTTCCCGGCTGAGTGATTGGAGCGGTTTCAATATTCCATCCTTTTGAGGATTCATACCTCCAATTTCGGTAGGTCAGGCACCGCATGGCGATGCAAACGGGGCGGCAGGCAATGCCTGCCCTACGGCTAAATCCGTTCCGTTATTTCCGTCTTTTCCGTGGTGAATTATCCGGGCTACCGAACGACGGCGTCTTCCATCAATCCTTCGGATGACTGCCAGACGGGGCGTTGCGCTTTGGCGACTGGTTCGTAGGCAATGGAGAGCCAGCCGTCGGCCAGGGTGAGGCTTTGCAGGCGGAGAGGAAGCGGTTCTTTCCCCGCTTCTCGCGGAACATTCACGTTCCTAGGAAAGTTATAGCTCTGAAGTTTTTGTTCAATGGCGCTGCGAATCAGTCCTTCGCTGGCGGCTCCGAACAATCCTCCGGAACCGGGAGTCAGTGACGTCATCGACACCATTTCCGGCTTCAGGGTCACTTCTGTCTCTGTGAGGATCGGACGGAAGGAGAAGACCACTTCATACGGAGGAATCTCCGGGCCGATCACAGGTTTGAATCCAGCTCGAACGGTCAGCAGAAATTCCCCTTTTGTGATGGTCGCCGAGATGGGAGCTTCCCGGTCGAGAACCAGTGTTCCCAGAGAAGGGCCTTGCGGTTCTGCATTCGGGCCAGACAGGAATGAACCCAGCAGTGCTGGAGGAATATCTTTTCCCCCCAGTTCGTAACGTTCAGCCAGATCGGCAATCAGTGACTCATGAACCAGCGCGATAATCCGATCCTGAATGTTTTCTGATTCGGCGACAAACGGCAGGGACAGACCGTTCTTGTTTTCCCCACTCGTCGAGACTGGAAGCAGAAGTTTCGACGGCAGTGCTTTGACCTTACGTCCCCCCTGAGTGGAGATCGGTACGACCGGTGTCGTTCCGGCCGAGGCGGGGGCGGTTGTTTCGAACGCGACTCCCCACATTCCGGCGTTGTGTGACGATCGTGTGGCGACATGGCTGGGGTAGATCTGTGACTGCGTCAACCAGTCTTTCACTTCTCCGCTTAACTGTCGATTCAGTCCACTGAGAACGTCGTCCAGTCGACTGTTGAACTGGGGAGCGACTGCCTGTGTGATGCGTTGGGCGGCGACCGCTTGAGTCATCGGCTTTTGCTGTTCCGCCGCACTCATGACGATGGCGTTGGTGAGTGGTCCCAGCAATGGGATGGGGCTGACCGGAGTTGAGGCTCCCAGATGCTGCTGGCGAATGGTCATGAACGCGGCGGGGGTCCATGTTCGCAGAACCCAGCCGTCGAATTCAATTTGTTTCGTGACCTGAAATTCGACGCTTCCGGCACTTTGAATCGCCGCTTGTCGCACCTGACTCAATGTCTGGTTGACGGTGTGTCCATTGAGAACCACCTTCATCATCATCGACGATTCGTTGGGAAGAAAGTCGATAGAGGTTCGGGCATTGGTTCGCTGAGTTCCCTGAACATCGGCCCCCATGATCATTTCACGAAACGGTCCTTCTTCCACCGTTTCGGTCGCAATCAACTGGCTGGCAATCTGTTCTCCTACGATCACGCACAACGGATGCCGCTGTGCCAGATCGTACATCGAATCCTTTGTGGAAATCGGGACGAAATTCGGGCGAGCCGAAACCGGGGTCCCGACCAAGGGATAAGGGTTCGCCGGAATCGCCTGATTTGGATAGACAGGGTTTGGATATGCCGGGTTCTGATAGGGACGCCCTGGAAATTGTCCATTCGGAGCAGCACCAGGTTGGAACGGACTGGGTTGCCGGTATGCCGGGTAAGGAACTCCGGATTGCGGATAGACGGGTTGCGTGTAGGTTGGCTGGGGAGGACGCTGCTGCTGAAAGCCGGGTTGCACGTATCCCGGTTGAGCGTAACCGGGCTGAGCCCCAGGCTGAGGACGAAAATCCTGAGCGAAGCCGTCACGACCGATGCCGTGGCCTAGAACGAATCCTCCCAGCAAGACCATCGATATCAAACGCGAAACTTCGCGCGGAAATTGGCCAGTCTGGGGGAATTGCAGATTGTCTCTGGTCATGGTCGACCTCATCGTCTGCGGAAATCAACGGCCCGTAAATCTGATCACGTCAATGCAAAGTTTACACGGCAACTCAATGGCGAGTGGATTGTTTTCCATATTTTGATCTTTCAGGGCATTCGGGAAAACCGACATTGCCGACAGTGACCGGAAGGGAAAACTGGAGGTTTACGGGATTTAGAATACCTGGGGTGCAGTTCGCAACTATGTCCAATGAGACACCGTGTTATTACTTGCAGCGAAAACGTGACCAAAAGCAGAATAACCAGTGATTCAATAACAGGTTACAAAGAAATTTCGGCAAGTTCCTGCCCGATGCGTTCCTGTTCCTCCTCCAGACACCATTCAATGCGACATTGTCGTCTCCTATTATGCTGAAACCTCTGAATGTAGCGATTCTCGGGGGCGTTGCCGCTCTGGCGTTGACTGCGCTCCTGATCATTGACCGAAATCCGTTGGTTGGTAAAGAAGATGTGGCGACCCTGAATGGAAACACGTCTCTCTATCGTTCCCAACCGGACGACGCAACTTTCACACCAAAGCCGTCGACAATCACAACTCCGAAGGAAACGACCAGGCCTGCGTGGCTGGATGATGAACAGGGAGTCGCTCAACCGGGCAATCGGGGGATTCCCGCTCCGTTGGAGAAAGGAGTCGTTCATCTTGGAATTGGAGCTTCTCTGGGGGGGAGATTGCCTTTTCCGGAAGACAACGAATGGAATCAACCGATCGATCATTTGCCGGTCGACCCGTTGTCGGAGATGCTGATTCAATCGATCGGGGCTCAAACCGGCTGCCATCCTGCGTTTGGTGCCGGACTCTGGGAAGGAGCCCCCATCGGGATTCCATACGTTATCGTCTCTGGTGATCAGAAGACGGTTCCCATTCGTTATACCGCTTATGGAGAGGAAAGCGACCCGGGTCCGTACCCGATCCCTTCCAATGCTCCAATTGAAGGGGATCCGAATATCGATGGCGACCGCCATGTCATTGTGATTGATCGGGACAACTGGAAGCTCTATGAACTGTTTCGAGCCTTCCCGGTTGCGGCGGGGCATCTCTGGAAAGCGGAGGCCGGGGCCATTTTCGATATGAATCAACACCCCAATCGTCCGTTGTACTGGACAAGTGCGGACGCCGCAGGGCTGCCGATCTTTCCGGGGCTGGTTCGCTATGACGAAGCGGTTGAACAGAAAGAGATTCGCCATGCGTTACGATTCACTGTCAACGACACCCGTAGAGCATTCGTTCCTCCCGCCAGTCACTACGCCAGTCGTGATACCAGTCTTCGGCTTCCTCCCATGGGAATGCGCGTGCGACTGAAGAAAGACTTTGACATCACTCCGTTCCCGGAAGAAGTACAGGTTATTCTTCGAGCATTGAAGAAGTATGGAATGATCCTGGCCGATAACGGCAGCGACTGGTACATCTCCGGCGCCCCCGATCCCCGTTGGAACGACGATAATCTACACACTCTGAAAAAAGTAAAAGGGCACCACTTTGAAGTCGTGCAGATGGAAGGAATGGTCGAAGGCAATTAAAGAGACGGAAGAAGAGACTCACGCAAAGGCGCCAAGGCGCAAAGAGATAGCATGAAGCGATCCCCGGAAATGAACGCATTTCGGGACAACACAGGCCGGACTATTCAGGAATAATAAATATTATAAATAGATCGCAATAAGTGTTGCGGCAAGGATCAATGAATAAAATACAGGCGAGTTTGAACTGTTATTTCATTTCGGACGGCATTCAATATAAAGAGATAATTTCGCACCGGACGTGAAGCGAAAATTCTTTGCGCCTTGGCGCCTTTGCGTGAGTCTCCTCTTCTTTGCATATACTACGGACGTTCATGCCTGATTGGTTTCTTCTGGAAGACCAGTTCATGGCAGCCTAAGCGTCTGGTTTCTTTGCCTCGAACGTACTCAAAGCCATGCCTGGCGTAGAAGTCGATCAATTGCTGAAATGTCGCCACTTCGAACGGAAGCCCTCCCAGCCAGTCGTCCCAGTCATGCAGAATCGACATGCCACGATTACGGCGGTAGTGGGCAAATTCATTTCGTCGACGAATCAGTGACACAAGAATCGTTCGCAACGTAAACCAGGGATAGAAGACTGACCGTACGAAGAACTTTCCACTCTCCCCGGAGCAATAGATTTCCTTCACGCGTTTCCACATCCGGGAGCGCCAGCCTTGATCATTATAAATAGCGATGGCCAATAAGCCGTCAGCGGAAACGGTGTGAGTCACCAGATCCAGCGCGCGCCATAAATGTCCGGTGTGATGCAGCACTCCCCAGGAATAAACGACGTCGTATTGGCCGAGCGAATTCAGAAACGGGGCATCCAGCGCAGAGCCCGACATGATGGTCCATTTATCCTGACCCTGATCAAGATCAAATCGTGAGCGCAGTTCTTCCGCACAGGCGACTGAAGCGGGATCGAAATCGAAAGAGGTGACCTTGGCTCCCAGTTTTCTGGCTGCCAGTGAGAAGAGTCCGCTGCCGGAGCCGACATCCAGAAACCGCTTCCCGATCAGAGAGCTGACCCCCAGCAGATTCCGTAATGACTGCACGGCAATTTCGATGCGGGCGTCGTCGACGGTACTCAGAAACGAAGTCCAGTTCTTCCCGAAGGAATACCGTTGCCCCAGTTGGATCTCTTCGTCTGCAGTCGACACCATAGATGTGAAAACACTAAATTCTAAAGACTAAGAACCAGACAAATACCTCTGGATTCAACACGTGCTTCTGGTTCTTAGAATTTAGTATTTAGTCTTTTTTTCTCCTATTCATCTTTGCCGGCTTCAAGGACCGACAGGAACGCCTTCTGCGGGATTTCGACTTCGCCGAATTGCTTCATGCGTTTCTTTCCCTCTTTCTGCTTCTGGAGCAGTTTTCGCTTGCGGGAAATATCCCCCCCATAGCACTTTGCCGTGACGTTTTTACGCAGGGCGGAAATCGTTTCCCGGGCAATCACACGCCCTCCCAGTGCAGCCTGAATCGGCACTTCAAACTGGTGTCGGGGAATCTCTTCCTTCAGCTTTTTAACTAATGCACGTCCGCGACGGTCTGCAGAACCGCGATGCACAATCGTGGCCAGGGCTTCAACTGTGTTCCCTTTGACGAGGATGTCCATCTTCACCAGATCGGCGGCTTTAAAACCGATCACTTCGTAGTCCATCGTTCCATAGCCGCGCGTGATCGATTTCAGCTTGTCGTGCATATCATAAATGATTTCCGCTAACGGCATTTCATAAACGAGTTGAGCACGGTCGCGTCCAAGGAATTCGGTCGCTTTATATTCTCCACGACGATCGGAACAGAGCTGCATGATCGGCCCCATGTTGGTCGTCGGAAGAATAAACGTCACCTTGGCGATCGGTTCCCGGAACTCTTCGATGGAACCGGAATCGGGAACATCGGCGGGGTTGTCGATCGTCACGGTTTCCCCCCCCCGTTTGATCAGTTGATAGGTCACGTTGGGGGCGGTTTGAATCAGGTCGACATCGGCTTCATCCTCAAGACGCTGCTGGATGATCTCCATGTGCAGCATCCCGAGAAACCCGCAACGAAAACCGAAGCCCAATGCATCGCTGGTTTCCGGAGCGAAGGTAAAGCTGGCGTCGTTCAGCATCATCTTGTCGAGTTCGAAACGGAGCTTTTCGAAGTCGGTCGCGTCGATGGGATACATCCCGCAGAAGACCATCTGCTTGGGTTGCTTGTATCCCGGCAAGGGATTTTTCGCCTGAACTGCCTGATGGGTCACCGTGTCTCCGACATGGATGTTGCCAAGCACTTTGACGCCGGTGATCAGGTATCCGGCCTGACCTGGCCCCAGTTCGTCGGCGGCTTCCATGAACGGACGGAATTGTCCCAGTTCAATCACGTCGTGAACGGTGGCCCCTTTCATGAAGCGGATTTTGTCACGCTTGCGGATGGTTCCGTCAATCACACGGATATAGGTGACAACGCCACGGTAGTCGTCGTACTTACTGTCGAAGACGAGTGCCCGTAGCGGTGCTTCGGGATCCCCCTTCGGCGCGGGGATGCGCTGAATGATCGCTTCAATACACTCTTCGATTCCGATCCCGGCTTTCGCACTCACCTTCAACGCCGTGCTGGCATCGAGTCCAATGACGTTCTCGATTTCCTCACAGACTTCTTCCACACGGGTGACCGGAAGATCGATCTTGTTGAGAACGGGAATGATTTCGAGATTGGCGTCAATCGCTGCATAGGCATTGGCGACTGTCTGGGCCTGTACTCCCTGAAACGCGTCGACGACCAGGAGTGCTCCTTCACACGCTGCCAGACTCCGTGAGACTTCGTAGTGGAA
>DATMFC010000516.1:0-3136 GCA_035556335.1 Planctomicrobium sp. | reverse complement strand
AATCGGGATCAACCGGCACCGCCGCTGCAGGTCCAGAAGAATATTGAGCACACCCCGGCTGTCCGGCCCCCGGTTCACACAGTCTCCCAACGTGACAACCGTGTCGTTGCTGGTTGGCTGAATGAGATCCAGGAGAGAACGGAGCGCCAGGGCGTGCCCATGAATGTCACCGATCGCGATCAGTCTGCTGATGAGAGTCCTCCAATCAGTTCGCCATTTCCAGAGCGAGAGTCCAGGCCTGGGCTTTCAAGCGGGCTCCCGAACCAAACCAGGCCGATTCCAGTCGTCGACTCGCCCGTTCCTGAGCCGAACGTCCCCGGGTGGATCGGTGGTGATCGACGAATTCGGTCACGGCATTGAAGGCGGCCCAGGTCGTGGAACGGATCTGCGGAATGTTTTGTCCTCGACCCGATTCGAAGAGTCGAAACAGTTCCTTCCGGACATTTTCCGCTCGACGATTCTTGGAGTCTGTCCCATCGGGATAGAGAGTTTCGAAGTACAGTTCCAATTGCCGACGGCTGGGGGAATGCGAGGCAAGCCGGTCGATCCGTTCCGAAAGATCGGAGTAGAACCGTCGGGCCATTCCCAGCACTTCCCTGGCCTGCCGGACTTTCATGTCAAGATTCCCCTTATGGACGATGGAAATCCCCTGTCCCCGTCCCCGACGTTCCGCCATTCCCAGCGTATTCGCACAGACGACTCGAATCGGGGTGAAAAACACCCGTAACGACGAACTGCCGTCATGCGAGTTGCTCAGCAACAAGAATTGTTCGGTCACGTCCTCCGAATTCTTCACCCGGATCTCTTCAGGAAGTTTGGCGAGCATCCAGACTTTTTCTCCCAGCCCCAGTGCTCCGGCGGTGTGATACCGCAGTTCCCCCTCATCGACGACGGAATCCAGAAACCCGAACGCCTGGGCATTCTGGACCGGAACATAACTGTTCCCGACGACTCCCAGAATGTTCCCGGTTTCCGAGTGCACCACCGCTTTGCGTTGAGGAACCGGAATTCCTGCGGTGGTCTGCAGAGGTTTCAGATCGGCCTGATAATCCAGTCCCGCCGCCTGCATCGCCTGCCGGGCGGTGGCCGGTTCATTGAGCCGGGTTCCCAGGCCGTGCCAGGGGGGCTCGCCGGTATACATCATGGCCGGACGGCCAGCAGCCATTGCAATGTGGTGTGCCATCAATTCGCTCCCGAAGGTCAAGGTGAAGATCAGAACACCTTGAACTACCCGAGGGAGGAGGAAGCGACGCGGAGAAGAGAAAGGGATGGACATGTAAGAAATGCTATCCGGAGGAGATGACAGAGGTGGGACACTGCGGAACAGGCCGAATCGTGCAATAATCATTTTGAGTGCGGGCCTGTCCCCCAGATCCCATCAGCTCCGCATAGACTCTTTCATCTGCCGCACGAACCGGTGCAGAGAATCTGCCGTCCGGGGAGCGAGCCATTTCCAGTTGGAATCCTGATAACGGGCCCCCCGTCCCACGACGCTGCGGATTGCTTTGGCCAACTGATTGACTTTGGCGAGGTCTCTCAGGGAGAACATCAGCGTCAGCGTTTCACCGCGATCGGACGATTCCCACTCCCCATCCCATTCCCCCGCCAGTTCCCGGACGTGGTCATTGCAGGGAAGATGCTGCAACCGCAATGAGAACCGCTCCGCATCCGGACTGCCGACACGGACCAGAATTGTGCAGAAGAGCTGCGAGACATCATTCCGAGCTTGGTCATCAATCCGGGTCGCCAGGGGATAACCTGTCGGGGCGTTTTTCAGTTCGGGAAACGTCTTCAGAAAGACGTCGGCCAGACGGCGTTTGGACAAGGTGGTCATGAAGATCTCCTCTGTGGCGTCGATTCTAGTGACCGCCTCGATTGCGATGGCGGAGGCGTATACGGAAAGGCTTCCTGGCAGAACCGGGCCATGAACTCTTTCATGGACAACCGGGACTCGGTTGCACACCTCCGGATGTGCCAGTACACCTCTTCCGGAACTTCCACGTTGATGATGCGGGAGGCGGCTGGCATGTCGAAATCCCGGTTTCCCATTGAGACAGGACGGAAAGAGGAACCGGTTACTCCGGGAGGTTCCCCCTTGTTCCGATCCTGCGTGGTGATGACTCACTTCGTTGGAATCCACTTCCAGAGGAATCGAAGGATTCGGACCTTGCCTGGAATTCCTGGTCATGTGGATTCACAGGAATCAACGGCCGGTGGAATTCCGGCGTTTCACCACTTTGGTCCAGTCATGAGGAAAGATCTGGCGGCCATTGAGGAACAGGACTCCTGTCCAACAGAGGGCGCGGTGGAAATACCGTGTTTCCCGGCCTCTTTCGCAGTGATCCCCGCTGATCCAATTCCGTGACTTTCGACGCATCCCGCGTGGAAACGTCCCACTCGCCTGCCGGCACCAACGGGCTTGTTCCTTCCGGACACGGGACAGAAACTCCTCACTGGGTTCTGCACACCGGACGGTGGCAACCGGGTTGAAGTACAGGGCTCCTTTCAGGCACGTCTGCAATTCCCGATCAACTCGTTTTGCGGTCTCCTTTGCCAGATTGTCCATGTCGTACGCATGCCGGGTCACGACCACTTCGTTTTCCGAGACCGGCACCGTTTCATTTCGAGATCCCATTCCCACCATGATTTTCACCCTCTCCACTTTCAAAAACGTCAATTTCGATCAGGCCACTTCAATGACCATCCCTCGTGAAAAATCCCTGACCTCCGGGAAACCGGTCTCGGTCGTGACAAGACATTGCCCACCATTCCGCCTTGACCGGCTGCCTGGATCGTCTTGTGTTCGGAGATCACGGAAAGAATGAGTTTCAGTGATCCCGTCGTTCACCTCTCCTATTCCTGTTTATTGTTCTGATCTATGACTTGTTCTTGTTTTCTATTTCTAATTTATTTGTTTGTGTTTGATTTGATTTTTAGTGTTTGATTTTGATTGGATTTTATTTGTTGTTTTTGTTCTGTTTGTGTTTCTAATCTTTTTAATTCTTGTTCTGATTTGAATTCTAGTTCTGTTTCTTCTGATTTTTGTTTGTGCTTTGATTCGGAATGTTTGTGTTTTGGATTGTGTGTAGGTTTGGATGGGTGATGGATATTGATTTTGGTCCGTAGACCGCATCTC
>DATMFC010000515.1:0-14319 GCA_035556335.1 Planctomicrobium sp. | reverse complement strand
CATCTTCGAGATGCAAGCCACCGACACGGAAGGGCAAACCCGCACCCTCGAAGGAACATTCACTCAGCCAGCGGAGAGTTTCGAAGGAGACGACCGCCTGATGCACATCAAATACAAGGTGGAACTGACACAGGTTGAACCGCCCCCCGGTCGTGACGCCTGGCAACTGGTTTTCAACCAGCAGGACAACAACCGGTTTCTGATCGAAATCGCCAAGAAACGAGGCAACCGTTTCATGCGGGTCGACACCATCGCGACCCAGCGGGAAGGAACTTCGTTCGCCCGCAGCGATGAAGGCTACGGCCAGCGCGAATGCATCATCTCCGGCGGACTGGGGACGATGCCAGTGACATTCAAAGGAACCACTTACTGGGTCTGCTGCAGCGGCTGCAAATCTGCCTTCGAGGAGGAACCCGAAAAGTGGATCGCCGAATACAACGCCAAAAAAGCCGCCGGAGACTCAAAAGAGTCGGGGATGCCAGCCCCGTGAATCATCGCGATTCGGTCGCGGCAATCAACTGAGCCATCAGCCCCATCCCCATCTGGTAAATGACGCGATAATCTCCCCGTTGAAGACCTTCTCCCCCTTTGTTTGACTGCGATGCTCCCCCCAGAAATCCATCCGGAGTGAGATGCGGCTTGAGCCCTTCCAGACATTTTCCCGATGAGGCGCGTGCATTGCTGTCAGCCCAGCCATGATTCGCCGCCAAGGCCAACGCGGCAGCAATTCCGGCACTCCCCGAGGTATCGGGAGTCAACTCAGGTTCATGGACAAAAACGCTCCATAAGCCATTGGGGAGCTGATACGGAATAATCCATTCTGCCGTCTGACGAACAGCTTCTTTCCCTGCTGATGTATCAACAATTCCCTCTAACGCCATGAGAGTTCGCACCAGTCCTAAAAACTGCCACGCAACTCCGCGACACCAGTTCCGGTTGCCGAAAGATAATTTGCCACTCTTATTATATCCGGAAGTGCGAGAGAGAATCTTTCCGTCAAACAGTCGTTGCTGTCGCCCCATCACCAGATCATAGGCATGTGCCGCCAGTTTGGGATCATTCAGCTGTCGTGCCGCTGCGGCCAGAGGATACGCAACGGTATATGCTCCTTCTGATGTTGTCGATATCGGATGTTTCGCCGGGTCCTTCTCTTTACTCAAAAAGCGAACGGCCACCTTTAGCGCCGGATGCTCGGGTCTTTCCCAGGCCAGAACCGCAAAGGGAAGAGTGCTTTCCTGACCGTTGGTTTTGTTATCAACCGGTTCACCCCGTGGATTCTCATAGAGAAACTCCCCGTCCGGCTTGAACCATAAGTTCAGATGTTCATTAAGCGATTTCTGTAGATAGTGATATTTCGAAATCGCCGCCAGATCACGCAATCCATCAAGCACACAACCATCCATCCACCCAAAAGGTTGTACGCAAGCCAGCGAATTCATACGTAAGAAGAATTCCGCGTCAGGATCGGTCTTCTGCTCAAATAAGAGATGAGGCTTGAGCGCATCCGGCATCTCAGGACCGGTCCCGGTTCCAGTAAGAATCCAGACGGGAAGCTCTCCTGCTGTCTGTCTGAGTTGAATCCCTTCACGAACAACCGCTGCCGCCTGTTCTGCGGTGAGTGAAATCTCAAACACCTGAAACTGAGCAACCCATTGCAGATCAAATGTTCCCAGAACGGTTTCAAAATTCCGCAATCGAACTTCAACCGGCGTCTTCGGTTCGCGCGTATCAAGAACACAGAGTCGCAAGCGCGCCGGACGATTGGAAACAGCCGTCCCCTGATCCCATTCCAGTTCAACTGACGGATGCGATGCATCATTAACAGGAGGAATTCCGGCCACTTCCCATCCAAACGAGGCCCGTCGTTTGTAATCCCCCATATGCCGTAAAGTCGCTTCCGATCGAATTGCAGGAAGATGCCGAGCCTGCTGAACAGCAGATTCCGCAACACTCCAACGGGGCAATGCAGTGCAAGCAATAGTACTTGCGGTTGTGATCAGAAAAGAGCGACGATCGAACATAATAAATCTTCTTGGTGTCAAAAATGTCAGTTGATATCCAGTTGAAAATCGGCCTTGTTCTGACCTGGCTTCACTTCGAATGAGAGCTCGGTAGCTGTGTTATACCTGGAAGGAATCGTCAGTAGACCTGGGGACTGCGTGCGTCCGTCATCAGGCATGCTGGTTGTAATAATCACCGAATGACTGCCGACGAGAGCACCTTTTTTTCCTTTTGTATAATGAAGTTCATAGAACCCCAAGGAGTTTGTCATTCCCAGAGATGGGCGTCCAGAACCCGGCTGAAAGGTAATTTCTCCATCAGACAACGGCTGTCCGTTGACCGTAATCGTGCCGGTGACCTTTCCCAGATTAATTTCGCTTGTGTCGCCGCAACCATAAGAAATTGAAATGACAAGAATAAGAACAAGGCGATAAAACAAACCAAAATTCATTACTGGAATACCCATGCCATTTTATGACTAAAATTAGAATCCGCTGACAGGAAATCCGTCATGGCGGTTTAGCAAGTATTCATAGAGGCTGTCTACTGGAGCAGGATTGCTTGTTGTTCCATCGTTACTGCTGGCACTGGAGGGCCGAAAGTGAATGTTTTCACTGATGAAATGCACCGACCCATCCGCAAGCAGAAAGTGTGCCCCTCCGACGTGCTGACTATGGAATCCGACGGCTTTGTTGGTTGAGGAAGAGTTGATTGCGACTCGTCCGTTTGCTGCAACATCGAGTAATGCGTATGCAGATCCACCATTTCTTGCACCGGCCCATGACTTTGCTCCCCCTCCATTATCATAGATTGATTCACCGATCATAATGGTATTGCTGGTCCCATCTGTGATATCCCGGAGTCGGACATTGCTGTGCCCCCAGAATAATCCGGTGGTCCCTTCTCCGAAAGCTGTTCCTCCTGTGGATGTGGATGGTCCATTACGATTGAAATGCCCGTTATTGGCCGCATAGTTGGAGACAGCGACATTTCTGAGATTGTTGCTCCCGACGCCACGAAGTGTTCGTGCCGGATCTGAAGGGCAACGGTAAACCGGTAGGACGGTACGCGCAGCTCCGCCAGCAGCAATTTCCTGATCGAGCCGACGCCCTCTACCAATGCTATCCTGATACAATGGCCCCTGGTCGACATACGGCAGCAGAAACGCTCCCCAACCCCAACTGTGGAGGTCATCCGTCGTATTCTCCGTTCTCATGGCGCCGTTGATGTGAGTCGGACTCGCCGAATTTGGCAATACGGTCGTTGCCGGAAATCGTTGAATCCAGCCCGGCGGCAGGATGCGATGCGTATCGATGTAGTTATGAACCGCTAAACCAATCTGTTTCAGGTTATTACGACATTGTGAACGCCTTGCTGCTTCTCTGGCCTGTTGCACCGCAGGAAGCAGCAAGGCAACAAGGATGGCAATAATCGCGATGACAACCAAAAGTTCAATTAATGTAAAACCACTACTAAATGACTTTTTCATAATGATTAATTCCCTAACGGTGAATATGGATCTGAAACCAATATGCGAATCTGATCAAAATTAGCTCCACCTCCTCGAATTTTTAATGATAACGTGTGACGATCATCAAGAACTTCAACAATGTCTCCTGAGTCTGATGTGCCTCGGAATCCGATAACACTCCCACGGCTGAGCTTTTGTGAGACAACAGTGTCCCAGTCTGGATAGGCCATCTGCTCCAGACCAAAGAGAGTGTCTGTCTCAAAGAGCCCTTCTGTCGAAAGAACCAAACCCAGAATAGGCTGGTCGAATCGAATCGTCCCGGACAGGGGAGTATTCGTGTCTCTGGTCTGAAGATGAATCAGATAAGAGGAGCAATGCGTCTCTGGAGGAAGCATTAACGTGATGCAGTCTTCTTTCCTGGTAATTCGCCCGGATAAGGGTGAGACCACTTCCAGTTCCTGCGGCAATCTGACGTGCCGTTGTTCCGGGATCAGATAGATGAATTTGTTGTGGATCAGCATTCCCGGCTGGACAGATTTCGGTGGTGCAGGGAGGTGGTGAATCGCCCTGGTCAGTTCACGTATGCCGTGCAGACGATTGAGTCCTGCCATGAACCGCGTTGGCTTCGACAATCGTTCTGCTTCAAGTAAGCCTGTTGGAGTGTATGCCAGAGATTCCCCGGTCCGAACCAGGCGACGTGGCTGTCCCGCAGTGTCGGCAATCGGTTCCGCAGCGACAATTCCGTCGAACACATGCAACTGTGAATTTCCGGCCAGATCCACGGAAATTCCAAACTTGGTTCCCAGATCGACATATTTGCTGCCGGGGGTTTCCACTACGAACCCCACATCGTTCTTTGAAACCGAAGCCACCAGATCCCCTTGGATCAGCTTCAAAATCTTTCGTTCGACCATCTCCATCTGAAGCGGGGCAGTGAGGATGATTGTCGATTGACCGTCCGTAACCAATTGCACGGTTCCGTGTAGAAGCGTGAAGGGCTTTCCTTCCCGAACAACGACTGATCGCTGACCGAGCACAACGCCATCAACAACAGCATCAGGGTCTGGATTCACGTATGCCAGCATCTGTGGCACAACGAGTTCATTGCCGTCGAGCAGGTCAGTTCGAAGCAATCCGATTCCAACGAACAACATCACCGCAATCAGGCTGGAAGAGATTGTCCAGAACCACAGGCGGCGTTGGCTGGCCACTTCCTTTTGAACCTGTCGGAGAATTCGGGTTTCCGTTTCCGTACCAGCGTCAACCAGCCAAGGAAGATTCACTTCCATATGAACCAGTTGGATGTAAGTCCTTCTGGCATCGCGGTCTTCTTCCACCAGCCGCAGAATGGCGTTCATCACTTCTGGCTGCTCGTTTCCGCCTCGAAGCAGGCCGTACAGGGTACGAATGCGTTGAGAACCGTTCGTCATGGCTCTCCCCGCGATAATTTGACAGTAATACAAGCGAAAAGCTGGTTGTGAATCCGCTGAATGGCCTTATAGCAGGCGGCAACTGATCGGCCGATTCGTCGGGCAACGGTCTCCATTGTCGAATCCGGGGCATACCGAAGCTGGAGGAGGTCACGATCCTTTTTTCTCAGACCGGAAACACACTGTTGAAGGAGAGCCAGTTGCCGTGTCAGTGTTCCGGCTTCGGAAGCGATTTCCTGCTCAAGCAGTTCGGCCAGCTCTGGCGTCAACTCTAGGGACAGGGCCGTTTTGCGACGGGAGTTCAACGCCTTGTGCCGGGCAATTCCGTTGACCCAGGCCAGAAAATCACGTGACGAATCGTATTCAGGAAACTTTTCCCAGGCCGTTGCGGCAACTTCCTGAAGCAAATCTTCCGCATCCGACCAGTTCATCACCAGAACCAGCAGATAGGCATGGACCCGCCGCGCCGACTTCGTCCACAAGTGAACAAAATCGAGATGCGAACCAGAGGAAAGTCCAGGGATGTGATGGTTCATCAATGGTATGAAAGACAGGCGACAGGAATTTCGACAAAGAACTATCTATAATTAAGTATTCTCATTGTTTGATAAAATTGGACATATTCAACATAACACACAACAGGAAAACACCTTAAAACAATCATCAAGATTCCTCAGCAAGAAATTCGTTGACGCCCTATGCCCCGATTTGTGATCCTGACCCACGACTGGCCTCATCTTCACTGGGATTTCATGCTCGAGCAGAAAAACTCCCTGAAGACATGGAGGCTCGATTCGGAACCCATTTTAAATTACTGGATTACGGCAAAACCGCTCCCTGACCACCGGCTGCAGTACCTGAATTACGAAGGACCGGTTCCGCAGAACCGAGGAGTAGTAACTCGTTTTATGGAAGGGGATTACACAACATCGCAAGTTTTCCCCAGGGAAACGTGGCTGCTTCTGACAGGAACCTTCGGAAAGTGGGAAACAAGAATCATCGAGGAATGCAATGCCGTACGTGTTCTCTTTTCACAACACGTTTGAATTACAGCGTTTACAAACGAACCCAAAATGTCTCAAAATCTTTGCAACCGGAGAGCATTTGAGCCGGGGCGATACAGAAAAGTCTGCAAAAATTTGTGATAATGGAAAAGAATTAGACGAACAGCTTTCCGGGTGGAAGTGGTATATTAAATAAGGCGATGTGCTGATCGAACATTCGAAACGAAAGCGACAAATCGTGTCGAATGAAGCTTGGCGATCGACAGCGTCCTGACAAAAAGAAGCGAGGAAGCAGAGATGGCACTGGTTCTACGAGCACGATCAACTGGCATTGTGGAAAAACAGGCGGTGGGATGGAGATTCCTTCTGGCTGGAGTGATCGTGTTGTGGATGCTCGTTTCATGGGCATTATCGGCGGCAGCCGCACCTCCCCAAACAGACTTCAGCACTGGTCTTTCTGATCGGGTGGTCCAGTTCATCGACCAGCAGATTCAGCAGGGATGGGAAGACAATGAAGTCGTCCCCAGTCCGGTCGCCTCGGATGGCGAGTGGATTCGTCGGGTTTACCTCGATGTGGTGGGACACATCCCTCCTGCGAAAAAAGTACAGGATTTCATCGACGACAAGTCTCCAGAAAAGCGGTCGAAACTGATCGATGAATTACTGAACGATCCCAACTATGTCCGGAACTTCACTGAAGTCTGGACCAATGTTCTCATCGGCCGAAACACTCCCGACAAAACCAGTCGGGTGGGAATGCGGAAGTTCCTGCGGGAATCGTTCGCTCGAAATCGCCCGTGGAATGAAATGGTTTATGACCTGCTGACCGCCGAAGGGCACTTCGAAGAAAACGGTGCCGTCAATTTCGTCCTGGCTCAGCTTGCCGGCAACATTAACTCGGAAGAGTATCACGTCGAAGCCACTGCCAATACCGCCCGGATTTTTCTGGGAATGCAGGTGCAGTGCACTCAGTGCCACAACCATCCCTTCAATGAATGGAAACAGAATCAGTTCTGGGAGTTTAACGCTTTCTTCCGTCAGGCCCGTCGTCAGGATCACGAGAAATATGATCCGCAATCAGGCCGGATGGTGGATGACTATTCCGAACTGGTTTACCGGGACTTCACCGGCCCCGTTTACTTTGAGAATCGGGGAGGTCTGATTCAGGTCGCATACCCAACTTATCTGGGGAACGAAGTGGACCGGGATGCCGCTGACCGACGGGAAGAACTGGCAAAACTGATTTGTCATACCGATCCTCAAAGCCAGTTGGCGAGAGCGATGGTAAACCGGGTCTGGGGACACTTCATGGGTTACGGATTCACTCGTCCGATCGACGATATGGGACCACACAATCCCGAAAGTCATCCGGAAGTGGTCGATCGACTGACGGAAGAGTTCATCGCCCACAAGTATGACCTGAAGAAACTCATGCGGTGGATTTGCAACACTCAGGCATACAATTTGACAAGTCAGTTCAATCCCAAGAACGACATCGACAATCCCGCCGCCGGAGAAGTCCCGCTGTTCAGTCACATGTATGTGAAAACCATGCAGGCCGAGCAGTTGTATGACTCCCTGATGATCGCCACCAGTGCGGACGGAGCAGGTGGGCAGCTCTCCGGAAGTGAGCAGGAACGAGAACGCTGGATGCGAGACTTCCTGCGGATTTTCGGAGGGAATGATGACGAGGAACCGACTTTGTTCAGCGGCAGCATTCCTCAGGCACTGCTGATGATGAACGGGGCACTCGTCCAGAAAGCGATCAGCAGTGACAGCGGAAGTTATGTGAGAACCGTTCTCGCAGACCCCCGTTACCGTAACGACACCGCACGAATCAATGCCCTGTTTCTGGCAGCTCTGGGACGTCCCGCCGAAAAGACGGAACTGGCCCAGCTTCAGAGAGTCATGCGGGCAGATCGTGATCCTGTTCGAGCCTACCAGGACCTGTACTGGGCACTGTTGAATTCAAACGAATTCATTGTGAATCACTGATTATGAATTACTGACCGGCCATTTTGAGTTTTCGAGACACATTGACACTATCAGTTTAGAAAGTGCATAAGCCATGCTGAACTTTCATCCGGAAGCCATGTCCCGGCGCCACTTCCTGAGCCATATGGCCATGGGAAGTGCCACGGCCATGGGAGCAACACACTTCCTCTCACACCTGCAGGCGAATGCGGCCGAGGTGAAATCCAACCAGAAGGCCTGCATCCTGATCTGGCTGGGAGGGGGACCGCCAACCATCGACATGTGGGACCTGAAGCCGAAATCCAAAAACGGCGGCGAATTCAAGCCGGTCAGCACGAAAGGGGATCTTCAGATTTCCGAACAGCTGCCGGAAATCGCCAAGGTCATGGATAAACTGTCCGTCGTACGATCAATGAGCACCCGGGAAGCAGACCATGCCCGCGGGACCTACTACATGCGGAGTTCCTACGTTCCGAACCCGACAGTGGTTCACCCGTCGTTCGGTTCCGTTGTCAGTTACGAAATGGCTCCCAAGCGGAAAGAGCTGGAAATTCCGGCGTTCATTTCGGTCGGCGGCGGCAGCATGAGCCCTGGGTTCCTCGGAATGACTCATGCTCCATTCGTTGTGGATCGTCAGGGACGAATTCAGAACGCTTCAATGGAGGGAATGGACGCCCAGCGTCTCAATCAGCGTCTGCAGATGTTGACCTCGATTGAGAACAACTTCATTCGCTCCAATCGGGGAGAAGCCGGTCAGGCGCACAAGGAAGTCTACACCAAGGCCGTCAATCTGATGACTTCGAGTCAGATGAAAGCCTTCAAGTACGACGAAGAACCTGCGGAAATCCGTGACATGTACGGGCGTCATGACTTCGGTGATTCACTGATCATGGCTCGTCGCCTTGTGGAAATCGGAGTTCCGTTCATCGAAGTCCAGTTCCCCGGAGGTTGGGACCTGCATGACGATGTCTTCGGTCGCCTGAAGAACACAAACCTGCCACGTCTGGACAGTGGAATCGCCGGTCTCACCCGCGATCTCGAACAGCGTGGAATGCTCGACAATGTCACCATTGTCTGCATGGGAGAATTCGGTCGAACTCCACGAATCAACCAGACAGTCGGTCGTGATCACTGGGCCACAAGCTGGTCGATTCTGGTCGGCGGCGGCGGTCTCAAGGGAGGCCAGGCCATCGGAGCCACCGATGATGATGGAGTTCGGATCATCAGTGAAAGCTATCTCCCAGGAGACATCTGGGCGACAGTAGCACATGCTCTCCGAATTCCGTTGAACACCGTTCACACCTCCAAACGAGGACGTCCGATGCCGCTGGCCAACGGTGGACAGCCGATTAAAGGGCTCATCGGGTAATTGGTATTGCGAATCAGCGTTGCGTATCAGTGCCGGGCAATGGTCTTGAGAGGGCTCTTGAGACGAGTGTTGCATCCATACTCAATTTTCGGGTTGAGAAACCAGAATGCGAGCGGCCAACGAGCCGCGGACCAACTCGGTTAACACTCAGATTGAGGCTGGGCACAGCACGAGAGCTGAAAGCCACAGGGACGCGGAGGACTTCGTTCCTTCGTGTCCTTGTAGTCTATGAACAAGGTTGTCTAAACAAGCTTCTTGATCAAAGCTTGTCTCAGGAACTGGGAAACATTGAGTGTCCTCATCTGTCGGTAACCTGTCTTCCCGTGTCCCCAGCGATGAATTCGTGCAGTTGTTCACCCGTTCGCAGCGAACACTGTACCTGTTCATTCTGGCTCAGGTCGGAGATGTCCACAGTGCCGAGGAAATTTTGCAGGAAACCAATCTTGTCATCTGGTCCAAGGTCGAACAGTTTCAGCCTGAAACGAGTTTCCTGAGTTGGGCCAGACAGATCGCCAAGTATGAAGTCCTGAAACACCGCCAACGTTTTCGCCGCGACAAACTGACGTTCTCCGAAGAGTTTTTATCGGTCGTCGCGGACGAAGTGGTTCAACAGGCCGGAGAGCAGGAACGTCGTCGGGATGCCTTACAGCAATGCCTGGAAAAACTTCAACAGAGTGATCGGGAGTTAATTCAGCAACGTTATCAACCAGGGCTTTCCGGAAAAGATCTGGCAGAACATCTCGGACGCCCGGCCAATTCCGTTTATCAATCACTTGGACGAGTCCGGAAAGCACTCCTGGAATGTGTTCATCGTCAACTGTCCACAAACGTCACCCCCTGACCCCGAACCGATCAAAACCACAGAACTGAATAGTCGAGCAGAACGTTGAAACCATCCGAACGCCAGCATCTGTTACGAATCGTGGAGGCCCTGTGTGAAGGGCTGGCCACTTCAGATGATGTCGCGCGTCTGGAAGCGCTGGTCCTCACCGATCAAGAGGCCCGACGACTCTACGTCGAGGCCATGGATCTTCACGGAGAACTGTTCTGGGATGCCGCAGGAGCCGGGTCGACCGACTCCATTCCCACAGCCTATGCCGAAATCGCCCAGATGGGTTCCAGGCAGATCAAATCCTCTTTGCCGCAACGTCCTGCTGAAAAAGTCCCTTCCTTCAAACGCAACTGGAAAGCGATCGCCACGCTGGCTGTCGCTACGGTTCTTTTGATTGGTGTCATCGCGGTCTGGTCGAAACCGGCAGTCGTTCCAGGCGAACAAACCATTGCGGTGAATGATCCGGAAGGAACAGACGCAGGGCGACCAGCGATTCCTTCTCCCAAAACCATGGAAGAAGCCGACAGTTCTGTAGCGGCCACTCCACCGGTCCGGCTCCCGGAAATTACCTTGCCGTCGGTTTCCACTCCTTCCGCAGAGGAGAGAGGAGGGCAGGGGAAAATGAAGCCGGTTGTCGAACCGACCCCATTGGCAAACGTCGAAGTGAAACCGGTTCCAACGACGGACAAAGACCTGATCCAATTGATCAATGACGAAATACGTCAGACCCAGATGGCTCATGAAGTCCAACCTGTTGCAAGAGCCGCTGATGCCGAGTGGGTCCGTCGGGTCTATCTCGATCTGGCCGGACGTATTCCCACTCTCAGTGAAACCGAAACCTTTTTGAAAGACTCCGGTCGCGACAAACGAACAGTGCTTGTCGAAACTTTGCTGGCGTCCCCAGCGTTTGCCCATCAGCAGGCGACCATCTGGACAAATCTCCTTGTCGGTCGCACCCGCAATCAGGAGATTCGCCGTGAAGAACTCCTTTCGTGGCTGGCGCGTCAGTTTCGTGAGAATCGGCCCTGGCGTGAGACCGTGGAAGAACTCGTGGCGGCCGTCGGAACCCCCGACAATGGTCCGGCCAACTTCCTGCTGGCCCATCTGAACAATCAGGCCGTTCCCGCCACTGCAATTGCATCACGCATTCTACTTTGCCAGCAACTGCAATGTGTGCAGTGCCATCAGCACCCCACAGTCAAAGGCTGGGAACAGTCGGAATTCTGGGAGTTGAATGCCTTCTTCCAGCAGACCCGTATCAAGGAGTCGATGCAGTTCGACCCGAAACTCAACAAGACGAATCACGTCCGGGAACTGGTGAATAATCACCAGTTCGGGCCGACCTATTACGAAACGCTAAAAGGAGTCATGCAGGTCGCCTATCCCCGTTATGGCGGGATCGAAGTGATGGTCGAACAGAAAATGCCGCTGCGTGACCAGTTGGCCGATCTTCTCTTTACCGATGATCGTCCACAAACCGCCCGCGCGTTTGTAAATCGGACCTGGGCTCAATTCTATGGATATGGTTTCACAACCCCGCTGGATGACATGGGGCCACAAACTCCGGTCAGTCACCCGGAACTGCTGGAACAACTGACAACCGCTTTCGTCAACTCCAACTATGATGTAAAGCGACTTGTCCGGTGGATCTGTCTTTCAGAAACCTACCATCTCACCAGTCAGTTCCCGAAGAAAGGGAACGCAGATCTTCCGGAACAGGGAGAACTCCCTCTCTTCAGCCGGATGTATGTCAAACCGTTGACGGCCGAACAATTGTATGACTCGCTGGTGATCGCAGCTGGAGGATCGGCAGATTCACTGCTCAGTCGCTCCGCCATGACCAATCGGGAACAGTGGCTGTCACAGTTCTATACCGCAGTTGAGACGGAAGAGAACAGTGAGGAAACAACATTCGACGGAACGTTGCCTCAGACTCTGGTCATGATGAACGGCCAACTGGTCCAGAATGCGATCGACCCCAGCAAGAATCAGGTTCTGGAAGAAATTCTGAAAGGCCGTGGTGGAGCCGAGTCGGAACGGATTCGTCAGCTCTCCCTGGCCGCCTTATCCCGGTATCCTTCTTCGACCGAATTGACCGAGATTCGAGACGCTCTCCGCTGGTCTGTCAAACAGCGGGTCGAGCGAAACGTTCCGGTGCAGATTGCACTGGCAGAAGGCTTGAAGGACGTTTACTGGGCGTACCTGAACAGCAGTGAATTCGCTCTCAATCACTGATCGCATCGCTGACGGGATCATTCATCGGCTGCGTCGTTTCGCAATAGCCATTCGCCCTACTTGGCAAGGGGTCTTCTTCACTGATACAATGAAACATGAGACTTTGTCTCAGGATTCACAAGTATCTTTAACATAGTTGCTTACATCGTGTCTGAGATTCTTCCGCTGGAAGCGTTGTCCATTGGCCAGCAGGGGCGCATTGTCGATTTCGTGGGGTCCGACGACTGGAAACATCGTCTGGAAGAAATGGGCTTGCGCGAAGGAGCAGTGGTTCAGTTGCTCCGCCAAGGGGAACCCTGCCTGATTGGCATCGGAACACAACGTCTCAGTCTTCGCTGTGATCCCTCGATGATGGTTCTTGTGGAAACGATCTTGTCATCAAGCTGAAAATGGTTGAACGAATGACGCTTGCCGATCTCAATCAAGTTGGACAACGTGCTTCCATCGTGGAAGTCGCCGGTGATGATGCCGTAGCGGTGCGTCTGATGGAAATGGGACTGACCGACGGAGAAGAAGTGACCGTCATCGGATTCGCCCCATTGGGAGATCCCATTGAATACTCCATCCGTGGTTACCGACTTTCGTTACGAAAAACGGAAGCCAGCCGGGTCTCCGTGACCCTTCTTTCCAATTGATCTTCCCCATTGATCCTGTCTTCAGACCTTCCTCCTTGACGACATCAATGTAATCGCCTCCCTCCTGAAATTTTGCTGGAACAGTGGAACTCATGTCTGAGAAGACATTGCAAGTGGAAACGCGAACGTTGAGTGTCGCGCTGATCGGAAATCCGAACACCGGAAAGAGTACGTTATTCAACGGACTGACCGGCGGGAGAGCCCGTACCGGCAATTTTCCCGGCGTTACGGTCGAGAAGAAAATCGGTTCCTTCCAGCATGCCGGACAGACAGTCCAGGTGATCGACCTGCCGGGAACCTACAGTCTTTCTCCCCGCTCGGCCGATGAGCTGGTTTCGGTCGACGTTCTCCTGGGACGGCAACCCGGCCTGAACCGCCCTGACGCGATCGTCTGTATTGTCGACGCCAGTAATCTGGAACGAAATCTTTACCTGTTCAGTCAGCTACGGGATCTCGGGTTGCCGGTGCTGCTGGTTCTGAATATGCAGGATGCCGCTAAACGGAACGGCATTCAGATCGACCTGCCATCACTGCAATCACGACTCGGCGTCGAAGCAGTCTCGGCAATTGCTCATCAGCAGCAGGGATTAAACGAGGTCCGTGACGCCATCCTCAGAGTCGCTTCAAGTCAGGCAACTCCCCCGACACGACTCCTCCCGGAAGCGTTCTATACAGAAGCGGACTCATTGGGGAACTGGCTGAAGGAGCAGGGGGCCAGTGATGTTCCCCAGTTTTTGCGGGAACGGCTTCTTCTTGATGTTCACGGAGCGGCGGAACATGAGAGCTCTCTCAACCTCCCCGGCAATATCAGCGACTACCTGACTCAAGCCCGTCAGCGCCTCGCGGAATCCGGTTGCCGAATTCCCGTCATCGAAACGAAGGTGCGTTACAACTGGATCCGCCGCCAACTGGATGGAGCCGTTCAGCGCACCACATCTGACCATGTTGTGACCCTCAGTGATCGAATTGACCGGATCCTCACACACAAGGTGTATGGGGTTCTGTTCTTCATCGCGTTGATGTTTGTCATTTTCCAAACCATCTTCACCTGGGCCGGTCCGTTGATGGAACTGGTGGAAGTGGGGCAGGGATATGTTTCCGATCTGGCAAGCAGTCTCATCCCCCCCGGGACGTTCCGAAGTCTTGTCGTCGATGGACTGATCGCCGGCGTCGGCTCGGTCGTCATCTTCCTGCCGCAGATCATGTTGCTCTTTTTATATATCGCCATTATGGAAGATTGTGGCTATATGGCCCGGGCGGCGTTCTTAATGGATAAGCTTATGACAAAAGTCGGCCTGAGCGGAAAATCGTTTCTGCCGATGATGTCGTCGTTTGCTTGTGCGATTCCGGGAGTCATGGCGACTCGTA
>DATMFC010000514.1:0-9912 GCA_035556335.1 Planctomicrobium sp. | reverse complement strand
GAACGAAGCCGGGTCACCGCATCGGCAACCTCATCCGCCGGAGCAGGGACATTCTGCATCAGACAGAAAATGAACGAGAGAAAAAAGACGAATCGGATTGGCTGCATTTCTCTTTCCCTTGATGAATTTCGTCTGCTTTCGATCCGAGAGAAGCGAAAAGAACCCGAAAACGAATGAACCAACCCATCGAGTTTAATACCGAACGCCTGCGAGTGCGACAGTGGCATTCCTCCGACCGAAAGCCGTTTGCGGAACTCAACGCCGATCCGCGTGTTATGGAATTCTTTCCCTCTACCCTTTCGCCAGAAGCCAGTCATGCCGCGGTTGATCGGTGGCAATTCCAGATTGCGGAACGGGGCTGGGGATTGTGGGCAGTCGAAATCCGCAAAACCAGGGAATTCATCGGGTTCGTCGGTCTTCAGATACCGCAAGCCCCTCTTCCCTTCGCTCCCTGTGTCGAAGTCGGCTGGCGACTGGCCCATGCCTACTGGGGACAGGGATACGCCACCGAAGCAGCGAGAGCCGCTCTTCGTGTCGGATTCGAACAACTTCGACTCGAAGAGATCGTGTCGCTTACTGCGGTGATCAATCGCCGATCACGGGCCGTCATGGAACGGTTGGGCATGCGGGAAGACAACACGACGTTTCTGCATCCGAATGTTCCGGAGGGAAGTTCATTGCGTGAGCATTGCCTGTATCGGCTCACTCGGGAAGAATGGAGGCGACATCCCTCGTCGCAGTTCGAATAAACCTGTTTCTCCTGCCAGGATCACAAACTGATGCCCTATGTCATGGTGGACGTTGAATCGGACGGCCCCATTCCCGGGGACTATTCCATGATCTGTTTTGGGGCCGTCATCGTCGAACCGGAACTCAATCGGACTTTCTACGGACAGCTCCAGCCGATCTCGGAGAAATTCATTCCCGAGGCACTGGCCGTCAGCGGGTTCAGCCGTGAAGACTGTCTCACATTCGACGATCCGAAAACGGTGATGGAAGCGTTCGATCAATGGATCACGGAAAACTGTCACAGCCGGAAGATTTTCATCTCCGACAACAACGGCTTTGACTGGCAGTTTATCAACTGGTACTTCCATCATTTCCTGGGGAAGAACCCGTTCGGTTTCAGCTCTCAGAATTTGGGATCCCTTTACAAGGGGCTGCAGAAAGACACATTCGTCAATTTCAAGCATCTTCGAAAGACCAGACATACCCACCATCCCGTGGATGATGCCAAAGGGAACGCGGAAGCCCTGCTGCAGATGAAGGAACAGGGGCTGAAGATCAGTTTCGCGTAGTCCTCATGTGAACCTCCGAACATGTCCATGAGAACGGAGAATGTCATGTCCGATCCGTTACTGACCATTTCGAATCACCATGCCCACGGTTGCGGTGATCCGCCGATTGTTGATGATCGTGATTCCGACATTTACGTGGGTTACTTTGCAAATGCCTACGGTGAGCAATGGCTTTTCATACACCATCGCCGGAGTGGCGTCTCGGAACTCCGAGGCGGGGACATTGGCTGGAATTCACCGGTGCCGGTCCAAAACGGTTCCGTCCAAAATCTGATCCTGAGCCGTTCCGAGGCAGCCTGGCTGGCCGCCTGCTGGGACGCTGCGGTGAACGGACGGTAAGCCAGCACCGTATTTCCCACTGAATACTGCATCACACGATGACGGCCCCTGGTTCGGGAAACGGGTCAGAGGCGTTTTTCGTGCGGGGCGCAGAAGGCTGATCCGTTGTTCCTGAGTTTCCACTTACACCAACGGGCTTTTCTTCTCCGTGATCCGCGGACATTGGGGAGCCATCTCGTGGTTTAAGGAAATGTATTCCTGCCATTTCTCCGGAACATCGTCTTCATGATAAATTGCTTCAACGAGACATTCCGGAATGCACGCTTCGCAATCGATGCACTCATCCGGATGGATGAACAGCATCGATTCCCCTTCATAAAAGCATTCCATCGGGCAAACGACCACGCAGTCGGTATACTTGCAGCCGAAGCAAGGTTCGGTGACGACCATCGCCATGATTCATTCCTCCAATTGTGGGATTTCGATCTCGTTTGGGAGGAAATGCAGATTCCCGCGAAGGACCGGACACGATTTCCAAAGAATTTTCTGAACATTCAATTCTGTGCAGCCCTCAATGCTGGAACTCTCGACCAATCAGGAACTTCTGGATGCCTGGCAGGCCGGGAATGAACATGCGGCGCAGGTTCTCTATCAGCGTTACATGGTCCGACTGACCGCACTGGCCCGCAGCAAATTGTCCCGAAAACTGGTCCGCCGGCTCGATCCGGACGACATCGTCCTGTCTGCCTGGAGAAGTTTCTTTGTCGCGGTGAATGCGGGACGAGTTCTGGTTCCCGAAGATGACAATCTCTGGCCTCTGCTGGTGACTCTGACGATGCGCAAACTGTCACGTCAGGCCGCACGGCATGTTGCGCAACGGCGAAACATGGGGAAGGATCTGAGTCAGGACGATCAGATCAACTGGCAGCAGATCTTCTCCCGTGAGCCCTCTCCGCAAGAAGCCGCAATGGTGGTCGACGAAGTGGAATCCCTCCTGTCGCAACTGGATGCCACAGACCGCGAGGTGCTCTCCCGACGTCTTCAGGGAGAACAGCAGTCCGAGATCGCCGCAGCGCTGAACTGTTCCGACCGGACTGTCAGAAGAAGCCTGCAACGGATTCGGGAGCGGTTTCTCCAGCAGGACGACACCGTTGATCGAGTTTCTCCCCGGTTCCCTTCAGCAGAACCAATTGCAGACGATGCGGCAGTATCGAACGATCCTATCTCGTCAGCCACCATTACCGATCAGAAACCGACCATCGACTATCGAGACCTGCTCTTAAAGAAACTGATTGGACAGGGAGCCTTCGGCAAGGTCTATCAGGCGTTTCAATGGTCCACGCAGAGCATCGTCGCGGTCAAATTTTTGAAAAAGCGGTTCTGGAATGATCCGCGTGCCGTCCGGAGTTTGCTGAACGAAGTCTCGCAGGCAGCCTCTCTTTCGCATCCCCACATGGTGCGCTCTCTTGGTTGGGGACACTCTCCTCACGGAGCCCCTTTTCTCGTCATGGAATGGATCAACGGTTCCAGTCTGCAAGAGTTGTTGAACAATCACGTCTTCGATCTCTTAGAAATTCTGAAAATCGGGAGGGCCGTCGCCGATGCCGTCGCGGCAGCCCATGCGATCGGCATCGTGCATGGAGACATCACGCCCTCGAATGTCCTGCTGTCCGCTGAGGGAGTTCCATTTTTGACGGACTTCGGATTCGCCCGGTCACTCTCCCAACCGCAACGATCCTCCTTGGGGGGAACACCGGGATTTCTGGCTCCGGAACAGATTTCCGATGCCTTTGGCCCGGTCAACGAGCGAACGGACGTGTACGGTTGGGGAGGATTGATGCACGCCCTGATCACAGGCCATCCCCCCTGGACAGGAAGCGACCTGCCGGACATTCTGGCAAAGACGCTGTCATCGCAGACACCTCCTCCGATTGTCGATTCTGCCGTTGAAATCCCCAAGGAACTCCACCAACTGATCCGGAACTGTTTGAGCAAGGAACCTTCTGAACGCCCTGCCACCATGAACGAAGTCCGCGATGTCCTGCAATTCATTTCCAATCAGGTGAACCTTCCTTTGAGATAAGTTGTCCGGACGGAAGAATCCGACTCGGGGACTTCCATCTCTCCACAAACATCCGGAGGTGTGCCATGAGATCCAACTTCATCACATCTGTGTCATGGGGCCTGTTCTTCTGCTGACCAGATTCGTTGTTGCTTCCGGTAACTCCGTTCTTTTCATCAGGTTCAGGCTCACTCTCTTCCTCTGCCCGCTGGCAATTGTGCAGCGCCGCTCTCTGTGCGCGCTGATTTCTTCCTGAAACCGATGAGAGAGATTCATGACATTCAGCAAACGTCAGCGCGAGCAGATGCGCGCTGTGTGGGGAACTCCGTGAGGACGACGGCATCGATCCCCGGCATTTCTTCAAACCGGCTCAAAAACGCGACAAAGAGGACCGAAAAGCGAAACAACTCTGCCGCCAGGTACACAAGACGCTGGAACAAGTTCTTTCCGGAGAGGTTCAGGACGAATCTCTGAACGGCCTGAAAATTGTTTCCATTGTTCCGGGAAGCCGCTCGGCGCACGATCGGCATCGGCCAGTTCGAAGGGCAACTCCACGGAGTCTGGTACGACCACCGCCGCAGCCATCAGCTTCGCGAAGAAGCGCCGCAGGCGTATAAGAACATCGACGACGTTTTGCGTGCCCAACGGGACCTGATCAAAATCACTCGCAGACTTCGTCCGGTCTTGTGTTACAAGGGGACGTGAAACAAAAAAGATAATGAGTTATGGTGACGCGCGGTGATTCCGTTTCACACCACCTCAATCGACTGAGCGTTCGAGGTTCTGATGGGCACACAAGAACCAATTGGATGTCTGGGGATAATACTTCGCCTGCTGGGAATCGATCTGAGAGGTCGATCTCCGGCGGATGATCAAGAACTTCCCTACCGTCTCCGTGATGATTTTCTGTCAGCAGCGGAACTCTCCTTCTTTCGCGTTCTGGCCAGCGTCATCCAGAATAAGGCAGTCATCTGTCCGAAAGTACGGTTGGCCGACCTGTTCTTTGTCGCCCGACCACGCGAAAATGCGTCCTATCGCAACAAGATCGACCGGAAACATGTGGACTTCCTGCTGTGTCATCCGGTGACTTTGCAACCACTCCTGGGAATCGAACTGGACGACTCCAGCCATGCGCGATCCGCTCGGCAGGAACGGGACCAGTTTGTGGACTACGTTTTCAAAGTAGCCGGTTTACCACTTTTTCGCGTCCCTGCCCGTTCAACCTACTCCCCCAACGAGCTTCTCGGCCTGATTGCTCCCCACCTCTCGGATTGTGCTGCTTCTCTACCAAATCAGGAGATTGGGGAGACAGATCAAGTTCCGATTTGCACAAAGTGTAATCTGCCCATGGTCCGCCGTGTTTCCTCCAAAGGGCAACGCATTGGCCAATCATTCTGGGGATGTCCGAATTACCCGAAATGCCGCGTGATCGTTTCGGACTAAGCCTAATCGAGAATCATATAATGCGGGACTTTACAGGAAATCGAGTGCTTTTTTGTGTGGCAATGCTTCATCTCCCGACAGTCTGATCCCTGATCATCGCTACAAAAATGCGACATCATCTCGACTTCGTTGAGGCATTGGCAGGCAACTATCGGCGCTCTGCTTCAAAACTTCAGGATATTGAACGCAAGAGATGTTCCAGACAATCTGAGTTCGAACCCAGATCGTTGAGATTCTTGGGAACTCTTGGTAAGGTTTTGCGACTCGCCAACAGAAATTTTCAGTCAGGTAGAGAGTGTCGATGATGAGCAAGGATGGATTCGTTCGGGTGAAAGAGGCAGCCAAAATTCTCGGTGTTTGTCCAAATACGGTACGGACATGGGGAGCTGACGGCAAATTGAAGGAGTACCGTCATCCATTCAATAACTACCGATTATTCAAACGAAAAGAGCTTGAGCGTGTCTTGAAAATGCTCCATCGCTCTGCCATTGAAGCTCGGTAGGAAATCGTAGTTCGGGGATTCAGCGGGCATAGCAGAATGACAAGAGACTCGAAGGGCTTCGAACCGGGTCAGGTGGCGCGCGTTCGACAACGGTGTTATTTGATCGAAGAGATTGTCCGCCCCCGACGGCAATCGGATAGTACGCTCGTTCGGCTTTCCTGTGTTGACGATGACAACCAAGGGCAGCCGCTCGAAGTTCTCTGGGAAAAAGAGCTTGATCCACAAATTCTCACAGCGGAAGCATGGGAAGAGGTTGCGTCGAAGGGATTCGACGATTCGAGAGTATTTGCAGCATACTTGCACACGCTGAAATGGAATTGCGTTACCTCAACAGATCCGAAATTGTTTCAATCCCCCTTTCGGGCCGGAATTCGACTCGATGCTTATCAACTGGAACCTCTTCGGAAAGCCCTTCGTCTTCCACGGGTTAATCTTTTCATTGCAGACGATGTGGGGCTTGGTAAAACGATCGAAGCAGGATTGATCGCCAGAGAACTGCTGCTCCGTAAAAAAGTCCGCGAAATCATTGTTTCCTGCCCCCCATCCATGTTGCTGCAATGGAAGGAAGAATTGGAAGCACGTTTCGGACTCACATTCGAGATTCTCGATAAGGATTACATGAATCGAGTCCGGAGAGAACGAGGCTTCAGCATCAATCCATGGGACACTCATACTCGTTTTCTGGTGTCACACAGGCTATTGATCGATGAGGCTTACGCTGGTCCACTTCGTGATCATCTCGGCACATTCCGGAGTGGTTCCCTCTTGATCTTGGATGAGGCGCATCACGCTGCCCCAGCCAGCGGACAGAAGTACGCAATTGACTCCCAGATTACTCGGGCGGTCCGCGACTTGGCACCACGATTCGAACATCGGTTGTTCCTGTCTGCCACACCACATAACGGGCACTCCAACAGTTTCTCTGCTCTTTTGGAAATCCTTGATCCTCAAAGATTCTGTCGCGGCGTGCCAGTGACAGCCAAACATCGCGACGAAGTCATCGTGCGTCGTATCAAAGAGGACATCCGGGAGATTCAAGGCGGCTTTCCCAAACGCAAAATCGTACAAGTGACTATCAGTGGGCTTCCCAAGGATGCTCCAGAACTGAGACTTTCCAGACTGTTGGATGAATACCGCCAAACTCGTGAAGAGCGTCTCAAGAATGATTCCAAACGCAAGCAGGCTGCTTCCGGGCTTCTGATTGTCGGGTTGCAGCAGAGACTTCTCTCTTCCATTGAGGCATTCGCTCGCACACTCAAAATTCACCGCAATACGGTTAAAAAACAATGGGAGAAAATTCAATCAGAGGCCGTTAATGACAATGTTCCATCTCTTCCATTTGATTTGCTCACCGGCAGTGTTGATTACGACGATGATCGCGCCACACTGGAGGAAGATCAGCTGCGTGCGGAGGAAGATGCTCAGTTCGAGGCCGCATCAGTCGCGTCGCTGGGATCGCTCGAAGATCTGCCCTCGCAACAGCTGTTTGCGTCCGAGCAGAAAATGCTTGATGAAATGACCGATATTGCCGAGCAGGCTCGTGGTCAATCTGACGCGCGCATCCGAAAACTGATCGCCTGGATTCGTGAGAAGATGTGCCCTGACCTGGGCAAGTCCGGGGCAAAGTGGAGCGATATCCGCATTCTGATATTCACTGAATATGACGATACCAAACGATATCTGGTCGGGCGGCTTGAGGCCGCAATCGCAGGGAGCGACCGGTCTGATGAGCGAATTCATGTTTTTCATGGCCCTACGCCACCGGCAAAACGGGAAGTCATTAAGCAGGCGTTCAATACCGATCCCCGCAAGCATCCGGTTCGCATTCTGATCGCCACGGACGCCGCCCGCGAAGGGCTCAACCTGCAAGCTCATTGTCATAACCTGTTTCACTTTGATGTGCCGTGGAATCCCAGTCGGATGGAACAGCGAAATGGCCGTATCGATCGAAAGCTCCAGCCGAAGGACGAAGTTTTTTGTCATTACTTTGTCTACACGCAACGTCCTGAAGACCGCATCCTGCAGGTGCTGGTCCGAAAAACGGAAACGATCAAAGAAGAACTTGGCAGCCTCTCTCAGGTCATCGACGCCCGTCTGGCCAAGTCTCTCAGCCAGGGGATTCGTCATCGCTCCATCGACGCGTTAGAAAGCAAATTGGAATCAGTCGATCTGGACGAACATCGCCGTGCTGCCATCGAAGACGAATTGGAGGCATCGCGTGAGCGGCAACAGGCACTTCGTGAACAGATTGATCGTCTCCGAACACTGCTGGAAAACTCCCGAAAAAGCATCGGGCTCAACGATGAGCATTTTCGTTCAGCCGTCTCCTGCTCTTTACAGCTACTTGGTTCCGAGCAATTGGAATCGACGAGGTATGAAAACGGGCTCGAATGTTTTCTGTTTCCCGCTCTCGATGAACGGTCCGGAGCCGATCCCACCTGGGCGGAAACGATGGACACGCTTCGTGTTCCCCGTAAACGAGATCAGAAACTCTGGGAATGGCGGAAATCGTCACCGATTCGCCCGGTCGTCTTCGAAGATCCCGGCATCGTAGGGGACGATGTCGTTCATCTGCATCTGGAACAACGTGTGGTTCAGCGGTTGTTGGGGCGATTCACCGCTCAGGGCTTCGTTCGCCACGATCTTTCTCGCGCTTGCTTTGCACAAGCAACAGACTCAATTCCCCG
Source organism: Planctomicrobium sp. (assembly GCA_035556335.1). Taxonomy (GTDB): domain Bacteria; phylum Planctomycetota; class Planctomycetia; order Planctomycetales; family Planctomycetaceae; genus Planctomicrobium. The sequence goes on along the minus strand of DATMFC010000514.1, from coordinate 1,641 downwards.
TGTGATTTTGCTGGGGCGTCTCGCTCTTTATGGAGAAGGTGCAGCACGGCTCCATGAAGAACTGATTCCCGTCACGGCTCGTTGGATCGATCCTCAGATTCGTAAGGATGTCCTCTCACCTTACGCGAAGGATGCGGAAACCAAAACACTTTCGCTGCTGGAAAAATCGTTATTGAACACCGGTGGCTTGAAGCTGACTCCCGAAGTGGTCAGTCAACTTCAAGCGGCAGCTGCCGGAGATATTCGTGAATTACTTCCGCATCTTGAAGCTCGTGGTGATGAATACGTAGCCGACGCCACACAGAAACTGGCCGCCAGAGGCACTGCGGAATCGAAAGCGATGCGTGAAATTCTGGAAACTCAGCGAAAACACATCGGGGAGATGGTCAAACGCATTGACAAAATGAACCGTGATCAGCTGCGTTTTGATTTCGGCGACGATGAAGATGAGCTGGCCCAATTGGATGCAAATAAGCGGTACTGGATAAAACGTCTGGATGAATTGCGGGAAGAGCTGAAGACGGAGCCGGATCGCATTGAAAGCCTGTATCAGGTGAAAGCGACACGGGTTGAACCGGTCGGTCTGGTGTATCTCTGGCCGGTAACAGGATGAGCAATCATGGCAAAATCTCTCGAAGAACTTGCTCATCAGGAATGGCTTGGCTATGTGCAGCCTGTGGGCCTCATTGTGTCCATTCCGGCCATGCTGGAAGCCCAGTGTTACGTCAACAAGAACATCATGGCCGAGCATGCTCGCTTTCTGAGCTGCCTGCCACGAGAAAACGACCGGTCGATTCCGGAAGTTCGAGACCTGCCGGAGTTCGTTCAGAAGGTACTCGAATGGGAAGCGGCTGACCTCATTGCTGTGCCTGCACGTGGTATACTCACCGGTGAGATGGCATCTCTTGAAGTCGTACTCCCGCAGTACAACGAAACGCTGCGTCCCACGCACGCCGTTCCAGTCTTCAAACCGGCGGAGGGTCAGAATCCCTGGATGCTGATTGTCCAGGAACTGGCTGCAGGGAGTGACTTCGATCAAACCTCCGAAACTGATTCCGCCCGGTATTGGAACGCTGCTCCGCAGGCCAAGTTTGAACGCCTGCTCCGGGAAACTGGCACTCCCATCGGCCTGCTCTCTAATCGACGTCAACTTCGTCTGGTCTATGCTCCCAAGGGGGAATCCAGTGGTCATGCGACTTTCAATGTCGATGAAATGATGCAGGTTGCTGGTCGGCCGATGTTTGCCGCCCTGCAGATGCTGCTCTGCGCTGACCGCATGTTCTCACTGGGAGACAATCAGCGACTCCCCGCTATTCTGGAGAACAGCCGTAAGTATCAGAATACGGTTTCCACCCAGCTGGCCGAGCAGGTTCTGGAAGCCTTGTATGAACTGATGCGAGGATTTCAGGCGGCCGATGACGTTCGACGCGGGGAATTGCTCCGGGAAGTTCTTGCTAACGATCCCAACCACGTCTATTCCGGGCTGCTCACGGTCCTGATGCGTTTAGTGTTTGTGATGTATGCCGAAGATCGGGATCTTCTCTCCAGCGATCCGATTTACTCCAACCACTACTCCGTCACGGGCCTGTTTAATCGGCTGCGAGAGGATTCCGGCCGTCACCCCGACACGATGAATCAGCG
>DATMFC010000513.1:0-6631 GCA_035556335.1 Planctomicrobium sp. | reverse complement strand
GATACTCGCCGCACGGGCTTTGTCTAACAGAAAAATCCGGCCCGCTCCGGCTCGCTCGACACTGTTATAGACCGCTCTTTTCTCGACTGCGGAGATCTCGGAAGGAACCGCCACAATACATCGGGGACGGAAGCCGCCGTTTTGTTTTGCCGCTTTCTGAAAAAAATACCGCAGCATCACCTCGCACAATTCGAAATCGGTGATCACGCCATTTCGAATCGGATTGACCGCCACCATGCTGTCAGGGGTACGGCCCACCATCTGCCGAGCCAGTTTACCAATAGCCGCCCCCCGTCCCAGAACTCGACGGGTTTTTCGTTCCAATGCCAGAATGGTTGGCTCATCCAGAACGACTCCCTGACCGCGAACGGCAATGCGCGTGTTGACGGTCCCGAGATCAATTCCCAGGTCCGGGCAAAGCCAGTCTCGCAATCGGTTGAACATTATCCTGCTTTTGAAGACATCCTGGAAAATTTTCACATCAGCTTGCACTGACAAAGATCGAACTTTGCTTCAGCAATCGGCAGAATGTACCGCTAGTTCAAACACTTCCGCAAGATGAGATCCCCAACCCGAATCGAGAAAACAATAGGGGATTCCCTTGAAACCGAATCCCCAACTCCATTAGACTGGCACCAGTTGAGACTAAATCTCAACACGCTCTACTCCGCCAGCAGGGCCAACGCCTGGCCAGCCAGCTTTTCGCGGGAGGCTTCCCGCGCTGATTCTCTCCCTCCCCCCCTTGGCCCTCCTGGAGTTCTCGCAATGTTGCAATCAAAACGTCGGTGTGCGTTCACTCTTATTGAACTGCTGGTGGTGATCGCAGTCATCGCCATTCTTGTCGCCTTGCTCCTTCCTGCCGTTCAACAAGCCCGGGAAGCGGCACGAAACTCACAGTGCAAGAATAACCTCAAGCAAATGGGTTTAGCATTCCATAACTATGACGAAACCTTTCGCTTGTTGCCCCCCACCAGTTTAAATGGTCCACTCACAGGAGTGACCGCTTTCGTCTGTATTCTGCCGCATCTCGAACGTACAGCACAGTACGAGCAATATATGGCGAAAGTCGGAAACACCTATCCCACTCGACTCCTCGCAATGGAGATTCCAGTGTCAACATATCGTTGTCCTTCTGATTTTATTCCAAATGACTGTTGTGCCATGATGCTGCCACGAAATAACGCCAGTAGCTATGGATTGAATACAGGCTCGCTCACGTTTCGGCCCAATGAAAATACCGGAGCATTCACCGACTACTGGAACTTCTTTCAGGCTGGGAAATTCACGGGACTACGTCCTGTGGAAATCGTGAATCGAGTCACGTCGATCAGCTATATCACAAGTTGTGACGGCACCAGTAATACGCTGATGGTTGGAGAACTCGGGCGAACACTTGCAGATTTCCATGAAATCCAAGGAGATCCCTCCAGCAAGTTCCTTGGAGGTTACACGGCCTGGGGAGGGACATATCCGATCGGAATGACAACAGCATCCATGGCGGGTGAGTTCAATCCCAAGACTTACACCAGCGAAGATTCGCTTGAAGCCTTTCGAGGTCCGCATCCTGGGGGAGTCAACTTTGTCCTGTGTGATGGTTCCGTCAGAATGATCCACTCCAATACGGACAACTCCATTCTCGAAAGACTTGCACATCGAGAAGATGGCGCAGTGATCGGCGAATTTTAGAGCGTATCCAGAAATGATCTGGCCGGGTTGTCCGGAATGGAATGTCTAATTCGTGTGCCACTGCTCTGTGAGCAGTGCAAACGTCAGAACCACTTTCTTTTGTCCAACGTCTTTCCGCAGTCAACATCGTTTTGACATTCGGCACTGCTCGCAGAGCAGTGGCACACAAGACGACTTTTCCTGGATTGTGGGTCAGATCGGACAGATGATGTGGAGACGCCCTAGAGCCGTTTACTCTGTCATCGGGCTACGCAGTCTGCATGATCAGGTGAACTGATCGATCCCCTCAATCACATTCTCCAAAGAGCAATGCTGCTGCATTCGCCTGGGACTTCCCACTGATGTTACAGAATTTCCGACTCCCGTTTGTTTGCGCTTTATGTTTCGTGATGGCACATGGATGCCGTTCTCAGGTCGAGGTCCCGGGACAGTCTGTTACAGGAACAGTCCTTGTTGAAGGGGAACCGTTATCTCTGGGGCTCATTACATTTCGTCCCATTGATGGCACTCGCGGTCCAAAATCAACGGCGCGAATCCGAAACGGAAAGTTCGAAATTTCTGCCGAGCGCGGCCCTTGGGAAGGAACGCACCAGATTAAAATCTCTGCGACTCCTCCTGATATCGCAGCAATGGAATCCGGGGCCAGCCATGAAGAGGTTGTCGAAAAATCGCGAGAACCACATCGATTGATTGCCAAAGAATTCGATTCGGAATCCCAGCTCCGCTTTGTTGTGAAAACAGGAGAGGAAAATCGATGCGAATTTCAGGTAAAGTGGGCTCGTTCCAAGCGTTGATGCTGCTCGCGCAATCCACCTGGATTTCAAGACAACAGGTCACGGCGGGCTGACCGCATCAATTTTCTCGACCACGGCTTCGGCACTCCGGCGGTTGCGGGCGAAACGGATCACAACGCCGGTGGCATCGTACTCCCACCACTCGCCGACCCCCTGACTGGTGGCGATTCGAGTCAGACGATCGGGAGGCCCCCCCAGAGTGGAAAGAACCTGATTTCGGGTCATTCCCACTTCGATCCGGCCATCGCGAATCGCCTGATCGATCGGCGAAAGGGGCATCGCCTTGATTGCTTCTTCCGTCATCCAGCGTCCGTCAACCAGCCGCATTCCGTGACTGGTCAACCACTCACTGGCAGGGGCATAGTCTTTGTTGACCGTCCATGATTCAATATAGAATTGAGTGGCTGTTGACTGGTCGCGCAACAGGCTCATCCATTGATTCGCCAGATCGGCCAGCCCGCGGGCCCCTTCCGCACGATAGTGCGGTTCTCGCGCCAGAAGCCATTTCTGCCTTGCTTCCCGGACCAGAATGCTTTCATCTTCCAGTTCCAGCTTCCGGGTGTATTCATCGAGTTGCGATCGGGTCATATTCGGAAGGCGTGCCTGATGAAAGGCAATCCCCTTGCGAATCCATTGTTGTGCCTGTTCCGGACGTTCCGGAGTCTCTTTTCTGAAGCGATTCGCTATTTCAAAACCGTTACTTCCGTCGGGCAATGCGTCATGCAGAATGATTTCACTGACCAGCGATACGAGAAATAACCGGTGCAGTGTCAGTCGATCTTCAACCGGAGTGTTCGCATAGATGTCGATCGGTTCACGGGCATACTTCTGACTCAGATCTTCCGGCCACCGTTTCAATTGATCGCGACTGCCGGGGAGTTGTTGCGTCAGATCCGCTTCCAGTTCGGCATAGGCCGCCCCGTTCCACTTCGCTTTACGAAGAGCGTTCCAGCGAACATGCAACGATTGATGGAGAATCTGCTGCAGAAGAGATTCATCCACTTTCTTCTCTCTGGCCGTAACGAGTAACACTTCCAGACCGTTCTCATCATCCGACTTGAGGCGTCGCAGGGCCGTCACGACTCCCTGCTGATCCAGCGCCCGGGCATCCTGGGCAAGTTCCGCATCCTCATAAAACTTCGCCCGACGATGCCCCCAGTCGGCGATTTTGTACCATTGCTCAGGCTGGTCTGGATCAATGTCAAACCGCATGGCTCGCAACCGATCCCGATCCTTGGGACGAGAGGTAATGGAGTTGACCCGAAACACCAGTTTGCCATCGACCTTGGCAATGCGCCCGGTCAATTCCACCGCACCGGTGCTACCGCGATTTCTCACAATGTCATCAGGAATATGAAACGGCATCGTGCAATGAGGAAACGTCATCGTCGTCCCGCTGACGAAGGCAAACCGGCCTTCCAGTCGCCATTCATAGTCGATCAGCGTGAACTCTTCCCAGTTCTCTTTTTGCTGTAAAAACTCCTCAATCGACCGGGCCTGAGCATAGGTCACAGAGGAAAAACAAATCCCCACCAGAACTGTCAATGTGGAGAACCCCACACGGGCAAGAGAATCTTTCAAAATGATCTTCAGCGTTCCGCAGGCGAAAAGTGAGTTTTTCATGTGCCGAAACACCCCCCATCGCCTGCAGATGGTAGAGCAAACTGCTCTATTCGGTTCATGGTGCTTCTCCAACAACGACTGCCTGCGATTCCAGTTGCTTCAAGACGGCCTCTTCCGTTCTTGCAGAATTCCACTCAAATCCCGCTCCCAGATAAGTCTCCGGATGAGACCACAGGAACGCCGTCGCCGGATTCAACTGGATCACCCAGCGATTGTTTTCTTCATCATGCCGACAATAAAGAATCTCACCTGCAAAGATTAATGGACGCTCTTCCTGCCTGGGAATCATTTTGTCCATAAATGGAGACTGAACTTCCACAACGGCACTTCCGTTCCCTGCGGCGATCAGCCCGGGGAGAGAGATTTCATAAGTCCGCTGTCGTGTTCGTGAAGGAGTGACGTCACGAACAACTCCTTCCAGAACGAGCCATTGCCCCTGCAGATGATTTCCCAGCTTCGCCTTCTTGCGGGACTTCTGGGGAAGTTGATCATGTTCAGTACGAACCCCTTCCAGAATCACATCCAGTCCCTGCGACGAAAGCTTCGTCATCGCTCCAATCTCTCGAGAATACTGCCGCAGTTTCTGCGATTCCGGGTCGGTCCGTCCCAGTTGATTCAATGCCGTAACCACCGATTCAAGTTCCTGCCGCGCGGAACTCCAGTCCTCTTCCTGAATCAGCGCGAGCACCGGCTCCGTCTTCATCCGCACGACTTCAGCAGCGTACGACAGTCGCGATTGTCGGACCATCCACATCGTTGTGAAGACTCCAACCAATACGACACAGACCGCCACAATTCGAAACGGACTCCAGAATCCTCGCGTAAAAACATGATCACCCGCATCCGTCAGCTTGGCGGCAGGGGAAAGTTGAATCTTACCGGCAGGGGGAGGAGCTTCCTCTTTTTTCCCTTTTCGCCGTGTCGTCCCCTGAGCCGCCGGCCGTCTGGAGGAAACGCTTTCCTGCGGTTGAACCGTTTCGTTTCCAACATCCTGCGGGGAGGAATTTCGTCCTTTGGTCCTTTTCCGCAATCGGGCGATGGACACCGGTCCCGGTTCGGTCAGATCGTCTTCAACTTCCGCCTGATTCGTTGTCGGAACCGCTGAAAGTCTGGGTTGTGGGTAAACGTCTCGTGGCAGAATGAATAACGACCGGCCGCACGTCTTACAGATCAGGCGCTGATGTCGTTGTCGGCGGAATCCGGAGTGAGGCAAGCCGCATTCGCATGAGACCAGAAACGGCTGCGGCGTCTCCGGCCCCGGGCGGGACAGGGCATTTTTCGCTTTGGAAAACCAACCACTCATAAGCCGTGCTTGCAAAACCGGATGTGACGACAGTCGGAAAATACCGATCGTTCAACATACGTCATTTTGGCACGAATTGTTGATTTGGACAAAGGAGAAACCCCGAATTTCATGAATCCATTGATTCAACGCTCCCCAGACTTGATTGACAGAAAAAAGACTCCGGCAAAGAAACGATTGCAACCGGTCCCTTCGGGTGGCCCCAATTGCTTGCAATCGGGGCGGCGCAGCCGTGAGAGGCCGCAGACTGCCTGCTCTCCACACCGCCACCGAATCATCCGAAATCACTTCTGCGCACGGGCCTGTTGCTTGCGGAGCTTTTTGAGTTTCTTCCGTTCTTTACTGCTCAAGCTGGAAAAGTCATCTTCGTCCAGATCCAGGTCGGATTCCCCGTCCATGTCATAATCGTATGACGGCTTGGGGGACGATTTTGGAATTTCTCGCGACGGCAGATCATCCTCATCCGGTTCTTCACGACGCTCTGCCTTGACGACAGGCTTCACAGGCGCCTTCGCTGGGGCAGGGGGAGGAACCGGTTTCGATTCCACTACAGGAACAGGCGCCACTTTGACTGGTGCCGCTGATTTGACCACTGGTTTCGGCGCGATCGGGGCAGGAGAAGTGGTCGGGCTCTTCACGACAGGAGCTGGTTTTTCGACGCTTTTCTCCTGAACACGCGGCTTCTCCGAAGAGGCCAACTTCGCCACCGGGGCCACATGCGGAGCAGGAACCACTGACTTCGATTTTGCTGGAGCATCCAGTCGAACAGTTCCCCCGTCTTTCTTCCGGCCAAACGGCAACCAGTTCCAAGCAGACCGTGTCTTAGGAGTCCCGTCTGTCGAGACCGGTTCCTTCTTCACCTTCTCGATCTGAACGCGCGGCTTTTCGGAAGAAGCCGACTTCGCGACCGGGGCCACTTGAGGAGCAGGAACCACTGACTCCGATTTCACCGGAGGCTTCAGTTGAACGGTCTCCCCGTCCTTCTTCCGGCCAAACGGCAACCAGTTCCACACAGACCGTGTCTTCGGAGTCTCGTCAGTCGAAACCGGTTCCTTCTTCACCTTCTCGACCGGTCTGTTTTTCTCCCGGACAGGCTTTTTATCGACGGTTGCTTCGACCGGTCTGTTTGCTGCCGGAGAGTCACTTTTCTTCGCTTGAGGCGCCCGACGTGACGACGGCTTCGCTGCCAGACCATCTTCCTGAACGTCAGACAACTCTTTCAGCT
>DATMFC010000512.1:0-3670 GCA_035556335.1 Planctomicrobium sp. | reverse complement strand
CGGGAGGGCGAAGCTCCCGCCGAGCCGCAAATAGATAGAAGGCGTCCTCTTGCTTGCGTCTCAGCAGGAGCTTCGCCCTCCCGGGTCATCTTCATGTAAAGCAAACGTCCGGCGCAAGCCGTTCTGCTCTAATTCGCGGGTTGTTCTCCAGCAGGTTCAAGAGCATCAACCTGCTTGCGGAAGAAGTCTCCCACCTTTTTTTCTGATCGAGCGAACAGAGACAATTCGGTTTGTGGATCTTCCGCCTGATTCGCGTCTCCCACGATCTTCCAGATCTCGCTTCCAGGTTCGAGTTCCAGTTGCAGAACCTCCGGCGTTCCCTTCTGAGTCGAAATCAGGATGACATGCCCATCCGTCAGGTTCAGGCTGCGGTCTCCGACAGTAACGATTCCCTGACTTCCCTTGATGTCTGAAGATTTCACGACCACCAGAAGTGTTTTGCTTCCGTCGGCGTTGCGCAGACTGGAAACGTACTTCTGTCCAGTGAGCGACGATTCCGTCTTCGCATTCCCTTCCGGCAGATCGGACCAGATCACGATCTTTCCTGTTCCGACGCCGTTGTCCCCGAACTCCAGTAATTCAACGCTTCCCTGATGAATTCCCGGGATAGTCCCGGCATCGGCCCAGCGAGCAACCCAGGTTGTGAACTCCGTCCGACTTCCAGAGGAACAGCCTGAAACCCCTGATACAGACAGACTCAAAACAGAGAGCGTTGTCAGAAGTAACGTCAATCTCATTGTTGTCTCACATCAATAATATTGTGGATACGAAAGCGTTGATTCGAACCATGGTAACACTGCCGAAGTTATTATTCTCACGACAGAACGGGGATTTTGGAACTGATTCCAGAAATGGCCAGGGCTTTCGCTTTATTGAAAATGCCACGGGAGGGCGAGGCTCCCGGAATTTGCCCATCTTGAAACAGGCAAAAGCCCTGCAGAAATGGCCATCGCGTCTTTAACTGACGGAAGTTCGGCCTCTGGACTCCGCGAGATCGCGCCGTTTATGACGATTGTTTCTTCTCTCAAAGAATTGGCTCATTCCTCCTCCCCGGGAAGGCGATGATCAGACCATTCAAGACCACCGGAGGGCTCCTTACTGTGAGGTTCATTTTCGATACCGTCTTGAATACGCACCTTGAATTTGGAAACATCGGCCGTGAAGAATGCGCGTTCAACTCCAGTTTCTCTTCCCGGTCGAAATTCCAGAACGGCGCGGATTGAACCGGCGCGAATTGCTGTACTGGCCGGGGGGACTTCGGCGGAGCGGGAGATCAGCCTTCTCACCGGGAAGAACGCAGCCGAGGCATTGAAGACCGCCGGACATCAGGTCGAAGTTCTTGATCCACAGAATCTTTCTGTCAGTTCCATGAGACTTCACCGGTTTGATGCCGCCTTCCTTGCGCTGCATGGAACGTTTGGCGAAGACGGTCAAATCCAGCAGCAACTGGATGAATTGAACGTGATCTATACGGGGAGTGGAGCAGCCGCGTCATCGCTGGCGTTTCACAAACTGGACGCCAAGAGACGCTTTCTCTCCGCTCGTCTGGCAACTCCGGAATATGTCCCGGTCTCAAAATTTGCGACCCCATCAACCATCATGCAACTCGGTCGTTCGCTGGGATTTCCTCTTGTCGTCAAGCCGGAAGCACAGGGGTCGAGCCTTGGCGTTTCGCTGGTGGAAGATCCGAAAGACTTGCTTGACGCGGTCGCACTGGCACGCAATCTGGATGATCGGGTGTTGTTCGAACGGGCCATTCTTGGAGATGAATGGACAGTCCCCGTTCTGGATGATGTGGCTTTTCCTCCGATCCGGATTACGACACCCCGTTCCTTCTTCAACTTCTCCGCCAAGTATCAGGATGACGAAACCCGTTACGAAGTGATGCAGGACCTCGAGGAACCGCTCGTTCAACGAACGCAGCAACTCGCGGTACGTGCCAGTCAGGTTCTTGGGTGTCGTGGCGTGAGTCGGGTGGACATTCGAATCGATTTGAACGGCATCCCCCAGCTTCTGGAAGTGAACACATTACCGGGACTGACCTCTCACAGCCTGGTCCCGATGTCGGCAGCGGCTTGCGGTTGGTCGATGTCTGACTTGTGTGAAGAAATGATTTCTGCGGCTTATCGTGCTCATGCCGATCGCTGGCAGTCCAGGGCGTCGTAGTGGTGCGACCACTTTGTTTTGACTCGTTTTCTACGGGGTGGCCCACAATCCAGGAAAAGTCGTCTTGTGTGCCACTGCTCTGCGAGCAGTGCCGAATGTGAAAACGATGTTGACCGCGGAAAGACGTTGGACAAAAGAAAGTGGTTCTGACGTTTGCACTGCTCACAGAGCAGTGGCACACGAACCATGCGTTCCATTCCGGACACCCCGGCCAGATCATTTCGGGATACGATCTAAAGAATAGGCCGTTTGTACGAGATCGGCAGAAAATGCCGGTGCCTGGAAATTTCGACATGTTCCAACCGGTAGACATCCGATGTGGTGAAGGAATCTCTTCTCCAGACGACGTCAATCGTCATTGGATCGTCCGTGTCTGCAAAGCCTGTTAAAGTCAAATCGTCTGCAAAAACTGCCCCCGAGCCAGCAGCTCCCCGCTGGTGGCAACAGCCGGGAATGTGGTTGTGTGGCTTGTGCGCCCTGATTGCAGTGACAGTGGCCGTCTGGTTGCCTCTCTCACTGCCGGATCTCTCGCAACAGGCGGAGTATCAGTTTCCACTGGAAGAAACCCGGCTGACACCTCCCAACGAATGGGTTCCTGAAACCATTCTGCAACAGGTGATTCAAGGCTCTGATCTGTCCGAGAACGTTTCACTGCTCGAACCGGATCTCTGTGAGAAAGTGGCTCGGTCCTGGGAATCGAACCCTTGGGTAAAATCGGTAAAGTCAGTGCAGATCACCCGGGAAAGAACATTACAGGTCGACGTTGAGTTTCGAACACCGGTCGCGTTCGTGGAAGTTCCCGGCGGGCTTTATCCCATCGACGTTGAAGGGGTCCTGCTCCCTCCCGGAGACTTTGAGCTTGCTGACACTTCCCGCCTCCCCCACATTCGGGGAGTAAAAACCCTTCCTCAAGGTCGCACCGGAGCCTTCTGGGGAGACCCCATCGTCGTGGCCGCAGCCCAACTGACTTCACTGCTGACTCCTGAGCAGAATCTTGAGACCTACTGGAAGCACTTCGGGTTTAAAGCCCTGATTGCCCCCAATGTTGATCCTGCAACGGTCACACCGGACCAACTCGTATTTGAAATTGAAACCGTTGGGGGAAATCGGGTTCTCTGGGGGAAGATTCCGGGTGTGGATGATCTCGAGCCAACCTCCAGTGTGAAACTGGCTCGACTTCAGGACTACGTCACCCGATTCGGCGGACTCGATGCCACGAGCACTCCACAACGAATCGACATTCGAATGTTCGACGGAATCTCACTTCACCCTCTTATGGAAGACTCCGTCTACCGGTAGCACCGCACTCACCTTCCCGAAAGATCAGACCACGAGAGCTGTGCCCACCCCGGATGATTCACTCCGGAAAAGACGGAAATCACGGAACAGGAATGAAGAAAACGGGTGGTGAAGAAATTCGGTGATTCACCGAGACGACACTCTGTTTTCAGCACATCTCCCACTCCCCTCTTCATTTCCGTGTCTTCCGTTCATTCCGTGGTTC
>DATMFC010000511.1:0-1879 GCA_035556335.1 Planctomicrobium sp. | reverse complement strand
GGTGTGATTGCTCTCCGCGAATGGCTGTGTGAAATCCACTTCGAGATTGATGGGAAGCGAGGCCGAACCGGCTCTCCAATGAAGTTCCGCATAGGTGTCGCCACTCCGGGCAATAATCATCATGACCGCCCAGTCACAGCCGCCGAAAACGCACTCGAATGTCGAGTAATCTGTGGGACTGGGTTGAGGACAGCTTCCCGGATGGGTATGAATCCAGATCCGGCCCACCTCTTCGGGCCGACGGCCGAAGTCGATCTGGTCTTCGAAAAAATCCGCGACACTGATGTCATCAAACGCCACGAATGATTCCGTGCAGTGCTGCTGAACGAGTTGAATGTCCTGGACGAACAACAGATCGTCCGGTGCTGAGATTCCGAACCCGCCGACTTCCGTCGGTCCCAGATCACTCAGGTACAAGAGTTTCGCCCAGGCAGTCGGGCTGAACCGCAGGGTCGGGCGTCGTTGTTGGCGCTTCCGGCGCGGTCGTCGCAGCTGGCGCCGATTCTGAAGTGGCTTCTTCGTGGTCGGTTTCTTCATCGTTGTTCTCCTGAGAATCTTCGAAGCAGGTGGGGCAAAGGTCATCATTCAGGCAACCGCTGCAGATCGATTCATTGCAGGAATCACAGTGACTCAGGCAATGATCGCAGGCCGTGCACTGGCACGATTCGCAGGTGGAGCTGCATTCATTGCAGAGCGTTTCATCACAGCAGGTACAGGAACTCGTGCACCGATCACACATGCGGGAACTGCAGCGATCGCAGGTGTACTGGTCCTCCTCATTGACCGTGTCGCCGCAATCCGCACACGGCGAACCATTCCAGTCGGAAAGCCGACAGTACGCCGATCCCGAGTTGTAAGTCCGGAGAATCTGGGCCACGAGCAGGAAGAACTCTCCCAAACGTCCCTGTTCCAGTGCCCGGGCAATGGGGTGTCGACCATCTCCTTCACAGAGCGTATCGCTCTGCACATGCGGGTGCGTCACATCATCGCAACAGCCTGGGCGACACGGATCGAGAGCGATCACCTGATAGGGCTGGTAACAACCGAGTTGATCCAACGAGAGTCGGATCTCGAAGGGACCGAGGTCGATCTCTTCCAGAATGATCCGTTCCGTCCGGACGCGGAGAATCTTCGTGAGCCAGTCAATGTCGACCTGATCAAATTCATCCTGTAGCGACTGCAGTTCCTCCAGCAACAACCTGAGTGTGGGAACTTCCGGCTGCGATTCATGACGTTCCAGGTCTTCGGCTTGATACAGACAATCCTTCGCCAGTCGGCGCAGTGTTTGCGAGAGTTGTCGGCGAAGATGTGTTTGAGCGGCGATGAAGCGGGATCGATTGGCGAGCTGCAGCCGGTATTGCAGTTGTTGAACTCGGTCCCAGATTTCATCGGACAAGGTGGTCTGATCCGGTGGACGACTCTGCATCCGTTGATACTGCTGTTCCAGGTATTTTGCCACTCGTAGCCAGGGACGGCGACACAGGGAAAAGTTCATGAAGGGACTCCAGAAAGCAAAAAACCGAGCCCCTCGCTGGGGAACGAGGGGCTCGGCATGGGCATTGAACAGAGGAAATCAATGGCGCCGGTATCGGCGGCGTGGACGAATCGTAGGGCTGGGGCGGATATTGCCGCCGTGAATCGAAATGACGGCCAGCACGATCATCACACCGGCGAAGACTCCCCAGGATTCCATCGTGACTCCGCAAACAGCGGCGATGATCAGGATGCAGGTGAAGTATAAACTGTTGAGCCGTTGACGGGCTCCCATGGGGACTCCTTTGGAGTAGGGAAAAGGGGAAAGGGAGAAGGGGAAAGAAGAGGGATTGAGCGATCGCTGGGAAGAATTCTTTTCCCTTTTCGCTTTTCTCTTTCCCCTCTC
>DATMFC010000510.1:0-2491 GCA_035556335.1 Planctomicrobium sp. | reverse complement strand
AAAATTGACGTCTACCGCAAGTTGTCCACAGTCTGCACGCTGGCGGAACTGGAAGAAGCGACGGAAGAACTCCGCGACCGTTTCGGTCCGCTGCCGAAAGAGGCGATCCGGTTCCTTTCTCTGAAAGAACTGGAACTGCTGGCGTATCGCTGGGGAATTGACGCGATCCGGCTGGAAGAGGAGCGGTTTGCCGTCCTCAGTTACACCGACGATCAGCGGATTCACGACCTGGCTGGACGTCAGGGAATTGACCTACGAATCGTCGACCGGCGGAATTCGTACCTTCTGCTCCCCAAAAGCGGCATGATCGGCGCAAAACTGGTCAACTTTCTGAAATCCGTGTTGCGTTAATTCGGCATCTGGGGGTAAGAAAGCGGCCTGATTCCCTGAAGATTGGGGGAAATCGCCTCCAATTTCGTCGAAACGAACCGGTTCAATGAAACGGAACCTGTTCTGAGTCAGAGTGTTCCGACGAAATCACCATTCGTAAGTCAGCCCGAAAACCATGCCCAAGCACCACCGCCATCTCCTGTTGATGCTCGCGATGGTGAGTGGCTGCGCTGGTAAAAGTTACAATGTGGCGAATCCGGTACTGGGCCCGCCGCCGCCGCGAATCAGCAGCGCTGTTCGTGAAGTTCAGGAAAAAGCACTTGCCCAGACTGCGGAAACCCCGTCGGATTCCAAAATTCAACTGGTCTCCGCATCGTTTGATGCTGAGTCGCCGTTAGCCGATACCGCCGTCATTGCCCGGGTGAATGGACGGCCGCTGCTGGCCAGTGATGTGCTGGAGCAGTACGGCGCAAAAATGCGCGAGTACGAAGCCCAGCTTGAAGTGGCCGTCAAACAGAAAAAACTGACGGAAGCTGAAAAAGGGAAGTACCTCCGCAAAGCTCAGGAGATGCTGATTCGCCGGGATCTCGACCGGATGGTCGAACAGAACCTGTTGGCCCAGGCCGTCCGGTCCCGTCTGAAAAAAGAGCAACTGGACGACGTGAATAAACAGATCGATTCCTACTTCGAAAAGGATGTTGTCGAAAGCCTGAAGATTAAATTCGAAGTCACCTCCACCACAGAGCTGGAAGTCCTTCTGCAGGATCAGGGGACTTCACTGGAGACGATGCGGCGAATTTATTCCGATCAGCAAATGGCCTCACAGTTCGTTCGAACCAAGATTGGTGAAGAACCCAAACCGAGTCGGGCCGAACTGTTGGCGGTCTATCGCAAACAGATCGACAAGTACGCCCAGCCGACTCAGGTGAAATGGCAACAGCTTCAGATTTCGACGGGTTCTTCCCGGACTCCAGAGCAGGCGGAAGAGCAGATTGCAGAAGCGTTGCAGGCGATCAAACAGGGAATGTCGTTTGATGATGCCGTCAAGAAATATTCAGACGGCCCTTTGAAAAACTCCGGGGGACACTGGGACTGGACCCAGCCCGCCAGTATCGCCATTGCGGAAGTTCGCAAGGAACTGGAAACCCTGAAGCCGGGAAAAATCAGCAAGCCGATCAAATCGTTTACTGGAATGCAGATCGTCAAAGTTCTTGAACGTCGCGAGGCAGGGCATCAGCCGCTCGAAGAGGTTCAGGAAGAGATCCGCATGCAGATTATTGAAGAATGGCGTGAAGGACGTGTGAAAGAGGTGATGAAAGAGGTCATGGAGACCGCCGTCATCGAAACCATGTTCGACACCGAAGACAAGCCTGAAGACAAGAAAAGCAACGAGACAAAATTCCGCTGAACCCCGCTGATTTCGGCAACACTCGCCGGAAGAAGCGGGAAATTCAGATCGAGTCAGGAAAATCCTGAGGGACCTCTTGACCCTGTTTGATTTTCTGAATTATTCAGCATAACGAATCGGCCTGACCGTGGAACAATGGAGGTCCTCTCCATCCCGAAACACCGGGAACGCGGTCAGGTTCGTAATGGTGTTCCCACCTGTGAGAGACGTGCGAACGCATTGAATTGCCAGACCGTGAGAACGGCACTGACGATTCAATGCGGTCACACCGATTCTCGATTCCCTTCTGTTTCAATCAACTGACGTTCATTTCACAAGGCGCGATCCAGAATGGCTGAGCCATTGGAGTGGTTCTTCGGAACGTTCTCCAACAGCCTGCTCGGTTGCACCTTTCCTCCCCATCAATTCCTAGCGGCAAACCGAGTCATGGCGAGAAATCGAAAGAGACTGGATCAGCCTGGTCAGAGCCTCAAGGAGGGGCCGACGATGTTCCGAACCTGCGAAAAGCTGATGTATGGAGGTCTGCTCAGCACGGGCTTATGGCTCGGTGCTCAGACCTTTGCACAAGATGTCACACCGAAAGGAAACGATCCTTTCGCGGCCGTTCCGCGACAGGGATTCCAGCCGGTGACATCAGACCCGACCAGTTCTCCTGACGATGTGAACCGTCGGCGAGTGGTCGACCACCTGCGTCAGGCCAAAACCCGGCTCGATCAGGGACAACGCGATGAAGCATTGCGACTGACCGCTCGC
>DATMFC010000509.1:0-3179 GCA_035556335.1 Planctomicrobium sp. | reverse complement strand
TCCAGCCTGACTGGTCAAGATGACGTGAATGCGTGTCGAAGAAACCACGAATCGAGCGAATCACACGAATGAATGACTGTGAGATGCCGAACAAAAGATTCGTCAGATTCGGCCCATTCGTGGTTTCCTCTTTCCTGGCGTTCTTTGCGACTTCGGGGTAAAAATCTCTTTGCAACTTTAACAGGCTTCACTCAGCGACAATGTCGCAAAATTCGAAACAGGTATTCGAATTTATTTTGAATGATTTCTGATCCCTGACCTCTTCTCCCACTGCTTGTCACCACTGCTTCGGCGGACGTAACCGGGAGGAACTGGAGGAGTCCTGGCCGCGCCAGCGTTCGATGTGTGTTGTCCCTTGTCCGGCGGAGTTTCCTTCCCAGTCGCTTGATTTCCAGCGACCAGTGTGACGGTTCACGTTCTCTCCCTTGAAGAACCATGTCTGGTCGGCCGGTCTCCAACCGCCGGGCGATTCCGGTTCGGGCGACCGAATTCCCAGAGCCCGTTTTCCGAGTTGTACAATCAGCAGGGCGAAGAGAAATGTGGTCAACATGATCAATGAGAAGGGGATCAGCAACACTCCCATCTCGAACATGTGTCTCGTTCTTTCGAACAACGGTTGCCAGAAGAGAATGGTGATCAATGTCCCCAGGCTCAGATAAGGACCGTACGGAATCATCTTATCGAGAGGACGTGAATTTCCGAGAAGTCGCTGAATTCCGTTCCAGAGAATCATGCCCACCACTACGGCAATCGCACCAGCGGGGGCGATGAAGAAGGCCATAATTGTGGGCTGCCACCCGAGAAAGGCCCCGATCATGGCCATCAGGATCACGTCCCCAAATCCCATCGCTTCCTGACGGAGTACCCAGAAGCCAATTAATCTCACAATCCAGACAATTCCCCCTCCCGCAATCAATCCGGCCAGACTCGCCAGCAGACCGTGCAGATGCGGCATCTGGCTCACCCAGTCGGGAACAGTTCCTCCCTTGAGGAACGGATGGATCCAGTCCGGTGTGATCAGTGAAAAGGAATCGTACATGTTCGGGCTCTGGAACCAGACGGGAACCAGATGCACCCGGGCGATCGTCGCACTGACGATCACCGCAAAGACCATGGCTGGAAGAGTCGAGGCGTCGGGGATGATGCGGAGATCGAAATCGATCATGGAAGCCACCAGCAGCGCTTCTACCAGAACCAGATGAAAGACAAACCGCACCACGACAAACCATTCCGGGGAGAGCCATCCCAATCCGGGATAGACCTGGGGCCCGATGTCGGAATAGACGCAACTCTCAGAGAGAGAAGAACTCATTCCCAGCGGGACTTCCATCCAGAACAGCAAGACCCACAAACAGCCGTTAAAGAATTCAATCAGCGGATATCGGGGAGAGATTCCCATTCGACACTCACGGCACCGACCTCTTAATTTCAGCCAACCGAAAATGGGAATGTTGTCGTACCAGCGAATATTCGTCCCACAGCGCCGGCAATGGGACGGGCGGTTCCAGAGTTGATGCAACTGGTTGAAGAACCGTTCCTGAGTCGGAATGCGATAGATGCAAACATTCAGAAAACTGCCGACCATGGCTCCCATCACAAACAGATACGGCAGGATGATCCAGGCCGGAAAATCGAGCCGTAATGCGAGTGATGCGTCTGCGATCATGATGGGAAAACCCGTCCGGTCTCTGATTGAAAAAAGTGGGTGGTGGGTAGTAGATAGTGGGTAGCAATAATAAAGAGGGGTCAGGATTCAGGGATCGGCCAACTGAATCCTCCCATCCGTTCCCGACTTCTTTCAATCTAATTGACCAACGATTTCATCCACAATCGAGGCTGGTGTTCGATTTTCCGTTGAAACCGTAATTGTGGCGGCCTGATTATAAATAGGGGTTCGAACATTCAGGACATCTGCAATTTCGGAAAGAGCATCTGAACCGGTGAGGGAAGGGCGACTGTGGACTGTGGCCGGATCGGAGGCCAGCCGGTCCATAATCGTTTCCACAGACGCCACCAGCCAGACAACCGGACCGGCCCCCTGCATCGCCCCCTGATTCGAGGAATCGAGGATTGCTCCCCCTCCGGGAGAAACGACAACATTTCCCTGTGACAATGCCTGCTGTAATGCATTGGATTCGAGCATCCGGAAATGAGGTTCCCCATGCTGCTCGAAAATCTGGGCGATTGTCATGCCGGACTGTTGTTCAATGATCGGGTCAAGATCAATGAATTTCCAGTTCAGACGTTCCGCGAGCGCGGCCCCTACGGTTGTCTTGCCTGTTCCTCGATAGCCGATCAATGAGATCGCCATGGGCATCCGGTCCTGCCTGTCTTCTGAAAACGGGAAAATCGTTGTAGCGCAGTGTAGCGAGTTGAATTTCGGTTTTCAGTGAGACCGTGCCCCAATCGTCATTGCCGTGAAATTCAGATCAAATCAATAACTTTTTTCAAGCTCGTTTGACGCCCGGCGGAATTTATCTAAACTGCGGTATCTTCCCCGCAACTTCCGTGTTGTGTTTTCTTTACAGCACGGGTCCACCTCCAGAACGACGCCGATCGGGCAACATGGCGGCGTTCTCTAACGGCGCCGCAGGCATTGACTCATGTCCCGTGACAATCTTCCCCCGATTCTCGCAACCCTGATTCGGCAGGCGAGAGTCATTACGGAAGAAGTCAATTGCATTGCCACCGTGGTTCTGGCAGATGTTCCGTACGATTTCAAAGTGATTCAGTCTCTGCTGAAGAAGTCGCTGCTGATTGTCGCTTCGCCAGTACCGGAAGTGCTGGAAGCCGCCAAAGCCGATGGCGTGACGGTGGTTCCTTTGATTCAGGAACCGCAAACCAGACAGGTCCAGATCAGTCAGGCATTGCTGGAATCCATTGCCGATAATCTGATGAAACCGGGAGATCGGGTTCTGGTCCTCTACTCTGGTTACGAACGGGACTCCATTGATTCCCTGAGTGTGATCAACCTGAGCGAACGCCTCGCCCGACTGACCGCTCGGGATTTGCAGCGGCTCGAAACACAGGTTCCGCTGGGAACCTTGCGACGCGTTGTCGATCTGGCCGTGGAAGTAGGAAGGGAAGGGCGGGAAAGCAAAAAGGTTGGAACTCTGTTCGTCGTGGGGGATCACCGCAAGGTGCTCGACATGTCTCACGAGCAGATTCACGATCCATTC
>DATMFC010000508.1:0-4865 GCA_035556335.1 Planctomicrobium sp. | reverse complement strand
GACGACAACGGGAAGGAAAGTTTGACCTTTCTTTTCAACATGTTGTCGACTTCGGCCTGGGGCTGATTATCAATTCGAATCGATACGGCGCGGAGACGGTTCCCTATGGATTCGGCATTTATGCTTCTGAAAACGCATCTGGTCATGGCGGCTCACAATCGTCGATTGGATTTGTCGACCCGGAACAACGACTGGTGGTTGCGGCGGTCGCCAATGGAATGCCTGGAGACGACGCTCATAACCGGCGGTTTCGTGAACTCAATTCCGCGATCTATGAAGACCTGGGATTGGCGTGATCGCCGGAGAACCCATTGGTTTCAAAGCCACCTGCTTTGATGGAAATGTCTTTTCACCCCTGAAGCGCCAGGAACACATCCCAGCCGTAGAGCAGGCATTGCCTGCCGCTTTGGTTGCATCGTCATGCGGTGCATGACCTGCCGGAACTCTCAAGTCATATCAATTCCGATGGGAGGCGATCAGCGGAAATCTCCTTGAGACATTCATCGGAATACGGAGCCTGCCAGACGGTCGGCGACAAGTGCAGCACCCGGAACAGATTGACGATATATCTCATTCGTTCCCGGAGATTCGTCCAGTCTTCAGCAGCGGTACGGGCGAGGCGTCTGCTGGTCTTGTCCCAACCATTGGCTCCATGAAGAAATTCAACCAACTCTGGTTCGTAGAGTTTTGTCAGCGTCGGTGGATACGGCAGATCAGTTAATGACGGGACATCGTGACTGACGTCGAGTTGGGTTGAACCGATGTCGAACTGCATAAGGCGTTGTGTGACACACTTACTGATGATCCACGGCAGCGATCCCTTAATGTCGGGTTGCAGTCGAATGTGTTCATGCAACACCGCCAGGCAGTTGGCAAAGTAAGCGGTCTCATGTTTTTTCTTTGGATCGCTGGTGTACTTTGCCTGCCAATACAGCGAGAACGACTGCCTCAGAAGATCTTGTCCGTCGGCCTCTGATCCACCTGACCGCAGACCAGCAAGAAATCGTTCAAGCTGCCTGGGATCAGCCTCCTTCGCATCGCGGAACGTGACGATGAAACGAGCGGATTGACGACCGATATCATCCAGAACGGTTTGGTTTCCATGCAGGATGAGTTGCGAAGCAACTTGACGGCTACGATGAACGATCAGTCGACCGGTCAGCCCTCCACAGCATCCACCGAATAAACCCCACGCCAGAACCGCAGACCAGCTGCTCCCGCCATAAAGAAATGCTCCGAGGAAGAGTCCAATGAGTCCCCCCACGACGCTCCCCACAACGGTGCCGTCCCGACGGGCCTGATCCCGGTCTTCTTGTCGAATCGTTACCCCTGCCTTGCGCGATCCCCAAACGGCCCATGTATGGAAATTCGCTCCAGCATCTTCCCCAAGAACGTCCCGCATCGCATGGGCAAGCAGGTAATGAAGTCGCGTGATTTTGAGATTCGACATCACTGCATTCGGCTCAACAACCGCATCTGTGATTGCCTGATCCCAATCGCCCCAATCGAAATTTTTCGCTTCGACTGCAACCTGACCGGGAACGGAGCGAACATCAGATGAAGAAATGACCGAGTGAATACCAGACATGATAGCGCGTCCTCCTCACCAATGCCGGAGCCCCCCATCAGAGCATCCACTCTCGTAGCAACCTACTGAGCCACTTCCTCACGGGTCAGCGAATGAATTGAGTTCACTTTCTCTGAACGAAGTTGCTCCACCGGCACCCCCGCCAGAATCAGCGCGGCGAGTCGAGCGGACTGCTTCCCCCAGTCTGAGAAATTGACTCCAATCGCGGCGTCGGCTCCTTTGCGGACGAGATCCGGTTCTGTGCAAAAGATCGGAATTTTCTGGTTCTTGGCGACTGTGATAATCGCCGGGAATCCGGAACTGGTCACGTTGTCGGCAGAGACTACCAGCAGATCAATTCCGGCCAGACAGATGGCAGCGGTGATGTCACGGAGTTCGTTTGCGGCAGACGCATGGCGTTCGACCAGCTTGTAACCTTTCTTCTCACAGGCGGCTCGCAGGCGTTTGACGGAGATTTCGGAATTCGGTTCCGCAGGGTTCCAGATGGTGCCGACCGTCTTGATTTTTCCGAGTCGTTTCTCCGCCAGTTCCAGCAGTTGGCCGAGTGGCGGATCATCATAGACCCCCACCAGATTCGGCTGTTCCTGTCCCGGTGGAAAGACATCCACATCCGGCGGATTGCTGGCGACGGTGAAAACGATGGGCGTTTTCTTCGTTGATCGTGCGGCGGAAATCATGGCGGGAGTGGTCGACGTGATGATGAGGTCAAACGTTCCCCCTTCGATCGTCTGAAAGATCTGCGGAAGTTGGGCGAGATCCCCTTGGGCGTTGTACCTCTTGACGGTGATGTCCTGATCGGTTTTCAGTCCTGCGTGAGCAAGACCAGCGAACACTCCTTCCGTCGCATCATCAATCGCCGGACCTTCCACCAGTTGAACGAAGGCCACTTTCAACGGACGATTCTCCCGGGCACGGACTCCGTAAAACTGTTCACACTTTTTCAGCAACGCCGGATTGAATTCGTAGTTCAGCTTTCTTGCCGTCTCAAGATTGGCAGCAAGTTGAATTTCGGCGACCTCTTTGAACGGAATCTTTGCCGGACTTTCTCCGAGTAAAACCTGTGCAGCAAGATCTCCTGCGGCGTAACCGCTCTGGGAAAAGCTGATCCCGACACCGAGCAGGCTTCCCCGCTCTGCCGACTCGGCGTCACTGTTCACGACCGGGATTTTCGCGTCGAGTCCTCCTTTGATGAGAGCCTCAAGTCCCTGCGTAACGGTGTTGTCACCCAATTCCCAGAGGACCTGAACTCCCCGTTGCGAGAGGGCCTGTGCTGCCTGCAGGATTTCACTGGAATTGGAGACTGGGGATTCTTCGAGCTTGAGCCCCCGTTTCTTACAGATGTCTCTGGCAAGTTCAATCGCTTTGCGTGAGTTGGCCTCTCCGTTGTTGTAGACGACGCCGACCGTCTTCAAGCCGGGGACCACTTCCTGCATGGTGTCGAACATCTGTGCGACCGGAGGGAATGAACTGACTCCGGTAATGTGAGGCAAGTGGTCGGTGGGAGAGGTTCCCGCTCCGGCGAGAATCGGAGCATACACTTCCGTAAACACAACAGGCTTCTGTTTCACCATCGTACAGGCGGCCTGAAGACAGGGAGTGGTCAACGAGACAATCAGATCACAATTCGATTGATCCAGTTTCTGGAGGATGGCAGGAATGAGGGCCATATCTCCCTGGGCATGTTGCAGTTCATACTGAACGTTCTTCCCT
Source organism: Planctomicrobium sp. (assembly GCA_035556335.1). Classification (GTDB taxonomy): domain Bacteria; phylum Planctomycetota; class Planctomycetia; order Planctomycetales; family Planctomycetaceae; genus Planctomicrobium. The sequence continues at coordinate 1,567 of DATMFC010000508.1, read as the reverse complement.
TCGATAAACCCGAGTTCATTCAATCGACGCTGAAGCCCCGCAATTGCCGAGTCACTGGCCGGGTTCGGAGCGAAGTACAGGATGGAAACACGATAGGTGCGTCCCTCCTGTGGACGGAGAACAACCGCTTGCCGCTTCTCTTCATGAACTCCGGTTTCATCCACTTTCACCTTGGCCCGGGTTCGCCAGTCGGAACCGAACTTCCAGCCGGGGAATGACTTCAAGGCGACTTCGTTAATCCCCAGTTGTTCCGGAATAAAATTCTCGATGACGAAATCGGTCGGTTTGGCCCCTTTCAGAATTTTGGCTGAAAGGATTCCTGACGTTCGTCCTACTTCGTAGTAGTCGGCCCCGAGTGAGAACAGGCTTCCCTTTTTGACATCGCCGGGCATGTTGGTGAAGACCGGAATCTTTGCGGACTGCGTTGTTGAGACCAGCGTATCCAGTCCCATGGAAACCGTAGTGTCTCCTCCCACCCAGACCGCTTCGACACCGCGACTCACCAGTGCCCGCGCGGCATCGACGATGGCCGACGAGGAATCGACCGTCACTTCCACCAGTTCAATTCCCAGTTCCTTGCAGATCTCCCGGGCAATGATTGTGGTCACTTCGGAGTTTGTCTCCGCCGGATTCCATGCGACTCCCACTTTCTTCAGCGACGGATTTGCAATACGAGCGAGATGAAAGACTTCCTTCACCGGTTGGAGGGTTCCATATCCGGTCATATAGTCGGGATTCTGACTCGGGTCTGCCTTGTTCAGTCCAACTCCCGCCAGCCAGGGATCCGCCACGAGTGAGAAGACATGCGGAATCTTCGACGTCTGATTCGCGGTCGCCATCGCCTGAAGTGTCGGTGTTGAGAACGTGGAGATCAGATCGAAGTCCCGACCGGCCACTTCCTTGGCAATAAGAATGGCAGTCGGCCGGTCTCCTTCCGCGTTATATCGAACAAATTCGACATCCCGACCGTTCACAAAACCGGACTCCGCCATCCCGGCGGTCCAGCCTGCTTCTCCCTCTTCCAGAATCGGAATGGAAGTGTAGTTGACGACCGCAACACGAGGACGCGGCTTCGACGCGTCCCCGACCTGATGTTTTTTAGGATCGGTGATTAATAGTATCGCTGATGCTAAAACAATCAGTGCGATTCCAACACCAAGATGCTTAATAAGAGAAACAATAAAATTCATTTCTCTGGTCTTTCTATTCAGTAGACAGAACGTTAACAAATATCGACGGTTGTTCTGTAAATGGAATAATCTCACGCAAAGGCGCTAAGGCGCAAAGAATTCAGAGAAGAGTCTGATTCAAAATTCTTTGCGCCTTAGCGCCTTTGCGTGAGTATTTATGCATTTCACACATACTGCCGACTAAGCATTTTCGCTGTTGATTCATCTAATAAGTTAGATCGTCGGACTTCTTCGAATTGAGCCAGTAAATCTTCAGCGCGCAGACGCTGTTTGGCTGGCCCGCTGATGTCGTGAATAATACGTCCGCGATCCATCATAATTGCCCGATCTCCCAGAAATGCGGCCTGTTGCATGGAATGGGTGACCATTAATGTTGT
>DATMFC010000507.1:0-32003 GCA_035556335.1 Planctomicrobium sp. | reverse complement strand
CGCAGGCCAGACTGCCGGTATGCAGATCTTCCTTATGTTCCAATCCCGGATCACGGAAGTGAACCTGATCATCAATCACGCCGGGGATTAAATGCAGTCCGTCAGCATGAACCGTTTCATCCACACGCGCCGTGGAAGCCGGATTCAGCGCCAGAATTCGTTCCCCTTCAATCAAAACTGAAATCGTCTGCATGCCGTCAGGGAGAACGACGGACGCGCCTGTAATCAAAGTTCGGTGAGCCACAAGAGAGCCAGGGTGAAATGGAGTCAAGGGGAAGATAAGAACAGTGTCGGTCTCGTTAAAGAAATTCGATTACCATATGTAAGAGAACTCATTATCAAGAGTCAGGTCTTTCAGTTTTTAAGTGAACGACATGTGAAACGTCTGCATCTTCGCGAAATTACAAAGACACTGACTTATCGTACAGTTTAAATCTAATATGATTGTTATCACTTATGGTTTAATATTATTTTAACGCCTCTAGCCCGGCGCTGCCAATCTGAGCATCCTCTGATGATTTTACACCAGAAACACCGATCGCTCCAATCACTTTTCCGTCACGAACGATGGGAAGTCCTCCTTCAATGGGCAACGCCCCCGGGAGACTGAGGATCTTCAACCCTTCTCCTCCCTGAGCAAGTACGGCTTCCATTGCTTTTGTTGGTCGGCGGAACAACGCGGACGTTTTGGCTTTCTGTAAAGCAATTTCAATGCTTCCGAGCTGTGTGTTTTCAAGTCGTTGAAAGGCAACAAGAAATCCGGAACCATCGACGACTGCAATCGCCACAGGCCAGTTGTTCTTCTTCGCTTCCGCTTCCGCAGCAGCCAGAACTTTCTTCGCATCTTCCAGAGAAATGGCTTCCCCGTAAGGAGGAGGAGACTGTGCTTCACTGATTCCGGACAAACTCAGTGAAAGCACGGAAACAATCAGAGCGGAAAGCGTCCAGCGGCGAGAGAGAAGCATCGTCATCAGGACAATCCTTTTAAAGAGAGGGGAGCGGGTGTTCGAAGAACTCAGGTTTGATAGTCCAGTCTGGGACCGTACTGCTTCAAAGCAGTATGACCGCTCGCTCCGGATTCGACCAGTTCTGAGCAACCCGTTTTATCGCAATCGCCGAGGAGACAATGGGAATTCCTCGCGAAGGTCAGAGGCCATTGCCGGTTGGCCATTGTCGGTAAGCGTGGAGATGACCGATTTCCAGGACTGCTGAGATTCGATGGAGTTCGACTCAACGGAATTTGACCCAATCCCAGACGGAATGGGGGATGCTTCAACAACCTGTGGCGTTTCCGGTGATTTGCCTGATTCAATTTCCGCCTGTAGCAACTGCTCTTTGCCAATTTCGGCTTGCTGTGCCAGGAGTTGTTCTAATTGCTCCGAGAACACGGCAGCGGCGGAATGAAATTCAGCAGCATTCTCTTTCACATTCTCCCCCACTTTCGGGATGACAGAATCCAGGATCGATCCGAACCAGCTTCGCTTCGCGGGTTCAGTGCCTGGTGCAGAATGGTTTCCCATCGGCACATGCGACTCTCGAATCGGATCCGATCCATAGACAGGGGCTGGAGGCAGGTAGGAAGACTGTCCGACCGGTTGCTGTCGATAATAGGGCGCGGCATCCATCGGAGGAGGCGTTGTCACGGCCAGGGCTTCCAAGCCTGCTGTCTGGAACGAATGAGTCTGTTGAGCTGTTGGAGGAATGCGAGGGTTCGACGTCGGAATTGCCTGCTGTGGCATTCCCTGTTGTCGTACCGGTTGCCCCATTTGAGCCGGCCCAAAATGGCCAGTGGGAATCGCTTGTGGCAATGTCGCTCGGCCATCTCTGGTCAGCAGATCAGACCGCCCTGCCTTGACCATGGCCTCAGACAGATCCGGATAATGTTCCCACATGGCCGGAGTCCATTCACGGACATCGACATAGGCGGTTCGGACGGGGGGCTGATGGATTCGGGCAACAACCATAAACCGTTCATGTGTCCGTACGACATGGTACTGCATTGCCATGACGGTTCCGAATGCACCGGCCAGAAGACCGAAGAGAAAGATCTTGATCATTTTCGTTGTTCCGACGTTTGTGCTCGCCATTGCCCTGCCTCCGACAACAAAATGCGGTCAAGCTTTTGAGCAAGTTGCTCTTGTCGATTGACTCGACCTGACAACGCTATCACATGATCAAAGAGCGTCTTGAGAAACGCTTCATTCTCAGGACCGATTTTGCGAATTGGCAAGCTGCTTTCCGGTGCAGTCGCTAGAATTCAAGAGCTTTCACTGACCGGCAATCTTTAACTTGCCCGAAGAGTTGAACGGGTGAACGATGGATCATATTGCCCCATTGCCTTCGTGTGGCCTCTGTATCAGATTGGATTGGGCCAGATTGAGACAATCCCTTTATTTGTCTTCTTCCCGGATGAGTTGAATTGCATCGAGAATCACGAAGCCATCGGTATTGTGATTGGAAATCGTGATGATCGATTCAACCCCCTCCGCCAGTTCCACAGTTCCAACAGGTCGAAAGTGTTGACCAGCCGGCAGGGGTTGCGTCTGGTCAACAATGAGCGTTGTGGTGTGCGGTCCACTTTTCACCTGCACTGGAATCCTGGTCGCGCGGGTCTCGTGCGGGGAATAGGCCATACCAACCGTGTAACGACCGGTCCGTGGAACGTTGAAGGAGAATTTCGCCACAGACAAACCGTCGGCACGCCGTTCATCATGCACATAACCTTTGCCGATATGCGGTTTGAAATTGGTCGAGTGCGCCCAGGTTCCCTTCAATTCGGCAGTGGAGTTATCGAGGACGAATCCTTTCAGGGTGCCCGGATCGATGGAGATCAGCGAACTGGTCTGCTCTGCAAGGGGAGGAAGTTCCGGCAAATTCAGAACCTGATTCTGCGCCAGCAACCGCTCTCGCAGTTTAGGATAAGGAAGTGCCTGTACCGTCACTTCTTCACTGGCGGCAAGTGCTGCTGCAACACCGGCACTTTGCCCGAGAATCATCCATGTCGGTTCGACTCGGATGGAAGAAATCGCGACATGAGTACACGACAACGCGACAGGGACCAGCAGATTGCTACACTGTTCTCCCTTCGGAAGAATGGCGCGGTAAGGAATGTGATACGGATAGCCATGTCGACGCCGTTCCATCCGCACCGGGAAAATGGTCCCTTCGTTGACAACTCCCTCTTTCAGTGCGATTCGCTGGCAGTCATGCGAGTCGATCGGAAATGACGACACGACGATCGGATCCTCTTTCTCCGGATCGTCAAGAATATCTTTCTGACTCACCACAAACAGCCCCTGCATTCGTCGTCCTTCACGAACATAGAGTTGCGGTGGCCAGTGTTCCGATTCGGAGAATTCGTCTTTGCATAACCCCAGACTGGCGAACCTGCTGCGTATTGTCTCTGGCACCGCCGGGTCTGTTGAAAGAAAGTGATAGAACTCCAGCGTATACTGACGGTGTGCTTCCCAGATGGCATCCCGTCCGGCCTGGTCCGCTTCACACCAGTCGTCGCAGGCACCGATGAGTCCGAGCGAGAACTGCCCGCCGATGGAGTTATTTCCGTCGAACTTGCCCCCGGGGAGTTCATACAGATCAATGCTCACTTTCTTCCCACCGCTTTGAAGATAACGACGTGCCGCTTCAAAACGGGCCGGGTCGTAGTTCGCCGGTTCCGGAACCGGGATACGATTGTCGGGATCCGCGGTCAGACAGAGACGAAAACTGTAAGTCATGACATGGCGATCCCCTTCCTCTTCCTGTCCGGCGTCCGTGGTCGTGATGAGTGGAAGCGTACGCCCTTGAGCATCGAAACCGGAGATTGGCATCTGTTCCTTCGGATATTGTTTTCCGGCCAGTGATTCACCAAATTCCTGCCGTCCTTCGCGTCCGATTGTCCAGCTCACTCCCGCTGCGGCAACAAGATCTCCCTCATAGGTCGCGTCAACGAACACCTTCGCTGCGAACTGGCCGTCGCTCGTGACCAGTGTTGTGATTCGCGACTCCTCTTTAATCACTGATTGAAGAACACGGTTGGTTAGAACCTGAACCTTGGCCTCGTCCAGCATCTGGCGAGTCACTCGTGCGGCAACGTGGGGCTCATATGTCCATCGGGCCTGATCTTTGACACCGACAGAGTAGGGCAATTCAATTCCGCGCGCTTTGTAATCCTGTTCGATCCGGCGGTGCCATTCTTCAAACAGTCCCATAACCGTACTGCGAACCGTTTGATTGGAGTCGCTGAAACTCAATCCTCCGGTATTCACACCTCCGACATGCTTTGTCGGTTCCAGCAGGATGACCGAGGCTCCTTCGCGAGCCGCTGCAATTGCGGCACAAAAACCACCGGGGGTCGATCCATAGACCACAACGTCGGTCTTGATTGCATCGGCAGCAGAAAGGGGGGGCATCGAAGTCATCAGGAAGGTCATCTGACACACAATCAGAGAGACCGTCAGGCGGCATTGTCGGACACTCATTCGCTCAATTTCCAGTTGTGATTTTCCAGTGACAGTAGTTCCAAATTTGTCTTAATGGGGAAATCAGTGGGTAGTGGGTAGGAATTAGTGGGTAGAAAATGCGGGTTTTTTCCGTATTTTTCTGACCCCTGGCCCCTGAATCCTGACCCCTAGTTCTCTATCACAAACAAACTTGGAAGTACTGAGTGATGGTTTCGTTACGTGCCCGAGAGAACGGCTGTCTCCAAAAATACGGTCTCCAGAAATCAGGGAGTGAATTCGGTGACGGGTCCGCTCACCTTCTTCCCCCGGTGCCAGACCGAATGAATCTGGTGAACATTGGTGACCTCTGTTGAAGGATCGGCATCCAGAACAACGAGGTCTGCCAGCTTTCCGGGGGCAATCGTTCCCTGATCTTTGAGATGGAGCAGTTCCGCATTATTTCCAGTGGCAATGGCGATCACACTGAGAAGGGGCAAGCCTGCTTCTGCCATCAGTTCCAGTTCACGATGTTCCGCAAATCCGGCGATACGTATGGGGAACGCCCCGGAATCCGTACCGAAGCCGATTTTCACTCCGGCATCGTGGAGGATCGCCAGGTTCCGCTGATTCATCCTGACCCATTCACGCGCTGTTTTCGCTGAAGGACTGGCCAGCGTCTTTTTCTGCCACTCTGGATCATCGAACTGCTTCTGCAACTCAGGCTGCACGGAATGCCTGAAGAACGGTGTCTGCATCCAGTCAGGGCGGTCAGCATAGATGAAAGTGGCGTCATCCAGAGCCAGCGTGGCGACGTACCACACAGACTTTTCTTTCATCGCCTGAATGAATTCGTCGTCAACCGGCTGATCGCGAACGCCATGGGCAATCACATCCACTCCGGCGGCCACCAGTCGCTTGGCATCTTCCAGAGTGAAGAGATGCGCCGCAACGCGGAGCCCCACCTGATGGGCCTCATCAATCACGGCCGTATAGATCTCCTTCGACATCTTCGGATTCATTCCTCGGGGATCGACCCAGATTTTAATGAAGTCCGTTCCTCGTGCTTTTGCTGCTCGAACTGCATCGCGTGCTTCTTTTACTGTTTGCGGGCGATCAATCTGATCGGCATTATTCAGCAGCAGTTGCCCCGGGGCTCCGCCGATCACTCCGATTCCGCGATCAGCCCCAAACAGATCGGCTCCGGGAAGTTTTCCATCCCGAGCCTCTTTCTGCAGGTCATAGATCAATGGGAGATTCGTTCCGAGAGAGACGACCGTTGTCACGCCATAAGCTTCATACTGCCGTAGCTGCCGGACAATGTTCTCGCGGGTGAAATGCTCGGTTCCACGTCGAATTCCGTCGAATTGCCCCACATGTGAATGGGCGGAGATCACGCCGGGAATGATGGTCTTTCCTCGCAGGTCAATGATTTGCGCCCCTTTAGGAAGAGTCGCCGACTCCGATGCGGTCACCTGAGTGATTTTCTCACCGTGAATCGTGATCTCTGCATCTTCTTGCGGCGGACTTCCCGTCCCGTCAATGAGACGGGCTCCACGTAAGACAACGACCTGATCATCTGCCACAACCGGCGAGAGGACAAACAGTGTCATCAGCAGTGCCACGACCAACATCGGAAACCGTGTGACCGTGATGTGTGACAACGTCTTGTGTGACAGTGCCCTGTCTGACAGTGTCTGGAAGATGGGTTTCATCGCAAATTCCATTGCAGATTCCATTTTCAAGGGGGGAGTGAATTGTGGGATCGAAGTTGTACGCCTGCCCCAGTCGATTCACAGTTGGAATCTCCTTCCACAGTCCACAGTGAATCAATTTTGTAACCCGATGAGATCAACGGGGGATCCTCTCCGTTGTTTTGCCGTGACCTGTGTAGAGCATCGACTCTCCTGGTTCAAAGGTCAATCGATCAGTGGAGAAAGTTCGTTGCAAAGACCCGGCTCTGCAGGTCACGAAACAGTTCGATTGAACTTCCCTTTTTCACGCACACCGGCCCCCACGACGGGTGGGTACGCCACTATGACACAGCAGCGAGATTTGATACCTTGCAGTGAACCTGAAAAAACGCCGGGCATTGCTCTGTGTGAGCTGTACCGGAATGGACTGCATCGGACGAGGATATTACATCATGCACTCTTATGAAAAATGGATTGCCTGGCTGGTTGTTCCGGCCTTGCTTTCAGTGTCGAACGATGTCTTCGCCAATGACAAAGACGCAACCAGGCCCACAGCTCCTCAGGCTCAGTCGAAGACAGACGATCAACATCAATCAGGGCCGTTGAAAATCAGCGGCGTTTATCCTCATCTGACGACATATGGGATCTATAGTCAAAATGGAGCTCATACACTTCCCGGCCATGATGAATGCGGAATCGGTGCCGTTGTTCCCTGGGCCGATCAATTATGGATGATTAATTATGCTCCTCATCGACCGCGAGGGAGCGAACATAAACTCTATTCCGTCGATAATCACCTGAAGCTAACGATTCATCCGGAGAGTGTCGGAGGAACTCCTGCCGCGCGAATGATTCACAGAGAGTCCAATCAGCTTCTGATTGGACCTTATCTGATCAGCGCCGAAGGCCAGGTTCGAGTCATCCCTCCCAGTGTGATGCCCATTCGAGTCACGGCGATTGCCCGACATTTAAATAATCCGGAAACGCTTGTTTATTATATCGATATGGAAGGAGCGATCTGGGAAGCAAATGTTCATTCACTGGAAGCTCGTAAATTATTCGACAAGCCTGTTCCCGGATGGCACGGAAAAGGAGGCTATACCGGTCAGGGGCGATTAATTGTTTCAAATAACGGCGAACATGCAGTCAGTAAGGTTACAGAATTTCTTGCAGGCACCGTCGCGCAGAACGATGAAGACGCCGGTGTTCTCGCCGAATGGGATGGCCAGACCTGGAAAATTATCGAACGACGGCAGTTCACCGACATTACAGGACCAGACGGGATTTATGGAGGAGACAGCTCCAGTTCTCCAGTCTGGGCCATCGGCTGGGATCGTCGCAGTCTCCGTTTAAAGTTGCTTGAAGAGGGAGCCTGGACGACTTATTTACTTCCCAAAGCGGCATTATGTAATGATGCAAAACATGGCTGGTATACGGAATGGCCTCGCATTCGTGAGATTGGCAATGGTCGACTGCTGATGGACATGCATGGAATGTTCTTCGACTTTCCCATGACATTTTCATCGAAGAACTCAAAAGGAATTGCGCCACTCGGCAGCCATCTGCGATATGTTCCAGACTTTTGTAACTGGAATGGCCAGCTGGTTCTGGCCACAGATGAAACGAGTATTCAGGGAAATTCGCTGGCCGGTCAGCCTCAGTCAAACTTATGGTTTGGAACGATTGATGACCTGAAAAATTGGGGACCATCAAATGGATATGGTGGTCCGTGGGTGAAAGATGCCGTTAAAGCGAATGTTGCTTCCGACCCGTTTCTAATTGCTGGCTTTGATCGACGTGTGTTGCATCTTGCGGTCAAAGATAATGAGAACAAACCCGTTCAGTTTACAATTCAGGTCGATCAGAACGGAGACCAGAATTGGACCGACTTATTGCAAGTCGACGTACCAGAAAATGGATCTGTTTCTCACATACTTCCGGCCGATCTCTCTGCCATCTGGCTGCGAGTTAAAACCAATCGTGATTGTGTTGCAACGGCGTTCCTTCATCAGACGGCAGCAACCTATGCCGATGGGAATTCCACATTCTCCCGGCAGCTTTTCGGCAGCCTTGCTGATGTCGATGAGAAGGATGGCATAACAGGCTTGCTCTATGCAAACAAGATGGACCGGAATTTATCATTCCTCACTTCCGGCAATCAATTGTTCCAGTTTTTGAAAGAGGAGTTTCGCTTTGTCCCTGCACAGGAGAATCATAAATTAAAAGAAACCATTGCGATTCGACCTCACTGCTCAATTGACGATGCGTCTGTTATTATCGAATCCGATGGAAAGCGTCTGCGGCTTCCGAAAGGGAACGAAGCCTTTAGCGAACTCCATAACAAGAACCTGGTGCGGGACTGTCGCGAAGTGGAATCAGAACGGGTTCTGGCGAACTTTCACGGCACATTCTATGAAGTTCCAATTCTGCTGAATGGTCGACCGCCGGCGTTTCATCTGCTGCGTCCGGTTTCCAGTCACCAGAAGCAGATTACAGATTACTGCACATGGAACGGCTTACTGGTCCTGACCGGAGCAAAGAAAGAGGCCGTCGGGAACGGTCAGGTCTTTGCAGATTCACAGAAGAATGCCGCTCTGTGGTTTGGCGGAATCGACGACCTGTGGCATCTCGGGAAACCGGTCGGCGTGGGTGGCCCGTGGAAGAAGACTGCCGTGAAAGCCAATGATCCATCTGATCCTTATCTGATGACCGGTTACGACAAGAAAACCTTGACGTTGGAATCAGATGTCGAGACGGAAGTTAAAGTCGAGTTCGATATCGACCATCTAAGCGGCTGGCAATCAGGAATGACGTTTCAACTGACTCCTGATAAACCGGTTATCCATCGTTTCGAAGAAGGCTTCAGCGCGCATTGGGTTCGCTTCGTTTCGTCTCATGATGCGAACATCAGCGCGACATTTGTTTATGAATAGGGAAGGTTCCCCATAGTTCATTCAAATGACGATCCAATGTGGTGATGCGAAAGCGGAATTTCGGGAAGATGTCACCGGTTCAGTACGGCAGCGGGAAGAAACGGCTCATCGGTTGAGGCAGAAAGTTGGATGTACGTCAGTTGTGACGGCATCATGTACTGCATCAACCAGAGTGAACTTGATCCGAAATGTGATCGATTGCAATGTCCGATCAATCACGATCAAAAGAGTCGGATCGGGGATTACTGCCGTGCGACGGTGATCATCGTTTCCTGCGGATGATAAATGGCTGTCTGGTTTCCGATGTTCTGTTCGTGAAATTCTTGCTGTCTCCTCGAGTTTCCAGATTTACCGGATCATGCGAGAATTTCGTGGACGACTCGGGCTTGTTCAACACCGGTGAGGCGGTAGTCGAGCCCCTGGAACCGGTGGGTGAACCGTTCATGGTCAATTCCCAACAGATGTAAGATGGTCGCATGTAAATCGCGGACATGAACGGGGTTTTCCACCACATTGAAACTGAAGTCATCCGTTGCCCCATACGTCAGTCCCGGTTTCGTTCCGCCCCCTGCCATCCACATCGTAAAGCAACGGGGGTGATGATCGCGTCCCCCTTCCGGGCTGTCCCATCCTCCTTGACCGGCAACTCCCCGACCGAACTCCCCTCCCCAGAGGACGAGCGTTTCCTCCAGCAGTCCCCGCTGTTTCAGGTCGGTGACCAGAGCCGCACTCGCCTGATCGGTATCGCGGCAACGGGCCACGCACCAGGAACTGAGTCGGCTGTGATGGTCCCAGTCCGGATGAAAGAGTTGAACAAATCGCACTCCCCGTTCCACCAGCCGCCGGGCGAGGATGCAGTTCGCAGCATAACTTCCGGGGCGGCGGGAATCCGGACCGTAGAGATCGAAAGTCGATTCCGGTTCATCACTGAGATCCGTCAGTTCCGGAATGCTCGTCTGCATCCGCCAGGCCATTTCATACTGACGTATCCGCGTTTCGATTTCCGGATCGCCTGTCTGTTCGGCCCGCATCTGGTTCAGTTCCTGAAGATGGTCGAGCATTCCCCTGCGGATTGGTCTGGGAAGCCCTTGGGGATCGCGCAGATAAAGCACAGGGTCTTGCGCGTTCCGTAATTTGACTCCCTGATAACGTGAGGGAAGGAAGCCGCTTCCCCAATAATGTTCGTAAAGCGGTTGATCGCTCGGCCGCTTCATTTTGGAGAGAAGAACGAGGTACTCCGGGAGATTCCGATTTTCGCTCCCGAGGCCGTAACTTGTCCACGCTCCGAGTGAGGGACGACCGGCGAGTTGATGCCCGGTGAGAAATTTCGTCATGGCCGGAGCATGGTTGATTTCATCGGTGACCATCGACTTGATGAAACAGAGATCGTCGACCACCTGAGCATGATACGGCAGCCATTCCCCAATCGTCGCCCCGCTTTCTCCATAACGGGCGAATGAGGTTCGGGCGGGCATGATCAATTGTTTCTGGTTTGCCGTCATCGTCGTGAGACGCTGACCTTGTCGGACACTTTCCGGCAATTCCTCTCCGGCCCATTTCATCAGGCCCGGTTTCTCGTCGAACAACTCGATCTGCGACGGCCCGCCGGACTGAGTGAGAAAGATCACGTTCTTTGCCCGGGGAGTTTTGTGAGGAAGCTCCGGCAGCCCGCTCGGTTTCTTATCCTGATTCGCGGAAAGTGATGCCGTTCCTTCCAGCAGGCTGAGAGCCATCGCTCCCAGTCCGACGCCTGCTCCCCGACCGAGGAAGTAACGCCGTGTCTGTTGCTGGCACGAATCCGTGAAGTTCCAGAAAGGAGAGTGAGAATTATTCATGGGTGATCGCCTCATCGAGGTTATAGATCAGGCTCGCCATGACCATCCAGGGAGCGATCTGTTGCGGATGATCATGACAACGCTTCTCCGGCTGTCCAAAGTCCAGCAGCACCTGTGCGTCTTCTTTGGCTGACTGGTAATACTGGTCCACCTGCTGGAATGCCTGCATCAGAACTGCCCGTTCCTCAGGAGACGGCTCGCGGAACAGAATCGACTGAAACAGGAAATCAAGTCGTGAACCGGCGTCCGTTTCCTGTTTGACCACCTCTTTCGCCAGTTCGCGGCTGGCTTCCAGTAATGTCTGGTCATTAAGCAACGTGAGGGCCTGCAATGGAGTATTCGTCAACTGCGGGCGAACTTCACAGACGCGGCGCTGGGCACTGTCAAAGAGAAAAGCCGGGGCGGAAGAACGTCTCCAGAACGCGTACAATGTGCGACGGAACTGGGCCGGCCCCTGACTCGGTTCATAGCGGAACTTTCCCATCGACATCTCTTCCCAGACCCCTTCCGGCTGATACGGCATGACGGGAGGCCCTCCCAATCTCGGGTTGAACAGTCCGCTGGTTCGCAGTGCCGCGTCACGAATCATCCAACTCGGCAAACGGAAGCGGGCTCCCCGGGCCAGGAAACGATTGTCCGGGTCCAACTCCAGTAGCTCCGGCGTGACGTCACTGCATTGACGATACGTCTGACTTGTCACGATCAGACGGAGCACATGCTTGAGATCCCAGTCGTGGTCCATCAGTTCGACCGCCAGCCAGTCGAGCAGTTCCGGATGCGTCGGCAGTTCTCCCTGAAGCCCGAAGTCTTCCGGAGTCCGCACCAACCCGGCGCCGAAGCACAACTGCCAGAGTTGATTGACGACCACCCGGGCAGGCAGCGGGTTCTCTCGTGAGACCAGCCAGTGCGCCAGATCGAGCCGGGTCTGCGTCTGTTCGGCAGGCCGGGAAAGAAACGCTTCCGGAACCGCTCGCGTCACTTCCGCCCCATGCTTATCCCAGACTCCACGTTCCAGAATGTAGGTGGGACGGGGTTCATTCCGTTCCGCCAGGACCATGACATTCAGATCTCCGGCCCCCTTATTGAACTCTTTCAGTTGACGTGTTGCCTGATCAAGATCGTTTCGAACCCGCTGAAAGGGAATGTGATCGCTTAAAAACTGCTCCAATAACCGGGCTCGCAGTTGGGAATCAACATCGTTTCCATTCGTGACTCCGGCGGCGGCGAGTTCTTCCAGCGGCATGGGATCGAGCGAGCGAATCGCCGGACCGGGTTGATCGGTGACGGAGAGTCGAAATCGGCCAATGCACGCATCCCCGCGCGTCGAGCGCTGGAACATGATGAAGACCAGTTCCTCGTCTTCCTCAAGTTGTAATGGTTCGGCCAGAGCGAAAATGGCCAGATGCGGCTTCTTCGGATCATGGGAACGGGTCGTCCAGCCGTTGCGGGGATCGTCGTCAAGCGTTTCGCGAACCTGTCCTCCATCCTTCGACTTCGCCGGAGACTCGGCGTCGGCGATGGCGGAGGCGATTTCGATATCCCGTACCTGTGAATGCCCCTGACGGCGAACCTGCAATTTCACATCCGTCAGAATGAATTCTCCATCTCCCCTCCGGGAGAGCTTTCCGTCCACGTTCGACTCATGAGGAAACACATCGAGTTTCAAGGCCGTGATTCGGGGTAGGTCCGTAGCGGTAGAAAAGAGATGATAGTCATCCCGGCTGGGGTTCGGTCCGCTGGCTTGAATGATTCCCTCTTCCACTTCCGTCAGAACGGTTCCTTCCACCGACTGGAGCCGGTGGGGATGCAACACATGCCAGGGTTGAAATCCGGACTGAACTTCGCCAACCTGGGCGATGAGCCAGGCTTCGAACTCTTTTTCCGCCTGCTTGCGGAGGGCATTCGCAACCTCTTTCCGCTGATCGACCACTGCCTGGGCTTCGGCAATGGCCGCGGTGGCGAACGGGGATTTGAATTTCAGATGGGGCGTGGCTTTCGTTCCCGCCTTTCCATCTTCATCAATGCTGTTGAAGAAGGCGAACAGGCTGTAGTAGTCGGTATGGGAAATCGGATCGAACTTGTGGGAATGACACTGGGCACAGCCGAGAGTCAGCCCGAGCCAGACGGTTCCCGTCGTGTTGACGCGATCGATGACATAGTCGATTCGCGATTCCTCCGGGTCGCGGCCCCCTTCGCCGTTCGTCATGTGATTGCGGTGAAAGCAGGTCGCCAGAATCTGCTCGGGGGTCGCGTCCGGCAGCAGATCTCCGGCGAACTGTTCGACTGTGAATTGATCGAACGGCTGATTCGTGTTGAACGCATTGACGACCCAGTCGCGCCAGGGCCAGTTGGTCCGTGTGGCGTCCGCCTGAAAGCCGTCGGTATCGGAATAGCGGGCCGCATCGAGCCACCACATCGCCATCCGTTCTCCATAATGCGGGGATTGCAGTAGACGGTCGACCACCTTGTCATAGGCGTCTGGTGAGGAATCCGTCAGAAACGCTTCGACCTCCTGAGAAGTGGGAGGAAGTCCGGTGAGATCGAAGGAGACACGACGAATGAGCGTCTCCTTCGACGCTTCTTCCGACAGTGTGAGCTGCTTTTCTTTCAGACGCCGCTGGACGAAGATGTCGACCGGATGAACGTCGGCATCCGGAACGTCCGGCCGGACTGGCTTTTCAAATGACCAGTGTTTTCCCCATGTCGCTCCCTCAGAGACCCAGCGTTTCAGGATTTCAATTTCCTGACGGGTGAAAGGCTTGCGGTGGGAATCAGGAGGAGGCATCCGGAGATCAGGGTCCTCACTGAGGATCCGTTTCAGGAATTCGCTCTGCTGAGGATCTCCCGGGACAAGGGCTGCATAACCTCCCCGGTCCGCAAGTGCATCTTCCAGCCGGTCGAGTCTCAAATCGGCTTCCCGATGGGACTCATCCGGTCCGTGACAATGAAAACAGCGATCCGAAAGCAACGGCAACACTTCATGACTGAAACTGACCGGTCCGGCTGCATGAGAGACCATCGCATTAAACAGAATTAAAACAATCAGCAGAGACCATTTCATGAAACGTCGCTTTCCCGATTCATCGTTTCGCCGGAGTTCCATCCAATATAGCGCATTAACCTGAGGTGTTCACCGTTCTGCCACGCGTCGGGTGGCCGGGGTTGGAGCGTACTCGCGAAACCCCGGGGCTTCCCTCGCTTCGCTCAGTCCAGCCCCGGCCACCCAACTCGAATTTCTCGCTGTGACAAAGCACTAGCCACTGTAGTCCTTC
Source organism: Planctomicrobium sp. (assembly GCA_035556335.1). GTDB lineage: Bacteria > Planctomycetota > Planctomycetia > Planctomycetales > Planctomycetaceae > Planctomicrobium. The sequence continues at coordinate 17,833 of DATMFC010000507.1, read as the reverse complement.
CACGAGCGGGAGTCTTGGACCATCTCTCCTGATTTTGGTACATTTTGACCATGACTCCTTTCGAAGCGGCTGAATTCCAGCAATCTTTTTTCAATCGGTCTCCCATTGCGGAATCGGTGATGGCCCTCTTCGATACGCTGCCGCAGGTTTATTTTTTTGCGAAAGACCATGAGAGCCGGTTTGTCAGAGTCAATCATCTCTTCCTGGAAAACCATGGTCTGGAACATGAGTCTCAGGCGATCGGGAAGACGGACCGGGATTTTCATGCCCCGCTGATGGCCGAGGCCTATATCAATGACGATCGTCGGACGATGGCGGCTTGTCGGCCATTGCCGGGACAGATCTGGCTGGTATTGCATCGTCGTCGCGTTCCCCGCTGGTATGTGTCCACAAAGACGCCGCTATTCAGCCCGCAAGGAGAAGTCATTGGTCTGGCGGGGGCGATGTACCGGATTCAGGACCAGCAGGAACTTCAGCAGTACGTCCAGGAATTGTTGCCGTTCGTGCGATACATTGACGAGCACTACGCGGAAACGATCTCGATGGAGAAGGGAGCGCAACTGGCGGGGCTGTCGTCGACCCATTTCAATCGTCGTTTTCAACAGTTGCTTCGCATGACACCGATGCAGTACCTGCGGACGGTCCGCATTCAGGCGGCGGAACGACTGTTGACGACGACTTCTTCACCCTTGGCCGAGATCGCGGTGGATGTCGGCTATACCGATCAAAGCCACCTGACAAAACGGTTTCGTGAAGTCACCGGCATGACTCCGGCAGCCTATCGGAAACGGTTCGTTCGTGACACGGAATGAAGTGCATGCGAGCCGCATCATCCGCGCGTCCCTGTCTGGGAGGCGCCCCCTGCTGAATCATATAATTTTGATCAGTATTCCATATCTGGGCTCACTTATGATATTATCCACAAGAGAGAATCGATGCTTCATCTTTGACACCGCCTGAATGAGGAACGTTTTTATGAGATACCTCCTTTCTGTAACCGCTCTGCTGGGGCTGCTGGCGACAGTGGCCGTTGCTGAGAATGCCCCCAAGCTTGACGATATTAAGTGCCCTGTTTCCGGCAAAGCCGTCGTGAAGGACCACTCTGTCAAATACCTTGATGGCCAGGTGTATTTCTGCTGTCCGAACTGTCCGAAGGCGTTCTCTGCCAACACTGAAAAGTTCACGGAGAAAGCAAATCAGCAACTCGCGCTGACCGGGCAATACGTCGCCAAAGCCTGTCCATTCACCGGGCGACCGATTGCAGTGAAAGCTGGCGAGAAAGAAGAGATCGGATTCTGCTGCAAGAACTGCCTCGGTAAGTACAACGCAGCCAGCGACGGAGACAAGCTGAAACTGGTCTACGGTAAAGGCCCATTCAAGAAAGGCTTCGAGAAGAAAGAAATGGAATCATCGGGCAAGTGAGTTCCGATTTTCACCTCCGCATGAATATCAGAGCCGGCAGCAAACCGGCTCTTTTTTTGTCCATGCGAAGAGAGGCACATCTGCGTCTTTCCAGATTATTTCTCCGTGACCGTCAAGACTCCGTGCATGACGGTCCAATGGCCGGGGAAGGTGCAGACATACGGATACTGGCCCGCAGTTTTCGGAGCAGTGAAGTAGATCGACGATCTTTTGCCGGGATCGACGATGTCGACATACGCCAGAACATCCCCCGTTTCCGGAATATACTGTCGGGGATACGCATCGGGATGTGCTGCAAACTGGTTGGATAACTCTCCCACGGTCTGCAATGTTCCCGGCTTCACCAGTGCCCAGTTATGCGGAACGACGTCAGCGTTGATGAACGTCAATTGGATGACTTCCCCCGCTTTCACGGTCAGACGTTGATGGTCGAACTGCAAATTTCCGGAAGTCCGCAGGGTGACTTTACGGGCATTATCTATGGCCTTGCGCCATGGATTTGGCACCCGCGTCGCCTCGAAGGCCAGATCGGCGAGAATCGGGTGCGGCTGAATCGTTTTCGTTACGGCTTGATAGCCGGGGAAATCAGTAAACGGACGATCCAGTTTATGGACGGTCAGAAACAGGCTCTGCGGCCTTCCTGCATCCACCTGCAAGCGGAGATGCAGTTGATTGACTGGTTGAATTTTTGGAATTTCCAGAAACAAAGAATGGCCTCCCTCCAGCACATGTGCGGACTGGATCGCGAGCGGTTCATGCCCTGGGGTTCCGGGGTGTGAAGGGGCATACTCTGGTGATCCGTACGCACCGCTGTAACGATAATTCCACTGCTGCGCGAAGTGACGTCCTGCGGTCGCCGCGATCTGTGGGTCGAGCGGTTCTGAAAAATCAAGACGCACACCATTCTCGTGAACATGAAACCCGACTGGCAGTTGGACGGGATCGCCGGTGTAGCGCACACGTTCGAAACAGCCGTCATCAACGCTGAACGTTCCCCAGCCAGCCTGCCCGGTGACATACAACTGGCCGTCATCGGGGCTGAATACACCACGCTGAACTCCCGACCGGAAATCTCCCACCATGGGAACAACCGCTCCCTGAAGTTGTCCGTCGACTTCGTCTCGCAGCATCAGGAAGTAACGGCAGGCACCAAACGAGAAGTGCAACGATTGTCCCTGAAGCGGTCCCCAGCGATCACTGGTCACGGTGGCCTGTCCCCCACTGGAGTTGTCCAGACCCCGGGGAAGATAAACAAACGGAAGCTCCGGCGGTTTCCCTGTCTTCGGCCCTCCAAATCCGTAATAGGGGGCGTCAGACTGATGTTTTGTGTCCACGAAAGGAGGCCGCACCGCACAGACCATTGAAGCAGGCGTCCATGTCCCTTGCGAGCAGGGGACCAGTGCGGTGCCATCGGCCATGACCCCGACACCGCCGGAGTTACGAAAGCCGGTGGCAATCACAGTGACCGTCCTGCCATCTGGAGAAATCTGCAGCAGCCCCTGTTTACTCGAGGCAGTGTAAAAGTTTCCTGCGACGTCCCGTTCCAGTCCGCAGATGTAATCGTGACCGAATGTCGAGGTCACATAGCCATTGCAAAAACACTCGTGAAAGTCGTATTCGCCGTCGTGGTTCAAGTCGTGCAGGCGTGTGATCTGATCACGTCCCAAAACAAAAACACCGTCTCCATCCGCCACAATTCCGAGTGCCTGATGAATCCCTGAGGCGACCTTTCTCCAGCGGACTTCTTTTGAAGGGAACTTGAATCCGGTGGCGCGCCACACATCTCCCTGTATCGTGCAGATCAACGCGTCTCCATCCGGAAGGAAGGCCACTCCACTCCCAAACAGCAGATCGTTTCGCGAATTCTCAAACGGCAAATGAATTGTATCGACAGCATAAGGTCGATTGTTTCCGAATTCGATCGGACGGATCAGTTCCTCTGACCAGAGTGCCGGCCCCCCTCGAGTCATGTCGCGTAGCGGATGAGTTTTGGCCGGTCCTGCGATCCGCTGAAACTTACCATCTTCCACCCAGGGAGAATCCAGATACTCTTCGTCTCCAATCCGATACGAGAAGAGAATCCGTTTCCCGTAGCGATAGTAGCCGAGAAATGTGAACTCACTGTCTGGCGGTGTCCTTTGTGGGGGAGGCAGTAATGTTCCGGCTGGTTTTAAGCCGTCCATGAATCCGCGCCGTTCCCCTGGGAACTTCAAGAAGTCTCCCTGCCACAGAGATTCATAACACAGGGTCTCCGGGTTGAAACAGACTCCCATTTCCCCTTGATCTCCGAGACGCACGCAAATCCCGCGGGGGACTTCGAGTCCTGCCGTACGAAAAGTTCCGGCGAGTACAGGAAAAATCTGAGTATCGTTCCAGCGTGGATCGATTTCTTTCGCGACCTTACGAAATTCCGCTTGTGCTCCCGCTCCCTCCAGTCCCGGCAATTCCTCTAACAATGGCGGAACAGGAGACAGGGCTCGAAAATGATCGGCCTGCTTTTCGTAGAAGTCGTACAAACGGAGACGGTTGATTTCTTGAACCTGGTGTGGCCAATCTTCCGGATTCATCGGTCCCAGTTTGTAATCAAACCTGGCCGGTCCATGAGCATGGGCCGACGCATGGCGTAAGAGTTCGCTGACAGAAGCCGCGGTGATCCCGCCATCTCTTCCTAAATCCGTTAGAAAGCAGATCAGGTCCAACTGTTCGGTGCGACTCATGGCCGACGTGAGACCGTCCGGCATCAGTGTTTCCACAATGGCTCGCTGATCAATGTCATCGACCAGAATCGTGGTCACTTCTCCCGTCGCGGGATCGCGTAGAGACAAGCGTTCATCGGTTTCCTCTTGTAGATACCCTTGCACAATCTGTCCATCGGCGGTGGCGACACGGTGTGCGATGAACTCTTTCTCGACGTGCCGTTTGGGCCAGAAGAGAGATTCCACAATCTGTGCGGGCACACGCTTTTTCGCAATTTCAGAGAGTTCTGGACCAATTTTTCCACCGTGCTCCCCCACCTGATGGCAAGAGATGCACGCGAATTTCGGAGACGCGAACACCAGCGCACCACGTTGCGAGTCTCCCTCGCGGGCGTCAGTGGCGATGGCCTGCACGAATGCTTCCGAATATTCTGGAGCACTCGGCGATCTTTCTGACTGGGGCAAGATCGTCTCTTGCGCCAGCAGATGGAGTGGAAAAAACAGCGGAGCAACCCACAGCCACAATAACGTCGAGCATGTTCTCATTATAACGACAGACTTATCGGTTGACAGGAATCGTTTTGCATTCGGACTGGAGCGAATTAACATCGCATAAATCCCATACCACTCTGCGTCATTAAAAAATTCAATTAGCACTCACAAAATGACTTATCTATAAATGAGATGCAATGTTGAAGTAATCTTTACCGTGAAGGTGGAGATATCTTGAGATCTGGAACAGTGACAGGTGCCACAGGTGAGCTGATCCACCAGTGGCACCTGCGCGTCTATGTCATCGCCCAGGTTGCACTAAAACTCGCCAACGACTTCGCCACCTTCGCGAGAAGCCAGGGCGTTGTAAGTCTCGTGGTTAATATTTTCTGACACAAATCGCACAGCGCCGTCACCCATCAGGAAATGGCCGCCGCCGGTGTGCTCACTGGCAAAGTTGGCATCATTGTTTCCCCAGCTTGTCAGCACCGGACCGTTCATGGGAGATCGTGTATTTCGCGAACTCCAGTAACCCCATCGGTAATGCTGCCTGTCTAAACTCGTCGCTGCTACGTCAATTAATGATCCGCTGCTATTTCGATATTCCTGAGTTCGCTTTTCTCCAATTGCGAATGTATTGCTCAATCCATCTTTAACGCTGGCAAATGTCAACTGTCCTGGTTTCTGCCAGACACGATTTGAATTCACCCGTGGCATGACAAACATTCCATTTGCGTAATTATTTGCATCAGCATTGCCGTTACTTGTATTGAGTTTAGTGAGATCGGAATGGACGTGACTTCCACGACCGTCTTCCATGATTCCCCCACCACAAAAAGCATAGTCTCCTAGATGGCGTCCATTCGATTCCTTCGCTGGAGCCCGTCGAGATGGACAAAAATAAACAGGAATCGGTGAGTGATTCGATTCGATGGTATTATTGACACCCGTACCATTAACTACCGTTGAATCGAAGGCGTTAAACAGAGCCGTTTGTTCAAGATAAGGAAGAAGGATGACCCAACCGCTGAATGTTTTCCAGTGCCAATTCGTAGTCGCGTCAGGTGAATTTGTAATGAAATTTGGAAACGCATTGGAAGGGATCACTCCATATTGATCATGGAAATTATGAATCGCTAAGCCAATCTGCTTCAGATTATTTTTGCACTGTGAACGCCGAGCAGCTTCCCGGGCCTGTTGAACTGCTGGTAGAAGTAAGGCCACGAGGATCGCGATAATGGCAATCACCACCAGTAACTCGATCAATGTAAAGCCGGCATTTCTTCTCCAGTGCTGGAGCCCTTTGGAGGAGTACCTGTGAGAACGCTTCATTTGAATCTCCGAGCGATAACAGAAAAGTAATACAGAAATGGTTGAGCAGCGGCACGAGTGTGCAACCGGGGATCAACTGGATTTGAGATCCAGATCAATAACAGAAGTCTGGTTATTCACCGTGAATTTGAGCTGAGTATGGGTCAGGCTGGAATATTTGCCTGGAACAAGTGATTCCGGAGTGCGATATGCCGGGTCGTCCGGCGGAAGATCCGGAGTGAATTGTTTGAAAGAATCGACTGTCACCTTGTAGTCCCCAAGCGGGACAGACAGTTCATAAGTGCCGTTGGGTTGAATGACGGCGCGGACTGGTCGGAGATTGACGCCAACCGGATAGAAAACAACGAGTCCCTGTTCGAGAATCTGACCTTCATAAGTGATCGTGCCGCGAATGGGCACCGCAACGGGGCCTCCTTTCCCACAACCAAGAGTGATCAATGCACAAGCAACAACCAAAGAACGTCCCAATGCCGCTACAGACATTGTCCCCATTTGAATCGCCAAGGGAAACTCCTGTCAGAATCAGTTGATGGGATACTTAGAAACATCTGCACCTGCCGACCAGCTTGAACGCCGGTAGAACGACAAGTGGCAAATTCCTTTCATGACTGTCCAAGAAGGATAGATTGCATACGACACATGTCTATCTGTCCCCTGCCTCGATTTTATAAGAAAAACAGCAGTGGGCGTTACGAATATGCGTAAATCTATTCGGAAATTTTGTCACCGCGAGACCGGGAACGGTAGTCCCCTGGCGTGAGGCCCAGTTCCAGGCGGAAGCGTTCGCACAATGACTGGGCGTGGCGAAAACCGGTACGCTGAGCAATTGCATCCAGAGTGAAATCCGTCTCCTGAAGCAGTTTTTTTACGTGTTCGAGTTTCAAACGCAAAATTTCCGCGCGGGGAGACCGCCCGAGCGTCTGGCGCATTTTTCTCTCTAGCGTACTGCGGGAGACTGGGACAGCCTGCAGGATGTCCGTCACAGAAATCTCCTTGCAGGCGTGTTCGCGAATGAACCGCAACGCGATCACCAGTTCGGAATCATCGATAGCCATGATGTCTGATGATTGCCTGACCGCAATTCTCAATGGAGGCACGAGAATCGGTGCCGTCGGCGGTTTGGCTCCCGCCATCATCGATTCCAGCAGGGTTGCCGCCTGAAAGCCAATACTTTCTGCATTGGGGTGGACGCTGGACATGGGAGGCCGGGAGACCTCACACAGAGTTTCATCATTCTCACCTCCGACGACGGCCACCTCTTCCGGCACGGCAATCCCCGCCCGATCGCAGGCGTCGAGCAACCAGAAGCCCAGTTGATCCGTGCTGGCCATGAGGCCGACCGGCTTGGGGAGTGTCTTGAGCCAGCGGATGAGCAGTTCCTGATGACGTTCCCAATCGGCAGGACTTTCACGGTGACCGGGAACACTATGCACACTCACCACATAGCCAGCCTGCTTAATCGTGTTGAGAAAGCTCTCGCGCCGCTCGATAAAATAGGGTTCCGTATCCAGATCATAAATCGCGAAGTGCCGGAAGCCACGTTCCAGAAAATGCTCCGCCACCATCTTTCCCAACACCTGATTGTCGATGCCGACAAACGGGAAAGAATGTTGTAATCGGGCCGCCCGGAGTTCGACAGTGGGAACATTGACTGCACTGATGGAGTCGAGCATGGCCTGACTGCCGGTACGAGTGAGAATACCGTCGCCCCGCCAGCTTCTCAGCCAGGGAGGAGCCTTCGATTCCAGTGCCCGAAGCTCAACAAAGACAGACCACGGCCCCTGAGTGGACAGATAACGACGGATCCCCCGGAGTAAACCACGTCCATAGGTCCGCGAAGTTTCAATGAGAATTGCCACGTGAGGAACGTGTTGAGAGCGCTTATGCAAACGGTGCCTTCCAACGGGGCTGTATTATCCCTGCCGTAATCAAAGTCATTTTCCCCTCTCAATTTCAATTGTTCGGTCAAATTTCGTGCCGAACACGATTGGAGGAGAAGTCGGGCCCGGGGCCTGGCCGGGAACTGTGGGGACATGATTGTAGGGGAGTTCGCCCAATTTGGGAAAGCCGGCAATCAGCACCCGATCGATTCTGGAAGGGATTCCGGTCTGGCCGTTCGGTTGTTGTTCTTCCAGAAATACGCTTCGGCCCCTTCTGTTCCGTGATCGTGTCCGTAGCGGACGGTGAGGCCGTGGTTCCTTGCCGCAATCTGGACGTGGAGGAATTCCACCGGCTCGGACATTGCCAGTTGGCTCCAGAGAACTCCCCACGACCAGAGCTTTATCGGTACTGGGGTGGTGAAGACAACGACCGCCTCTTTACCGGTTACCAGCAGGTCTTCTGGCGCGTCGGTTGGGGAGAACAGGCACTCTGTGTCGTCCATCTGGCCTGGGAGACGGGATGCGGCGGCGACAGCCGGGACTGGGTCATCGCTGATCTGCGAGCATGGAATTCCTGCCTGGTCGATGAAGCGATACCTTGTCGACGATGACGAACTCATCTCTCTGTTGGACTCCCATAATTTCCAGGAAGTCACGAGCTTTCCCTATGAGATTAACGACAACATGATTCTGTTTCGGCGAGGGACCATTTCCCGCTGGGGCGGTTCGATGTCGAGTGGCAGCGATTCTCTCTCCATCGCCACTCCGAACCGACTGCAAGGAATCGGCACCGAGGTGGAACCGGCCTTCATCTGGCGCACAGAAAAGTACCAGGAGCTGATTTTCATTCGCAGTGGAAAACGCTGGGTTGGCGCATACCACGAAAGCGGTGAATTGCTCTCTTCAGCTTCTCGATATTGACGGAACGCAGCGAACGAGAGTGGCGTTGGTCATATCAATCGAATGGACCGAAGTTGATTTCGCCTTGATTTTTGGACTGTTTCCGGAAGAAATGATTTATCTTCCATTGTTCCCAGCTTTCGTCAGCCTGCCAATTTCCGGGATTGCTTCCGAATACTGCAAAGTCACAAATGACTCAGGCCGTGTCAGTGAGCGGAAAATTGAGAGTTCTTGTGATCCGGCGCATGACGATGTCCGTTTACGCTACATCCGTAAGCTGAATCCATGGGCGTTTCATGAAGATTGTCAAACATTGGTTCCTGTCTCTGCTTCTCATTGTTGTCGCTCTGTTGAGCGCTCGACTGTCATGGAAGCTCTGTGTATCGGAAACGGGCTGGTCGCCGTTTCTCGATCAGTGGACCAGCGTTGTTCCCGGTTTTGTTGGAATTCAACAACAAAGGCTTGGTGATCGCGATCCAGTAGAACAGGCCAGGTTCTGGTTACGTGAAGTGGAGAGATGTGGGAAAGCCAATGATGATCCAGAGATGGCGATGGGAGCCGCCTGGATGCTGGATTCACCTCAGACTGGCTTCATCCGGCGACATTTCCGCCTGAAGGATGACCTCAACATCCCCGGTCTGCCGATGGGCTGGCGACGAGAGCTGGATACCGAAACCATTGCGACTCTGGCTGAGGAGTTCGAGTCGATCTGTCGAGACAAATGTCTCGCCAAAATTGAACGGGCGATTCAGCTTGACAGTTCCAATCGAGAACTGCGACGCGCTCATGCTTTCATGTTATTCCAGAACAGAATCCTGAGTCTCGACTTCAAGCCACGGCAAGACGGTTGTCGTATGACCCTGTATGAGTGCTCTCAAGTCGATCCGGACAATGCTCTTTATGATTATCTGGCCGCCCTCTGTTTATGGACATCCTCGGCGGATTATTCCTATGAGGAAAATGGCTATGTTCTGAATATTCATAACAAGAACAGATACGAGGAAGGAAATGCTCATCTGGCCGCCGGGCTTGAAAAAGCAGACTTAAAGTTTGAAACGAATGGTTATGCCGCAACATTAAAATTTCTGAATGAAACAAAGATCCCGCGAGCCGATTCCCTGGAAGCGGCAGAGAGCCGACACATCGATGGCCGCGCAACGAACCTCCTGTATCACATCATGCGCTGGAAAGGTGTCGAATGCGATGTCGAGAAGCGTAACGAAAAGTTCGATGCAGCCATTGATGCCGTGCGACATGTTCTCGCAATCTCTGAGCAGATCAGGGAATCCGAAAACACCACTCATCCTCTCCATTCCAGATTGATCCTGCGGAGATGGAGTCTGGCCAATCTTGAAGACATTCACAAGAATCATCCAGATGTGATCAGTCCTGAAGAGGCGATTCAGGTCTCTAATCAGCTCGCGGATGTTCGACTTGAACTCGAGATCCTTGATGAAATCGGGCGCCGGACTAATGCAAAAAATAGCGAACCTGATTCCGGTCTTTCATTAGGATCGATCACGGCGGTGATAAAGGTTCTTTCGCTGATATTCCTGTTATCGATCACTCCGGTGCTCGTCACCATGTGCATTCTATTAGCATTCATCTTTTCTCTGATCTCAGCGATCTTCGGCAAAGGTCTTAATGCCCCTCTGACACCATTCGGCGTGTTGCGACACGTTGTCGTCTGGAGTGTTGCAACAAGTGTCAGCTTCATTCTGCTGGGGATGTTTCCTGCCGAGATTGTGTCTCCTCAAGTGCAGACATGGCTGGTCGGCTGCGTGATCTGGATCGGTTTTGCCTTGCTGCTCCTTGGAATTCTTTATCTGCTCCAAAGGAATTTCCAGCTGACTGCACGACACGTCGCCGGGGTAGCAATCGTGACATCGTTGCCAATGATCGCCATTGCTCATGGAGCGAACATCATTGATCTGGCTGTGGCCGGGATCGCATTTCTCCATCCTGCTGCCACAGTTATCGTGATTCTTTTGCTGTTTTTAACCGGCTGGAGATCGCTTTATTTTCTCTGGACGTTTGTGACAGATACAAAACAGTCTCGTCGTCACAAGCTGTTCGCCGCCGGGACAATCTCCCTGATTGTGTTGGCTGCGATTTTTGCTGGAACGGCATTGGGAGCGATGTCCCATGACATTGAAGTTCAAACCTGGATATCGGCGAAAGTCTGGGAAGAAGCCCAAGGTTTGCACATCGATGCTCAAGAGTTACAGAACGTGATGAAGCTGTCCGATTCCAAATGGATCTGGGCGTTCATTCAATGGCTGATTCACTACGGACCGGCCTTCGTTCCCATCATTGCGGTCATTATCCTGATGGTTTGGCAATTGATTCGACGGGCACGCCAGGTCGAAGGGGGATTGAGTCAAATCCTTCGATCTCAGAAAAGAAGTGAACTACGTCAAGTCTGTCATCCTGTCGTCAAGTCCTGCGTTGTTGTCGCACTTGTCTTTCTGGCGTTCCATCTGGGAATCGCCTCAACCGTTCCAGACAAGATGGACGCCTATTATCGTGTTCACTCAGTCCGCATCGCGGAACCAATGCGGGTATGGGATGACATCATTAAACAAATGGGAGAGATTCGAGCAGATGAAGAGACCATGGCACGTCTGCAAGCCAACGTCGATGAACGAAACCGCCAATTCGCTGAGCAGGAAGCCAGACTGAATAATGAGGAGTGACCCATTGTTTCACCCGGCATCGTTGCGTGATAATGCCATTTTGGCCTGATGAAGGCTCCATCGAACTTTCTTTCCTTCCGAGATATCGGCGGGAGATGCTTGTAAAACTACCTTGCGTTCCTTGTTGTTCGAACGGATACTGTCAATGATGGCTTGTCTTCTCACAGTCTGGACATCGTAATACGCATCCATAATTATCGGTCAAGCTCCTTATTTCCTTCTCTGATAAATGGCTCAACCACTCCAATTCGGATGGAGATTGTTGAAATGCTCGAACAGGCGCTGACCACAATGAGCTGGACCCTTCGTTCGGACCACAAAGCAGGGTTTCTTAGATGGTCTCAGAGTGGCCTGTGGGGGCGAGAGGTGAAGGCTTGCCAGGGAGTGCGGTTGTTCAACCCCTGGTGAGGTCGCTTGTGGCGGTAGTAGTCAAAATACGCCTTCAGCCCTTTGGTTCCCTGGCTTCTCCCACTGCGAGTGAAACAAACCACGCCGGACAAAACGGCCTCCGATCTGCTCTCGGAATGGATATATCCATAATTTGAGGGGAGCTGTTCGCGATCCCCAAGCAGGGCTTACGCTTTATTGAAAATCGTCAGGGAGGGGGGAGGTTCCTGCCGAGCCGCAAATCATGGAAAGCGTCATTTTTCATGCGGCTCAGCAGGAGCTTCGCCCTCCCGAAGATTGCCCATCTTCAAACAAGCAAAAGCCCCGGCACCAAAGTTATGCCCCTGGAAAAAGTCGAGGCTGATTGAGCTCTCGCACCTCGGCGAGAACCCGATGAGTGATCGTCAGATTCAACAGCTCTGGAAGGCTGCGGACATTCAAGCGTTGCATCAGGCGTTGTCGTCGGAGTTCCACGGCCCGTTCGGTAATGAGAAGCTTGGCTGCCATGGCCTTGTTCGTATCACCGAGGATGATCATCTTCAGTGTTTCCTGATCATTCTCACTCAAGCCTTGTACCAACTGGTCAAGCTGCTGGTATCTTGTATCGCACTCTCTCCATGCGGCGTCGGCCTGGAAGGCCCTTTCGATGCGATCGCTGAGAGTGTTGCGATCAAACGGCTTTTCCAGAAAATCGATCGCCCCCGTTTTGAGTGCCGCGACAGCAATGCTGATGCTGGCGTGCGCCGTAATGAAGATCACAGGAATACGCTTTCCCTGTGTCAGCAGTTCTTCATAAAGTTCGATTCCATTCTTCCCAGGCATCTGGATGTCAAGCACTAAACAGCCAGGCTGGTCAACATAGGAACTGGAAAATTCCTCCGCAGACGAAAACGGAAGGACGATGTGCCCCAATGCTCTCAACAGCATTACGAGAGAATCACGGAGATCAACATCGTCATCGACGACAAAGACCGTCGACGGGTTGTGATTCGAATTCGCAGGATCGCTAAGCATTGAAAATGGGGAGTGTAAAGGCGACACACGCGCCATGAGGCTGAAGATTCTGAATGGAGAGGCTTCCCTGATGGATTCCCAGTAATGTCTGGCTGATTGTCAGTCCCATGCCGAGTCCCTCGACTTTTGTTGACTGGAATGGCAGCAGGCCTGTTCCAGTCAACTTTTCAGTCAATCTTTCAGGAAATCCAGGGCCGGTATCACAGACACTGACAAGAATCGTTGAGCTTTCCTGGGATGTTCGCAATGTCAGACGGGGTATTCGTGTATGACAGAGCATCGCCTGAATTGCATTTTGGATCAGGTTCACCAGCACTTGTTGAATCTGGATGGTATCTACAAAAATATGTGCTTTTTCCGTGCTTTCCAGTTCGCAAGCGACTTCAATACGATGTCGTTTGATTTCCGGTGAGCAGATTTCCAGAACGTCGCGGATCAGTTGATTCAGATGGTTGTCCGTGCGTTGCGCCGGTTTCGGACGCAGAAAATTTCGCATTCGACCAACAATCTGACCGGCGCGCATCGCGGCGTCGCGGATACGATTGGTCGTCTGTTTGAGTTCGGCAGTCGAACCGGATTTGTCATCGATCATCAGAGTCATGGTCTCGGCGAAATTGGTAATCGCCCCCAGTGGCTGATTGATCTCATGGGCCAATCCGGTTGCAAACTGTCCCAAACTGGTGACACGACTGGCATGAGCCAGCTCAGATTGCAGTTGACGAATCCGCTCTTCTGCCGACCGGCGTTCGGCCACTTCCCGGGTAAGTGCCTGAGTTCGTTCGGAAACACGATCTTCAAGGGCATCCCGGGCCGCCAGCAGTTGACGCATCTGATGCTGAATCAACTCGGTCGCCGGCTTGAGGACCAGTCGTGCAAGAAGTCCCATCAATCCCAACACCAGAGCGGTCGTCGCCAGGCCAATCCATCGCAGGACCTCTACCTGGCGGGAAGTTTTCTGTTCGAAACGACCGACAATGAGGTCCATCTGAGTCACATAAACCTGTTCGTTCTTAAGAATGTCCGGAATCAGTGCTGATGCCAGACTCGGTTCCGCCAGCACGGCTATCGCTGCATCCCTGATCGACACAAATGCAGATTCAAGTTGTCCCAGATAGGACAGGATCTGAGGATCGGTTGTGCCGGGGAGAAGTAATCTGTCGTCCCCGTTCTTCAGACCATGATGGACCGTCACCCAGTTTTCCAACGACTCTCGCAGATCGACCAGCCAGCGGTCAGAGGACGAGGAATCACGAGCGATGACCAGAACATCCTTGGTCAACCGCTGACTCAGCATGCGTTGACGTCCTGCCAGATTGATGACCGAACCAAACCCGTTCAATCTGATCAGCAGCGGCTGAATGACTGCCTGATCAAGCAGCAGCAACGCAGCGACGAAGATGAGTACGCCGAGATATCGACGTCCCAGGTCGCGGATCAGCATTTCGGAAGCATGAGGCATTTTCAGGACCGCGAGCGACTCTGTTGGTTCTCTGTTTTTCAAAGCAAAGTCCAGACCACTCAACGACACGATTCAAAAAAATCCGTTTTCCTTCGCCATGGTCCCCTCCCACATCAGAAATCATTTGTTTTGATGAAATCAACCGATTTCCATATGCGTCGAGTTTGTGCATGGATGCATTGGTAACGCGCAGCAGTCAATTCGCCAGAAGTCATGGGGTTCGTCGTTCGCTTCGGTTTTCCGAACAAATGAATGCCCTACAGCAGTGATTAGCAAAGTTGGTTCTTGAATTGCGATTGCTGCTGAATCAGAGCCGATCGCTCTCGGCATCTGGAGTTTGAGCTGCTGGAGAAATGAGATGATGAACGATTCAGGAAAGGCCACACAGATCCGTCTGGCAGACCTGCGATCCCCGCAGATGCGAGCGTTTCACTTGTCCTGGATCGCATTCTTTCTGTGCTTCTTTGCCTGGTTTGGGATGGCCCCGTTGATGGGGGTCGTCCGGGAAGAACTCTCTCTCACCAAAGACCAGGTGGGCTGGTGCATGATCGGCTCGGTGGCGATCACTGTTTTCGCTCGACTGCTGATCGGCTGGCTCTGTGACCGGGTTGGGGCTCGGCTCACTTACAGTGGCCTGCTGATTCTGGGATCGCTGCCGGTGATTGGAATCGGATTCGCGCATGACTTCACCACGTTCCTGATGTTTCGAGTGGCGATCGGTGCGATTGGGGCCTCCTTCGTCATTACGCAGTATCACACCTCCATGATGTTTGCCCCCAATTGCGTCGGAACGGCAAACGCGATCACCGCTGGCTGGGGAAATCTGGGAGGGGGGGTGACACAAGTCGTCATGCCTCTCTTGTTCGCTTTCTTTTTGACAACAGTCGGGTTGTCTTCAGCAGTGAGTTGGAGATTGTGCATGGTGGTCGCCGGCGTGGTCTGTGCATTGACCGGCGTCGCCTATTACTTCCTGACTCAAGACACTCCGCAGGGGAATTTCTCTGAGCTTCGCGCGACAGGACGCATGTCGAAAAAGAAGTCGACAAAAGGAGCATTGATAACAGCACTTCGTGATCCGCGTGTCTGGGGTCTTGGGGTGATTTATGGTTGCTGCTTCGGTCTGGAACTGACCCTCGACAATATGGCCGTCCTGTATTTCATGGACTATTTCGAGGAACTCAAAAGCCTCGATCCCATCCATGCACTGGGGATTGCCGGAGTGATTGCTGGATTGTTTGGGGGAATGAATCTGTTTGCCCGGGCATTGGGAGGCATCATCGGGGATCGATTCGGCTTGAAATGGGGACTGAACGGACGGAGTCGATGGCTGTTCATTGCCGTCTTCTGTGAGGGACTGGCACTGATCTTTTTCTCACAGGCACGTCAGCTTGTGGTGGCCATTCCTGCGATGCTGCTGCTGGGGCTATTTGTCAAAATGGCGAACGGAGCGACCTATTCGATTGTTCCTTTTCTGAATCGAAAAGCACTGGGATCGGTCTCAGGCATCGTGGGAGCAGGAGGAAATGTTGGTGCAGTGGCGGCCGGATTCCTGTTGAAAAACGAGTCTTTCTCATGGCCCACTTCGCTACTGATCATGGGAGTCTTTGTGACCGGGGCATCGTTCATCTCACTGGCGATCCGCTTCTCAACCGTCGCCGAAGCAGAATCGCACCCGGTCACTTCCGTCCCCCTGTCTCAATGCAAAGTGTCTCCATGCAAAGAACTGGAAGTCAATGCCGCGAGTGCCTGACTGAAAAGAGTCCCTGAATATGCCTGCAGGGCATTCGCTTTATTGAAAATTGCTTGGGAGGGCGAGGCTCCCGCCGAGCCGCAAACCATGGAAAGCATGACCTTTCATGCGGCTCAGCAGGAGCTTCGCCCTCCCGGAAATTGCCCATCTTGAAACAAGCAAAAGCCTTGAATGTTCCTGTCGGAACAAAGACGCGCTCTCCTTTGTTCCGATATTTCCCTTTCGAACTGGATGACCCGTTTCCTGAAGTTCAGGAACGAGTTCAATGGAATCACCGTGAGTGACGTTGCCACGATCAGTCGACCGTTGACTCTGGAGCGATTCCGGACGGACATCGTGAATGATGCTCCACGTGTCGACTCTTCGACACTGGTGCAGCTTCTCCTTGATCAGCAACAACAGCTCTCTGCAGTCGAACAGTTTTCACGAGATCATCTTTCACGAGACCACTCCCCCGATGCACGACCGGATCAGGCACAGTATTACTCCCGGTTGCTTCCTGCGGCTGAGCCGGGTCCGGGTCAGCAGTATGCTTTCGAAGTGGATCTTGACCGGTGTTCCGGATGTAAAGCCTGTGTCACGGCCTGTCATGCCTTGAATGGTCTGGATGAGCAGGAAACCTGGCGAGACGTGGGACTGTTGGTCGGCGGAACCGAGTCCGCTCCCGTCATGCAGCACGTGACGGCCGCCTGTCATCATTGCCTGGAACCGGCGTGTATGAGCGCCTGTCCTGTTGATGCTTATGAAAAGGATCCGAAAACAGGAATTGTACGGCATCTCGACGATCAGTGTTTCGGCTGCCAGTATTGCACGCTGGCTTGTCCTTACGATGTTCCCAAGTATCACCAGCAGAAAGGGATCGTCCGTAAATGTGACATGTGCTCGAATCGGCTGGCGAATGGAGAAGCTCCTGCGTGTGTGCAGGCCTGTCCTCACGAAGCGATTGCCATTCGTATCATCGAGACAGCACGAATCATCGAAAATGCGGAAGCCGACCACTTTCTGCCAGCGGCGCCAGAACCCTATCTCACCCTGCCGACGACGACTTATCGATCAACACGGGTCTTTCCCAGAAACATGCTGCCGGCGGATTACTATTCGGTCAATCCACAGCATCCTCACTGGCCGTTGATCATCATGCTGGTGCTGACCCAATTGTCGGTCGGTGCATTTACCACCGGCAGTATTTTGGGGTGGATGCTACCGGTGGAACTCGGACCATTATTGCGCCCTTATCTTGCAACCAGTGCCTTGCTGTTGGGGCTGCTGGCATTGGGGGCGAGTACACTGCATCTGGGAAGACCGCAGTATGCTTACCGGGGTCTGATCGGGTTGCGGCATTCCTGGTTGAGCCGGGAGATCCTGGCCTTCGGAGTGTTCTCTCATCTGGCGATTCCGTATGCCGCTCTCTGCTGGCTGGTGACGCTTCCGGGAGTGAAGGCTGCAGGCTGGGATGAATGGCTCTTAAACTGGCTTCCCGGGTTGGAAATCGCCGTGGCTGTCACGGGTGCGATCGGCGTCTATTGCTCCGTCATGATTTATGCTTTTACGAAACGGGAACTTTGGAGTGTCGAACGGACTGCGATTCGATTCGGGCTGACATCCGCCATGCTGGGAATCGCGACGACATGGGTTTCGCTCACCATCATGCGACTGTTCATCTCCTCGACAACGTTGACGCTTGCTTCAATGTTGACGCCCCCTCTGATTCAGGGACTGCTTTTCACCACACTGCTGAAGCTCTCATATGACGCCTCGCTTCTGCGGCATCTGGCCAATTTTCGTAATACGCCACTGAAACGATC
>DATMFC010000506.1:0-10841 GCA_035556335.1 Planctomicrobium sp. | reverse complement strand
TTTCTGTGGCCTGATAATCAGGATTCCGTCACTCCTGACTCGCTCTCGAAGTGCAAAATCAAAACGGATTTACTAATCCCCTCCCACCCTTGCTTTAATTGCACGGCTACGATGTTGTTTGCAGAGTTGTTCAGAGTCCTCTGGCAACAGATATCCTGCCTGTTCAAGCTGACGACAAGCTGCCTGGAACTCTTTCATGTAGGTTTCAAGAGAGTCGTAGCGTTCCTCCAGTGACAAACGGGGATCCCCTTTTTGCTGACGCTCCAGCTTCGTTGCAATGAAAGGAAAATATGCTCCTCTTCCACTCCGCGATCCCTGTCCTCCTGAAGCAGTCACATTGAGATTCCAAGGGGCATAAGTGGCGATCGGGACCAAGACTTCGGGAGGAGACAGGCAGCCCAGATCGTTCCCGTCGAGATCTGCACGCGGGACGAGTGTCCGGTAGGTTCCTTTCATCACTGGAGGCTGGTTATTGATGATGCGTTTCGACTCCCAGTGCGGCCCCAGATCCAGAAAATAGTTTTCATAGACTTCATCGGGATAACCAACACCGGGAATATCCGGAAAGCCAGTTGACGATTTGGCAAATGGCACGAGTGTTCCGTCAGCAATCTTCGGATAAACGCTCGGCGGTGCGGGAACTCCGTCACGAACACAACGATCCAGTGCGACGAGTAACGCTCGAAGAAACGGACGATAATCTGCCGGATTATGTGGATATTGACTCTCAGTGTTGCCCGAGCCTGTTGAAGGAGGAAAGCCGGCCGGCACATGCTGTGTCCCGCCAAACGTATAGATGCGGACATTGTCGGGAAGAGGAGAGTCATGCTCTCCCTGGGGATCGGTGTGGACCAGTGAGCCTGCAGAGTTCCAATACTCATTCGAGGTTTGGGTATGCATCATGAACGGAGCCGTATTCGACGCCACCGAACGTCTCATGATGCCGTCCGTCTTACCAGAAAAGGAATCAGTCGTCTCACCATAAGTAAACGGGAAACGTCTGGATGGATAATCACGAGTGGACTGCGTTGGCTGAGCGAAACGGTGGTTGAATGATCCCAGTCCCCCTCCGGCGACATGGGAAATAATCCCGTCAAAGACCTTGCCTCCCCGTTCATCTTCATTAAATCCGGAGTAAACAAATTCTCTGACATAACGACCGGTCTGAGAAATCCCGTAAGCATGACAGCGTTGAATGTATGGTTTTCCATCGACGAGCAACGGATTATTTTCACCATCACCATGACGCAGCGCCGAGATCAGGTCTCGAATGCTGGCAAAGGAGACGCCGTGAACCAGCGCATCCTGTGTTTCATAGATTACTTCATAAACGTGCCCTCGTTTGAATCCGGCCGGAAGCTCGACTTCCACAATCGGCAGTTGGCTGTCAGCGATTTCTTTGACATGGAATTTCCATTGATCGGTCGGGATGAGAGCACGCTCATCCGTTGGCCGACTGCGGATGGTCAGAGTCGCCTTATCGATTCCGGACTGTGTTGGGGTGTATGAGCCATGCTGGTGTCCCGGGGATCGCTGGTTGATATTGCATCGGAAAAGTCCCTTCCGATCAGGGAAAAATTCATAACGGACGAGCCCTGTGATGGGAGTTCCATCTGCGTTACGGGCAACCGGAGCAGTCAGACACAACCGGTGATTTCCTGGAAGGCATTCCGCGTTCCAGCCATTCCATACAACCGTGAATCCTTGGCGGTACAGAAAGCCGTTGCCAGCATCCTGGCGGGTTTTGGGATCGTTTCCGCCACCGCTGCCGAATTGCCCCAGGGCCAGTTTATTGCCGCGATTGTTCGTATCATAAAACAGCGCGCCATTTCCTTTTGCGGGATCGGTGGGAGCTAAAATGAACAGATCGGAAGAAAATTCTACTTTTCCCCGTGCGTTCAACGGCGCATATTCCAGATCGATGATCCCTTGATTCTGTGGAAGCTGGGGATCAATCTCATAATAAACCCGACCGACGATCCGTTCATAAGATCCGGCGTCTCCAAATTTCATGCCTTCCGCGAATAGCTCACGTTGCGTGACCTCGAAACGAGTCACTTCTGCGGAAACATAATGTGTGGCACAAAAGGAAAGCCCCCATACCAGAATAAAGAATCGTAAGCTCCGAATGGATGTTATCATTGGTTTCGTCTGTTCCAGTTCAGTAGTGCATTAACCTGACAAATTTTGACACGCGCCGAACAGCGTTTCATCCTTAGAAACTGGTGCGGTGCAGGCACACGAGCGAGACAATTTTTTTAGCTTTCGAGTTCAAACAAAAGTGAATTTGCCCCCTGCTCCGTAATCTCCGCTGACAGTGTTGTCTCCTGATCGTACTTTCGGGGAAGCAATGGCTTGTCGCTGGAACGACGGGATTCGCGGTTCCGTTCGTATTTCTGAATTCGCACGTGGTAACGGCCTGGAGGAATTTCGATTTCGAAGTGACCGTTCGTCGTCGCAGCCAGATGCCATTGCTCCTCATCCTTCGGATCGGGAGCCTCTTCGCTGACAAACGCAATACGTCCTCCATCCAACGGAATGCGGTCCAGAAGGACCGTCCCCCTTACGAAAACGTTTCCCGGACTGATCACTCCTGTTGAGTCCGGTTGACAGCCCATCAAGAGAGGCATTGCAAGCAGCACTATAACCAGAAGCTTTGAACGGCGAGGAATCATCTGAATAAAGTTTGTCATGGGATTCATGGATAGAGAAAGTATCAGCAGCATCTCCGCGACCGATTTAAAGCATCTTCCAAATGGCTGTTCAGTGTTTTGCAGTCGTTAAGTGAGTCTTTTACGTGCCAGAACCCCCTTCAGACAGTAGAGCAAACTGCTCTAAAAATTCCCTGTGACTTCCCCGTCGGCACGATCACCTAAAGAGGTGAAAAGCTGTCGGTCTACGCTGTTGCTGACGAAACGGACGGATCCATCTGCCAATCCCACATGGGCTCCTCCAGCATGGGTACTGCGAACATGCATATAGGCATTCGTCGTCGTGTTTGGATTTCGGATGCATGGCATTCCTACAGATGGTTCATTCCGGCATGTATACAGCCGATCCGAGTCCGGTGTGTTGGGAGAACGCCGGGAACTGAACCAGGCATTGGGACCGCTCATATTCCAATACATTCCGTGCGCATCCGCGTTTAGATCACTCGACGGGGTGGATTCAAGATCACGCAACAATCGAATTTCCCCCAGCATCAGCGTATTCGTCGTACCGTCTGTCAGATCCCTCATTCGAATACTTGACATGGAATAGAACATCCCATTGAGATTCCGTCCGCTTGCATTGTTCGCAGGGCTTTGAACATTTGTTCCTGCCGATCCCTGGCAGCCTGCGTAGTTACTGAAACCACGTGCCCCCCAGACTCCGCTGGAATTCAGACCACTGGATTTACTTCCCTCTGGATCACTTGGACAAAGGAGTGCCGAAATCCGCGTCTCCGTTCGAGGCCAGGCGTTTGATGAACTTCCGGTCCCCAGGGTTCCGTTCATATAGGGAACAAAGTGATCATACAGAGGCCCCTGTTCCAGAAAGGGAAACAGAAAGGGGACCCAACTCATTCGGACAACGCCAGAACCGCTGGTCGATGCCCCCAGTCGGTCTCCGACCAGTCCGGGAGGAAAGACATTATGTGTGTCATGATAATTATGGAGTGCCAGGCCGATCTGTTTAATATTGTTCTTGCAGTTCGATCGCCGGGCCGCTTCCCGGGCCTGCTGTACTGCAGGGAGGAGTAGTGCCACCAGAATGGCAATGATCGCAATCACGACCAGCAATTCAATGAGAGTAAAACCCGTGCGTCGCAATGTTCTTACAGCCATGCTTCAGGTCCTCAATAGAAAGAAAGCGAACGTGTTATTCGGAAATGACATCCCGTTCATACGGTGGAAAACCACCTATAAAAACTGGGTCGAGCAGAGACTTGCCAGACGACTCCAATGTTGAAAGCGGTCTGGAAGAAATGTCCGCTTCAATAAACAATCCCTCCACCATTGCGCCGGGTGGATATCCGAGATCACTGAAGTCGATTCCAACCGCCAGAGCATAGTGTGGTAGCGTGACAATCATTGGCTGGGGAGAATTTCTCGAAACTTGTGCGAGTTCCTCCAGAGACCGCGGAAGTTCTTTGAAAAGAAACAGGCTGTAGGGAGCGACGGGTTTCGTGGACACCGATGTTTTCATAATGTCGAAGCGAGTGACATGATGACTGTGAAGTCCGACATGGGGAACCAGCGGGCTCACCCAGAAGTGGTCTCCCTCCGGGGAGTGAATTTCCGCCTGAAGTTCAAACAGTACGGCATCCGGCCCCGGACCATTGATGACTGGTTTACGGAAACGAATTCCCAAGCCCGGGCGCAGTGTGTCGTCCTTTCGGTCAATGTCATTGGGGGGACTTCGCCGACCTCCGATATTGACCAATCCGGTATTCAGGGCCACGTCCCCGGAAAGTGCCACGGTCGGATCATTCGGAAAGTCTCCATCCCAGGCGACGTTCTTCAGTGATGGTCCCGCTACAAAACTGGCGATGTCGATTCCAATCAATTCATTGACACCGTAAGTACGAACGATGCCTCCCCGCTGAACGGTGACACTCTGCAGATCCCGTACTTCCGGCCCCTCACCAATCCGTTCGGCTTCATAGGAGATGACACGGTCCGGAAGTTGATTTTGATAAGCTTCAGCATCGAAATCGATGGTCGATGGTTCGGCCGTTTTCCCCATCCGCACAGCCCCACCGCGAAAGAGGGTCACAGCATCATCGCTCCGATTTTTGGAATGAATCCTGGCTGCCCCTTCAATGACATGCAGATCCGAATCCCCAGAAGAATCGACGGAAACGACGAATCGCGTTCCAAGGTCGGTCACTTCATTCCATGGTGTCATCACTTGAAAACCCTCCGCTCCGGGAGGGGCATGCACGGAACAATGGCCGATCTGCAAGCTCAGTTTTTCTGGGGAATTGATGCGGAATATCGCTGGAGACTTCATGACGACAGCGGCCCCGTTGGGAAAGGTCAGTTCCAGCATTCCCTGATACAAAACATACTTGTGCTCGAATTCCAATGAAGCACCAAGTTCCGGCAATAGCTCACCAAAAAGCTCGGCTCCGGCGGCCTGTGTCAGCCTGGCATGTTGCTGTGTGCTCTGTCCTGCCTTCGTCTTGCTTAAAGACACAGAAGGAATCTTAGCGGTCGGGGCATCAACAGAACGTTCTTGAGGTCCCGGCCCGGAGATAGATACAACAAATATCACCATTGCCGTTGTCGCTGCCACGGCCATCCATCGTCCGACCTGTCCCAAACGCCAGTGCCTCAGAGAATAAGCTTTCGACGGGGCTTCCGCTGGAATGAGGATTTGTTCGGGTGGAGTGCAGTGAAACTGTTTCAGTCCCAGATGCATGTCCATCATCAGAAAATAGTCCGACCGAACCTGTGGACCGGAAGCGAGCAGCTCCTCCAGTTGATGATGCTGCTCAGGAGAAAGTACCCCGTCAACAGCAGCAACAACCAGCGACTCAAGATGTTCTGATTGAGATTTGTTATGCATAACGAGTATCCTCCCACGCAAGACGTCTCCTCATGCAGGCCAGCATCATCTTTCGGATACGAGTGAGGCGGTTGTATAAGACCTGTAGCAACTGTCCCGTTGAATCCGCATATCCCTTGAGTGTCTGCCCATCCTGGTAGGCAACGCGGAGCAGTTCCCGATCCGACATCTTCAGTGTCTGCAGGCACTGGCTCAACGCTGCAAGTCGTTCCTGATGCTGTTCGACATCATTCAACCGTTCTTCCGCCAGTTGAGCAAGCAGTTCGGAGTTGAAATGAATGTTTCTCTGTCCTGATGCCCGAATGAAGTTCTGCACTTCAAAATAGGAGACTCCGCACGCCCATGCCAGAAAACTACGCTCGGGGTCCCACGTTGGAAACTTTCTCCACAGCAACAGGCTACACCTCTGAAAGGCGTCTTCCGCATCCGCTCGATGTGGAATGAGAGACGCGATGTAAGCTTTGATTTTGTCTTGATTTCGAGTGAACAATTCCAGAAAGGTTTCGCATCTCATGTCCATCGCTTCAGGAGGGGCGTCAACGTGCATCACAGGCAACTCCGACACGCAAGGAATGACTCTATAAATAGATTGTGTTCTTTTGACGCATCCTAATTCAAAATTTCCTCGATTTCTGATGTACCAGCCGGGAAACATTGCTTCACGCCCCATTTACGTCCAGATTCCGTTCGAGTGACGCGTTCCTTCAGCAGCAACTCCCGAGTTCCTATGAGTCTGATCGAGCGACATCGTCGCTCGATTTTCCAAAGACTTTCTTCCAACAGATGAGGCCAGTCTCAACGTAAAAGTTGACGACACATCCACCACCTCGGCAAGTTCTGTCAGGGCTTCTTGTTTCCTGTCCCTGCTTCTAGGAGTTCCTCATGGCCACGTCCCTGGCCCGGCGGCCGATTCTTTCCTGGCTGTATAACCATAATCCTTTTTATGTCATCAGTTCCGCGCTGATGCTGTATGCAGTGCGAACGGCCTATGGTGAACTTGAAGTCGGCGAAATCAACTGCCGGATCATGCTGGGAGTTCTGGCGGCTTACACTTCGATCCTGGCGGGCGTGAGCGTCCTGATCGTGCGCTGGGGAACGGTCTGGGAAGATGCGCGATCGTTGTTGCTCCTGCTGCTTCTACTGTTTCTGGCGGTCTCGGTGAGTGCCGACGATCTGTTCGTCAACATGGAGTCCTCCACTGGGGGAACCCTGCTGATGCTGGGAGGATACCTGTTCGCGGCGACCGTCACCGAACTTGTGTTACGGGGCACCGGACTGCGACTGGGCTGGAAGTATCGTCTGCCGCTGCATCTGCTCCTGCTGCTGTTCTACGTCACTCCCTGGTGGTGTTCGCCGGAGTTGCACCAGCGTTCAGCACGAGAACTGGAGTGGACGATTTTCGCCTTTCCGGTCATTGCCTCTGCTTTGTTACTGGGATTGCTCCCCGCCATCCGCAGTGGACCGGACTACGCGAATGATAACGGCAGTCCCTGGCGCTGGCCGTGGTATCCCTGGCCTGCCTTTGTCATCATCGGGATTGCCGTGGCGTTCCGTTCGTTTGCCCTGTCCATGACGTTTGGTCCCACCGGCCCGATCTGGATTGAGCTTGCCTCGGGAGGGCGGCAAATCGCTTTCGATACCGCCTGGGGAACTTATTTTCTGATCCCCCTCGTGCTGGCAATGCTGATCCTGATACTGGAAGCGGGTTTCGTTACCGGAAATCAAAAAACGATCCAGCAGGCCCTCAAGGCGGCTCCAGTATTACTGATACTGGCCTTGCCGTTCAGTGACGGGGAGGTTTTTCGCGGCTTCCTGCGGCAGTTTGCGGAGACTCTGGGATCGCCCCTCTGGCTGACGGTCTGGACTCTCTCCGGGTTCTATCTGCTGGCCTGGCTGCGTGGTGCTGCCGATGCGGAAAAAGGGTTTTTGTTCCTGTTCAGCCTGCTGTCGATTGTCGGGCCTCAGAGTGTTGATCTGCGGACGCTGACACCACTCGAGCCGTGGCCGTTGCTCATGGTCGGCGGCATTTTATTGGGACAGGGCGTCTGGACCCGATCCTCTCAACGTTGCCTGGGAGGCTCAGTCATGCTGGTTCTGGCGCTCTGGCTCTGGCTTCCCGTGACGCTGCTGGCCGTGTGGCGAATGACGATCTGTTTTCACCTGCTCTGGGGAACGGTCATCCTGCTCGGACTGACCTTTCGAGATCGGACTGCCGAAACTCTCCGCATCGCCGGAGCCGTACTCATGCCGCTCACGTCGATGATTGTCATGACCCACCCGGCCGTTGCGGTCGTGCCGATCGAGTGGCGTATCACCTACCTGATCTTGCTCACCGTCATCTGTGTTGGTATTGCGATGACATCACGAAACATGTGGTATTGGTATGCGTTTCTTACTGTCATTGCGTGCAGCGTTTACGAACTCGCCGCTGTGGTTTTCAGAGATCTTGCATCTTTGATCGGACAGGCGGCACTGACCGCGATCGCCTGGAGCACGGCCTCCCTGTTGATCGCCTTTCTGATCAGCGCCCATAAAGCCCGGTGGCTTCCCCGGCGAATTTTTCCCCTCTGGAAAAATCACCCTCCTTCCGAATCCGACATGCTGCCAACCGCCACCGAAGCACCGGTCAGTCCGGATCAGAGCACACCACCGGAAACGACGAGCAGATGACTCCGGAACGGTAGCTGGATTGCTGCGGTTCGTTTCGTGTCTTCCGTCGTCACCGCAACCGAACGACGGACCGAGAGTTGTTATTCCGGTCTCTCGACCGGAAAACAATAGGGTCTCCCAGGTTTCCGGAGAACCCCAATATCCATCTGCACATGGTCTTCGACCCCGGTCGGACAATCGCCGCTCACCAAATCGCGATGACAGCACGGCTCCCGTTAAAAAAGAAAACGAAAGTTCCAACGTGAATTCCTCTTTCGAGGCTCAATAGCATGGCTTCTGGACTCGCTGTGTACGCTTCGCAGTGCCGGTTACCGGGACTTCTGGCGAGAGAGTCGGCAGGGTGAAAACACAGCCCAATAACCTGTCGCGTGTCGGGGAGGAGCATTTCAGGGGATAGTGAATCGCCAGATGTTCACCTATTGTCAGTTGTTCAGATTTTATGGTTATCGGACTGGATGGTCTCCTGACGAAGTTCCGCCAGCTTCTCCGCACCGGCCGGTTGACGGCTATCAATTCTCACGTAATTAATTCTCTGACAGAATGTTATGTCAACATAACGCGAAGAAGGTTTTCCAGCGGTCCTCTTCAGAGGACATCGGTAAAACCTGGATGGAGTTTTCACGTCTCAGAATCAGGTTCTCCTCAGCAAGAACAATTTCCGGACAGCACCTTGTCACGGAAGGCACTATCCGCAGAACAATCGACTTACCATGTCGTCAGAGCCGACCGTTTCTAGCCCGCATGTCTCACTGTGCCGTCTGGAGGCGTGTTTTCGCTGACCGGTTTTTGGTTGGGAACGAGCGGGGGCCGATCATGGGGGAATTTCGTGGTCTTGGAAGAGAAGCGGTTAGTTTGGCTGGTTTCTGCTCTTCTCGACGCAGTCCCTCTCCCCCATTCTTTCACAGAAGGTGCCTATTCACGCACCCAGTTTCAGAGCAGTGGGCCGGTTACAGTTGCAGAGGATCTTTTTGAACAGATCCTGATACGGGGACCAGTCTCACTGTCTCTCAGGTCTGGCTTCGACCGGTTGGAGGAACCACTTTCTGATTTGTGAGTCCCGTCAATCCATTTTCCAGACGACTGACGACCTGCCGAAACTGCAACCGAATCAATGATCTGGCGCGCTCAACATCGCGATCGCGAATGGCATTGAGCAATTCCCGGTGCTCCCAGGCAATACGGGTCGCTAACACTGGATCAGATTCCGGCGGGTGATTCAACGTTGCTGACTGGAAAAAACGGACGAGAACTTCCTGCATGCCGATGACCAGTTTCGCTCCGCTCATCTGGAGGATCTGCATGTGAAACTGCAAATCCAGCGCGTATGCCTCCTTCCAGTTCATATCGCTGACAAGCGCCGTCTCCAGTTGATCCATCGTCACTGCGAGTTGTTCAAGCTGCTCCTGCGTTGCAAATCGGACCGCAAGCTCAATTGCTCCCACCTCAATCACGTATCTTAAGACCTCCAGTTCCTTCCCGTCTTCTTCAGAACCGACCAGAGAAGGGAGACTGCGGGAGAGCAATCGGATCGGATCTGGATGCCGGACGATCAGTCCTTTGCGTTTTCTGCCTTCCAGAATCCCCAGCGCCTGTAACCGGCTCACTGCCTCCCGGGTGACCGTACGCGACACCTCATATTCCTCTGCCAGTTGGGCCTCGGTCATAAAGAAAGAGCCTTCAGGCAACTGTTCAGACTGAATGCGATGCCGGATCTGTTCAGCCAGTTCTCGCGCCTGTGGATTTGTCGTTGTTTTCGTCATAAAGAGGATTTTAACGGAATATGAAAAATTTCAAGACCCTTCTATTGACTGATTTGAGAAATGAAACTCAAATAAATACTACTTATTTATGTTCATGTTTCAGAGGGCGTTGATCTGACACTTGTCTTTACCGCTTATTTACCGCCGTTTCAGGTGTGCGTTTCCCCAGAGGCGGATTTCATGTCCCCATCAGTCAGGAGTGCTTCCTATGCGTGCTTGGCGTCGTTCTGAAGGAAGAATCGGATTTACTTTGATCGAACTGCTGGTGGTGATCGCCATTATCGCGATTTTGGTGGCGCTGCTTTTGCCTGCGGTGCAACAGGCTCGAGAGGCGGCGCGGCGATCACAATGCAAGAACAACTTCAAGCAGGTTGCTCTGGCGCTCCACAACTACCACGACGCCCATCAAATGTTTCCTCCCGGGTCGGTCCGTTTGTATCGACACGCAACAAATGTATGCGGCCAACAAATCGCTTTACCTACCGGAACGAATGTCATTGGATTCGGATGGAGCACTATGATACTTCCGATGCTGGAGAAAACGGCGATCTATCAGAACCTGAATTTCAGCCGGCCATATCATCAGCAACATCTCGCACCTGGATCGTCCACCATTTACAACACGAAGGGAGGAACAGGAGAAACTGTTGGAGTTTTTCTGTGCCCGAGTGATCCTCAGGGGGCACGTCGAGTCAATACGAGTGATTCCGTTGCTTATGAGGGAATTGTTGGAACCGAACGGGATGACATGGCCCCCACTCATATTTGCGGCGTCTCGACCAGCGGCGACACAACAGGAGGCAAAGCAGAAAGTCCATGGTGCCAAGCCGGTGTTCCCTGGGTACGACCAACTGACGC
>DATMFC010000505.1:0-9307 GCA_035556335.1 Planctomicrobium sp. | reverse complement strand
TGTCAATCAGGCATTGTCGATTTCAACCTGCGGAAACAACGTGTTTCCGCAGGTTTTTTCTGTTTGCGGCTCCTGTCGATCCGTACAAATCCATCTTGACCTGCCCGGGCTCGTTTGCAGAATACGACGAATTCCTGAATTTCTGGATTGTCCTGCGAATTGACGTCCCCCATGCCTGCTCGCCGCCAGCAAACGATTTCCCGCCCGGTCACTGTCACCGGTTTCGGCCTGTTTCATGGAGCCGATGTTACGATGGAGTTCTGCCCGGCTCCCGTCGACCATGGAATTGTTTTCGAGCGAATTGATCTCACCCCCCCCGTGAAGATTCCGGCTCTCATCGAGAATGTGGTTCCCCAGGAGCGATGCACCGTCATTTCGCATCAGGGAGCCAGCGTGGCTGTCATTGAACATGTCATGGCGGCTTTGGCCGGTCTTCAGGTCGACAACTGTCTTGTGAGAATCAACGCTCCAGAGCCCCCCATTGGAGATGGTTCCGCACTCTTATTTGTCGAAGCCCTGCTGAAAAGTGGAATTATCCAGCAGGATGTTCTTCGTACCGTGCTTCGTGTCGAGAGTCTGACGGTCGAAATTGAAACCGACCGTGTCGGAATCGCCGCTCAGCCATCGCAGCGTGATGTCTATCAGATTGGGTTCATTCTCGACTACGGGTCAGGTCCCATTCCGTTTCAATCTCTCAATATGATTGTGACCCCGGAAACATTCCTTTCCGAACTGGCCCAGTGCCGGACTTTTGTCCTCCAGCATGAAGCAGACGCCTTACGGCAGCGCGGACTCGCAAAACGTGCCACTTCTCAGAATGCCCTGGTCTTCGGGGAAACAGGACTGATTGAAAACACGCTTCGCAAACCCAATGAATGCGTTCGACACAAAATTCTGGACTGCGTCGGAGACTTTGCATTGATCGGTTGCGACCTGCAAGGTCGTTTTTCCGCCAGCCGTTCCGGACACCGACTCAATCATTCCATTATTCGTCATCTCCGAAGCCAGCAGATCTGTGCTGAAGAGACAATAAGTCATCTCAAGATTCAATCGATTTCAGCCGTTTCTTCACTTCCTTCTCAATGAAATGGAATCGTTCCTCGCCGCACGGTCCGATCCTTGACCGTCGCCACCGCGACCTGTTGACTTAAGGATTCTTCAATCCCATGCCCACCGAAATCTCCAACCTTGCCTATATTCACCGAGATGCTCAACTTGGTGAAGATGTCCAAATTGGTCCATTTTGTTACATCGGCCCGGATGTCGTTCTGGGAGACCGTTGTCTTCTTCGCAGTCATGTCACACTGGTCGGTTGCACGACGATCGGTTGCGACAACCAGTTCTGGCCGAACAGCGTCATCGGAGCGGAACCACAAGATTACAGTTATCGAGCCGGCGCTCCAACCACGGTGGACATCGGTGATGGGAATCAATTCCGGGAAGGAGTCACCGTCAATCGGGGAGCGGAGAAAGAGGATCACTGCACCCGCATCGGCAATCGAAACCTGCTGATGGCCAATGCGCACGTTGCCCATAATTGCCGGCTCTACAACAACACGATGCTGGTGAACGGCGTGTTGCTGGGAGGACATGTGCATGTTCAGGATCAGGCGATTATTTCTGGAAATTCGGTGGTCCATCACTTCGCGACAGTGGGACGACTGGCCTTCGTCAGCGGTGGATGTCGGGTGCCGACCGATGTTCCTCCGTTTATGCTGACCGCCGGAAGTGATGATCCCCAGATCCGTACGGTGAACATCATTGGCATGCGCCGCGCCGGAATCAGTGAAGAAATCATTTCGCAGATTCGCATTGCACAAAAGCTGCTCTTTCGCGAGCATCGTTCTCTTCAAAGTGTTCGCGATCACTTCGAACAGGGATTACACGGACAACTTTCCATCGAACTGATCACCTTGTTCGCCGCGATTGAAGCACAACATAAAGGGAAAATGGGACGAGCCCGGGAAGCGGCCCGAACCAGTCCATTGATCGAACAGAAAAAAGCAGCGTGAAATTAAAAGAAGGGGTCAGAGGTCAGGATTCAGGGGTCAGTAAATAAGCCCCTCACATCTCCTCCCCCGCCCCACACGGTCGGGCAAATTGCTCTGAATATGCAAAGGATTGCAACGTGACAACTGGAAGTGAAACAACTGGATCAGACCGGATTCGTGTGGCTGTTGTGGGAGTGGGGGCATTAGGTCGCCATCACGCCCGAATTCTCTCGCAGATGCCGGAAGCGGAACTGGTTGCCGTCTCCGATGCCAATGAACAACAAGGTCTCTCGGTCGCTGAAAGCTGTGGTTGCGACTGGACCGGCGATTACCGGTCTCTCTTCTCGAAAGTCGACGCCGTCTCGATCGTCGTTCCGACCTTCCTGCACCGCGAAATTGCTGGCGAATTCCTTTCCCGCGGAATTCCCGTTCTGGTCGAAAAGCCGCTCACCGCAAACGTCGCCGACGGTGCGGAACTGGTTCAGATGGCAAAGGAGAAGAACATTCCGCTGCAGGTCGGTCATATTGAACGATTCAATCCCGCATTTCAGGCGGCTGCCGACCGGATTCGAAATCCAAAGTACCTGCGTTGCGAACGGGTGAGTCCGTACGCCTTCCGTTCGATGGACATCGGGGCCGTGCATGACCTCATGATTCATGACATCGAACTGACACTGGCACTTGTTGGAGAAATGCCGTCTCAAGTCGAGGCGTTTGGTGTTTCTCTTGTTGGTGGTCAGGAAGATACCGTTCAAGCCCGACTGAAGTTCCCTGGTGGATGTATCGCCGACATCACGGCCAATCGGGTCGCCCCCGGATTCACCAGAAGCCTGCAATGCTGGTCGGAAACGGGTTGTGTCGTGGCCGATCTCAACGCTCGATCTGTCACTTCGTTCTCCCCCGGCGACGCCATGCGAAACGGAGAACTCCCTTTTGAACTGGTTCAGCAACGCAAAGCGGATGCCGCGACACTGAAACCGGAGATCTTCACTCGATTCATTCAACAGGAACAGTTCAACTGTTCTGATGCCGACGCACTCACTGCCGAACTTCGATCCTTCCTGTCCTGCCTCCGGACCGGGCAGACACCGCTGGTCAGCGGGCAACAGGGACTCGCCGCCCTTCAGGTGGCCGAAGCGATTCTGGAAAGTGTGCAACAACATGCCTGGGACGGAACCGATGCCGGTCGGTGCGGCCCCAATGCCCTGTTGCAACACTATCTCGGAGGCGCAATTTCCACCTCAAAAGCAGCCTGATCAGGAACGGGCTGTGGTTCAACGTTTCGGGGTGGCCCGGCGAGAAATTCGAAATTCAAAGCGGAAAATTCGAAACAAATCCAAAATAAGAAATTCAAAACCCTGCGGAGACTTGATCACAGATTGGAACCGTCCTGTTTTGAATTTTGTGCTTCGAATTTGTTTTGAATTTCTGGTTTTGAATTTCGGATTTTGCTCTCCATCTATTTCCTTTCACGGTTCTCAAGAAATCTCATGCGTGCTGTGGTTCAACGTGTTCGATCGGCGAGCGTGACGGTCGATGGTATCGTTGTCGGTGAGATTCAACAGGGATTTCTTGTCCTGCTGGGAATTGCGACCGATGACACACAGGACGATGTTGTTTACCTGGCCGGGAAGCTGTGTGGCCTGCGTGTCTTCGAAGATGACGAAGGGAAAATGAACCGTTCGATTGGCGAGTCCGGCGGTTCAATGCTGATCGTCAGTCAGTTCACGCTGTATGGAGACTGCCGGAAAGGGCGTCGTCCCAGCTTCATTGAAGCGGCACGCCCAGAGTTGGCCAAACCCCTCTACGAAAGTTTTATTGCCGAGGTTCGTGGTCAGGGAATTTCCGTTGAGACAGGCATCTTTCAGGCTCAAATGGATGTCGCCCTGATCAACGACGGCCCTGTGACATTCATGCTCGACAGTCGCAAGGGCTTCTGAAGCTTATCGCCGCTCGGTGTTGAGCAGGAACTGGTTGCAGGCTTTTTCCAGAGCAGTGATGCCCTCGAGTTGCGTCGATTGCCGTTCACCGGTCCAGCGATTCGGTGTCGAACGAATCTCCACGGTCACCGCCTCATCGGGAACAGATCCCTTGAGCATCGCTAATCCCAGAGCGAGTCGATACCGCTCCTGTGGATAGATCGGGCAATAACGAGTGGCAAAACTCCATGCGTCGAGACTCAACGGGTATCGTTCATCCAGTGGAGCCGGCGATCCCAGAAACTTCTTCAGATGCTCCGGCACCGATTCCTTCGCCGATTCCTCAATGTAAAACCGTACCTGCGCCGGTCGGGCACAATACACCCCCCAGGCTGGCCAATGATCGCAGTACCCGAACAACTCCAATGCCGGATAGAAAACGGCGACCATCGCGAATACGGTAACTTTGGGTGCAAGCTCTGTTTCTGGAATGGGAGTTGTTTTGTAGATGATCAGGTTCTGCAGAATGAAGAACAGGTTCCAGACCAGCACGGCCCATTCATGTTTCAGACCAAACGCCAGAATCCAGATCAACACCGCGTGCAACGCAATCGAAACCCATAATCCCCAGCGACGGGTTTGCGGAATAAGTAACAGGACTCCGGTCAGTAGCTCTCCCGCAGGAAAGAGCATGGCGAGACGCTGATTGAACTCCGGAGTCCAGAACACCCGGTTCACACCCAATGGATCAAGTAGCCCATTGAGGAAGAGTTGTCCCTGGTGGGTGAGAAAGGTGGCGTCACACTTGGAGATCGCCGACCAGATGTAAATGCTCGCCACGATCCAGCGCCATCCCCGGAGGAATTCCGATCCTCTGGCGACCATCAGAAAGAAACCGAAAATCAGAAATTGAGTCACCCAGGGTTGCAGTCGATGCTGGTCCAGCAACACCAGCAGGGAAAGCCCAATCGTGAAGCAACCGATGCTGACTCGTTCTTCGAGTCTGGATTCATGTCCGCCGGCCCCCTTGATGAACAACAAGGCACCATACGCCGTGATCCCCGTCATAAACGGATCACGCAATCCGGGCAGACCCGTCAGAAACGGGAACCATGGGATTTGTGGAGACGTTGCCGCTAACGGAGTCACGAACCAGAGTGGATAGGTCACACCGACCAGCAGCAGAAAGAAGACTCCGAGTAATGCTCTGAGTAGAAAGAATGACAAATCTTCTTCACTGATTCCGTTGCCCCCCTTCATGTCGACACCGACGAGGTCGCAGGACGCTGGATTTGAAGTGACACCATCGGCAATGACGCATTCAGGCTACCGGAGCGGAAGCCTTCCAGATCCAGCGTCACATAGCGGAAGCCCAATTCTTTCAGCTTGGTTGTGATCTTTTCGCGAAGGTCGGCATCCACCAGCTTGGGCAACGCTTCAATCGGAACTTCGACTCGAGCGAGTTCGTTCTGTTCCAATCTCACCCGCAATTCTCGCACTCCCAACGTTTCACGCAGAAAGACTTCAGCCGCATCCACCCGACGGACCCGTTCCGGGGTCACGGAAACGCCATAAGCCAGACGACTCGAAAGACAGGGGCTGGCCGGTTTATCCCAAACGGGAAGTTTCCATTCCAATGCCAGATCACGGACATCCTGCTTGGTGAATTCCGCCTCGATCAATGGACTGCGCACCTGATGTTCATTCGCCGCTCGCATTCCGGGACGATGGTCCCCCTGATCATCCAGATTCGCCCCATTGCAAACGGTGTCCACCTGAAAGCGATCCCGAACGGTCCCCAGTTCTGTGTAAAGTTCTGTCTTGCAGTAGTAACAGCGATCTCCGGCATTGGCCTGATATCCGGAAACGGTGAACTCGTCCGTCGTGATGACTTCATGACGAATACCGATCTGCCCGGCGATCGTGCGTGCCTGTTCCAGTTCCCCGGAAGCGAGAGAAGGACTCACCCCGGTGACCGCGATCGCATTCTCCCCGCACGCCAATGCGGCCGCTTTGGCGACCAGTGCACTGTCGACTCCGCCGGAAAACGCCACGGCCACCCGACCGGAACCGCGAAGCAGTTCCAGCAGCCGATCCTGTTTGAATTGTAATTCCGGTGTCATGAAAATCTCTCGAGAGTCATTTGCTCGATCTCAATCCCTAGCCTCTTTTGAGCAAAGAAGAGGATTTACCGCAAAGACGCGAAGAACGCAAAGAAAGGAACTTATTTACTTTGCGTTCTTCGCGTCTTTGCGGTAAAGAATTCTTACTTCTGGCTGCGTTTTGGAAAAGTGCGCAAGCCGAATTCAGAGCTGACCAATCATAGCAGGGCGAGGTTATTCAGGTCGACGCTCCCATTGGAACTTGAATCCCATGGCAAGTTGGTTGAGATTCAGTTCTACAGAATGCCGTGAAGCGGGCCACCGGGGGCGGCGAGGGTATCGACGCGGCGGGTCACTTCCGGATCTTCAATCAACGGTGGTGCGTGATGCGGCTTGATGCGGGCATCGATCACCAATGAGCCATGGCATCCCCAATGTTTTTCCTCAATGAATGAACCAATCCCCTGAATATCCGCCGCGGGATTACTGCGGGTGAAGACGGTCCACAGGAAGTTATTGAGGTGACGTGCGGTAAATCCAGCATCGTCGACGAGGACAATCAACGGGAACTGATTGATGGGATGGTCACTGGCAAAGGAGTTTGCAAATCGACTGGCACTATTGTCTTCCTGCTGACGGAATTCCGGAGCCTGAATCACCAGCACTCCCGGCAGTGCCACGTGAGGCGAACGGAACCCCTCCAGCAGTGTCAGGTTGGATGGAACCGATTCCGGTAGAGATCGCCTGACGCTTCCCGCCACAGCGATGACCAGTTTCGATCCTGCGTTCAAACCATGACCGGAGTAGTCGAGCGTGTCGATGGTGGTTCTGGTCTGAAAATGGAGATCATTCCGCCAGTCGACCCGCTGCAAAACATGTATGAAGAATCGTCGGATGTCATGCAGGTCCAGCGTCGGGTCATCCTCTCCTGCGGCAATGATCAGATACTTGGCGAGAGAGAGTTGTCCCTGACCGAGAATCGCGTTGGCTTGCGTGAGGATTTCCTGTGGGCGGCGTTCGGTCGCGTAAGGAACATATCGTTCACTCCCAATCGCCAGCAGCAACGGGTGAACTCCCGCCGCATCAACAGCGTGAACTTCTTTGACACCGGGGAGAACCGAAGGAATCGCCGGGCCGGTGATTTCGTGGATAATCGCTCCGAACGAAGTATCTTCCTGAGGAGGCCGACCGACCACGGTAAAGGGCCAGATTGCTCCCTTGCGGTGCCACACTTTTTCCACGTTCAAAACCGGAAAATCATGTTGCAGGGAGTAATAGCCGAGATGATCTCCAAACGGTCCTTCCGGTAACTGTTGATGCGGATCAATCGTTCCGGAAATGCAGAAATCGGCCTGTGCAATCAAGGGAAGTCCATTCGCTTGTCGCACCAGTTCGACACGGCGACCTCCCAAGGCTCCGGCGAACGTCAATTCAGAAAGTCCTTCCGGCAACGGCATCACTGCAGAGAGAATCAATGCCGGTGGTCCGCCGACGAAGATGTTGACCGGGAGACGCTCCCCTCGACGAATTGCGGCCGCATGATGAACGCCAATTCCGCGATGAATCTGATAATGCAGCCCCACCTGCCGATTGAGAGCGTACTGATTCCCCGACATCTGCACCCGATACATTCCGAGATTGGATTTCTGCCAACCGGGATGATCGGGGTGCTCTGTATAAACCGCCGGGAGAGTGATGAACGGTCCCCCATCCTTCGGCCAGGATTTCAGAGCGGGAAGCTGATCAATGGTTGTTTGATTCCCAAGGATCGGCCCGCGAGAGACCGACTTCGGCTGCATCGCCCATGCAGTTGGAAAGGCTCGAGCGTAGCGGAACGGACGCTTCATGGCCTCGCCCGGATCGATCTTCAATTCGACCAGTCGACGAACAAGGTCTAACGTGTCACGAAACAGAAACCGGGTTCGTTCGAGCGTCCCGAACAGGTTCGAGACCATGGGAAACGGCGTCCCTTTGACCCGTTCAAAATACAACGCCGGACCGCCAGCAGAGTAGACACGTCGCTGAATTTCCGCCGCTTCCAGATGAGGATCAATCTCCACGCCAATGCGAACCAGATGTCCGTGACGCTCCAGATCCTGCACACATTCCCGAAGATGACGATAACCCATGAATGCATTCGCGATATCTGATTCAAAAAGTATCAGCACGCAAAGGCGCAAAGAACAGAGAATAATTCTATCTGAACTCTTTGCGCCTTAGCGCCTTTGCGTGAGTCTTCTTTCTGCATGTTTTTGTTGGCTCACGATGCCGTTGGGCGATTGGAACGGCGTTCCACAAAGGCCCGAAGACCGATCAACAAGACCGCTGCTCCGGCGGCGATCAATCCGTTTTGAAGTTTCATCTCCGGGGAGGATGTGGCGAACGTGATCAATCCGGCGAGCAGTGTCAGAATCAATATGTTCAACAATCCCAGAGAACCGGGGAAGAACTGCTTTCGTAATCCGCGACTTCCTCGCAGTTCGTTGAACGCCACCGCCAGAACGACCAGCATCCCCACCACCAGACCTTCGACAAGATCGGGACGGGATTGAAATGATTTCGCGACCGAATCGATCACCACTTTCAGGAAGAGAGACCCGAGGATCATTCCTGCAATCGTGCCGACTCCTCCAGTCAGGCTGCATCCTCCGACCACGGCCGCAGCAATGGCGTTAAGTTCATACCCTGCCCCGTCACGTGAGGGTTCGCTCGTGCCAACGTAGCTGGTGTACAGAATCCCTGCGATGGCGGCGGTCATCGCTCCGATGGAGTATGCGAGCCATTTCAAACGTTCGGTACGAATGCCGCTCAGTCTGGCGGCCTGTTCGTTCCCCCCCATTGCATACAGATGGCGACCGACAACCGTTTTACTCATCAACAGCCACAATCCCAACGACAGCATCAGAAACACCACGACGGGAATCCACCAGATGTTTCCCAGACTGAGAAACGTCGGGTCGAAGATTCCGATCGTTGATTTTCCGGTTTTCGATCCGTACGCAATCTGGGTGACATCCTGAATCAGCAACTTGGCGAGACTCCGCAATCCGACCAGTGACGCCAGCGTCGCCACGAAAGGAGGAAGATCCACCGCCGTGATAAGCCAGGCATGAAAACTCCCCACCAGGAACGCGGCCAGCATCGTCACGAAAAAGGCGGCAATCAAAATCCAGATGGGAAGTGAATCGGTCTGTGGAATCCCGTCAATCCGGGGAGCGAGTAACAGGCAGGTGGAACAGAATGTCATTCCGCTGAACGCAATGACAGAACCACTCGACAGGTCGATTCCTCCGGA
>DATMFC010000504.1:0-15809 GCA_035556335.1 Planctomicrobium sp. | reverse complement strand
CGGCCGGGTTGTCCCGTCCAACATCTATTCCGCCGCAACGACATTCACGTCGGGAATCGATTCTTGCAACATTGAGACAGCATCAGGGGCAACAGCATCAGGACCTGTTACAGGATTACGAAGAGGCGATCGACTTAAGTCTTCAACTAAGCGGGCCGTCGTTTAACCGTAGTTTTCATCTTGATGAAGAACCAGCAGACCTGCGCAATCAGTATGGCAGTGAGTTCGGTCAGCGGTGTCTTCTTGCCCGACGACTGGTGGAACGGGGAGTCCGATTTGTCGAAGTTTCCCATAACCTGAACTTTCTGAACGGCACCGGTTGGGACGTTCATAATGAAGGCATTCTCCAGCAGCATGCGTTGATTCAGGATTTGGACACCGCCGTGAGCACGTTGATTCTTGATCTTCAGAAGAAGAAGATTCTTGATAAAACACTGATTGTGATTACAACGGAATTCGGACGGCCTCCCGAGTTTGATGCCGGTGGAGGAAGAGGGCATCAGGGAACCGCCATGACCTGTGTTCTGGCGGGTGGAGGATTAAACCACTGTGGGGCGTATGGAGAAACGGATGAACTTGCGAAAAAGATCGTCACTAATCCGGTCAGCGTTCCCGATTTCTTTGCCACAATTCATGCCTCACTCGGAATTGACTTCGCCAAATATCTTTACGATGGTGACCGGCCAGTTCCGATCACCGACAATGGTCGTCCAATGACCGCATTGTTTTCATAAGCCATCTTGATCAATCACAATAAACAGTCCTTCAGAAGGCGTAATGAATGAACCATTTCTCTCCGACGGTTTCCATTAAAGAACGCCTGGCCAGTGGTGAACGGGTCAACGTGTTCACGGTGAGCCGTTCTTTCCACCCCAATCAGATCGAGATGTATGCCCTTCAGGGAGGATTCGCCGGATTCTGGATCGATCATGAACATTCCGGCTTTACCATCGATCAGATCGAAGCAGCGACACGCGCCGGTCGGGCGTGCGGACTCGATTCGTTCGTTCGACTTGCCCCCACCGATTATGCGCTGGTGACGCGCTGCCTGGAGTCTGGTGCGGGAGGGGTGATGGCCGCTCAGATTTCCTCTCCAGAACAGGCAGAGCAATTCATTCAATGGGCCAAGTTCGCTCCTCGGGGACAACGTGGACTGAACAACTGGGGATATGACGGGAAGTTCAGCCTCACCCCCATTGAAGAGTTTTGCAGAGAGTCGAACAAGAGGACCTTTGTCGCGATTCAGATTGAAACGGTCGCTGCCGTGGAATGCTGTGAAGAGATTGCAGCGATCGAAGGCGTCGATCATCTCTTCATCGGACCGGCGGATTTAAGTCAGGCTTATGGCGTGACCGGACAGATGATGCATCCTTCGTTACTGCAGGCGATCGCGAAAATTTCTCAGGCCTGTGAGAAACACGGCAAAACATTTGGAGCGGTTTCGTTCGTTCCGGAACAGGTGCCTCTGTTTCAGGAATATGGATGTCGCCTGTTCTCCATGACCTCCGATATTCGCACCTTTCAGGAAGGGATTGTCGCAATCAAAGACAAGTTTCGAGGGTTGTTCTGAACGAACAAATGCAAAAGAGTCCCGCGCCAAAAACGGAACGGGACTCTTTTTGTGAACAGATCATCACAGAAGATTCTGATGCAACCGATTAGAACTTCGGAATCGGCTTCTTACGAGGAGCATTGTATTTCGGATCGCGGAAGCCTTCTGAAAGGACGAACCCGAATCCCCAGTCTTTCTCCTGTTGAGCACGACGTGCCCAGGGGGTGCCGGGGTGATTCTTGATCACGTCATTATAGAGTTTGGTGGCCAGAGCCTTTTGCTCTTCCAATTCTTTCATGTCCACTTTGGTCGCACGCACCTGCTCAGGAGTCGGTTCCAGTAACGTTTTTGTATTGCCGACGTTCCACTCGTTAGACTCAGGTTTTTTGAACGGCGGATAGTTCTTTCCATACTGATCAAGCAGCAGGAGATACTGGAACTGCCGGACACGGTAGGACATTAATTGAGCCAGCGCGAGGTCATAGGCGGCTCGCCAGCGTGGTTCCGATTCCTTCTCACGTAATTTACTGATCTTTTCCAGTCGCTTGACCCCCTCATTCAACTTGACCAATGACCTCAGGCAACGACTGAAGTTCTGATCTTTCTCTTTCATGAAGTCAGCCTGTTTCGCAGGCCAGTGGTGGCGTTTCAGGTTCAACTCACCATCCAGATGCGGATTGAGTGCGACGATCACCTGCCAGATCGTTGAACGAAACTCACTCTTGTTGCGTCCCTGTTCATACTCCCGGCGCGTGGTCAGGATCGGCTCGTATTCCTTCATCGCCAGATCATCAAACTTTCGAGGACCGCGTGCATCTCGACCAATGAGATCCTTCTCCTCTGTCGCGAGCATGAAGAAGATCCCACCCGACTCTTTCGCCAGCCGGACCTGTCCATAAGGACCAAATCCGCTGGACGCCGCATCCCAGCGTCCGTGAAGACCGTCATATTGAAGACATTCAGGAAACGCGGTTTCAGGACCACGATCGACCCGAATCCAATGAGTCAGTCCATCTTCCGGATCAACCCAGCGAACATGAGCATACGGGTATCCAAAGATGGCTTCACGTCCCATGAAATAGACAGGAGCTTTGTAACGGTTTGCCCGAACGACGGCATCTTCAACCATGGCGTCATCATCACCAGATTCGTCGGTCACAACCACGACAACCAGTTTCCGGTTGGTCCGGTTGGAAATGGGTCCGTACTTGTCGATGGCTTTCTGAATGGCCCCAAATGTATTTTCTTTGCCGGAATCATCGTCGGCGACCGAATCGATGGCTTTGCGGATTGCTTCAAGATCACCAGAAGGACTGGGCATCAGTTCCTTCACGTCAGCACCAAAGCTGCAGACCATGGTCTCCAGCGGAGAATATTTGACATTCCGTGATTTGGCTTCGCTTTGGGCGATTTTCAGTTCTTCGTAGATCTTGTTGACGTTGTTTCGGATTTCAACGCGATCATCTCGAAGGCTGTTGGATGCATCAAACAGCCAGACGACAATTACGGGTTCTTTTCGCATCATTCGGGTCAGCTCTTGAGTGATGCGGCTCATTGCTGCGCCGTATCCGGCCACCCGGGCACCGGTTTCCCCTTTCACCTGACCTTCGCCGAGGTCGAGTCCCATTTCGCCGACACCGGGAATCGTGATGTCCCCAATCGTGACGACTTTGATGTCGGAGACCCCTTTGATGACTTCCGACTCTGCGATCTTTGCTGTGGCGACGGTTGCTGTCCCCGCGATCCCGGCAATTCCGGTGCTGACCATTCCTCCGGATTCCATCGACAGGTTTTCAGAAACCCGGGTGTCCAGACTCAGATCCTGATCGAACTCCTGCTGAGTCCGATCGTCTGCCAGAACCGTTTCCACCACCACATTATCCTGGGAGATGATATGTGTGGTGATTTTATAGAAAGAAAACGCCAGGAGCGCAGCCCCGTGAACCACTGCGGAAATCACAAGCGCCGACGTATTTCCGCCACGCAATTTGTCCCACATTGCAACTTATCCCGTTGAACCTGACAATAAAAATAAGGCCAGCATCAACTGCAAACGGCCCGACGAAATCCTGACAAAGAAAACGCTGGAACAACATTCTTGCAATTGTTGATTTATTATTTATGCCGACGTGTCCATCATCAAGGATGAACCGCCGCACAGCACTCGATTTCTTCATGAAAATGTGTCGGGCTGCGATTCGGCAGGATGACTTGCTCTCCGGATTCTGAATCGGCACTCAACGTTCAGGAATTCCGGTCGAGCTTTGCTCCCGCCCAAGTTTGCGTCCTTACAACTTGGGAATATCCCGACGAGGTGCCATTGGGCGTTTTTTGGCTTCTTCCTGACGGCGCTCTTCGTCTGCCAGCAGGAGTCGGGCGACTTCCTGATCATTACCTCGAAGCTGATTTGATCCGGGAATCGGTCGACTGAAGGCTTCCCATGTCCACCCCAGTGGAGTCCCCAGTTCTCGTTCCGCCAGGAGAGCCCACGGCGTGCCGGGATGATCATCAATCACGCGAGTCAGATAGACCTTTGACTGTTCGGCTGCTTTCCGCATTTCCGGTCCGCTCTCGATTTTGTCCGACGGGACCAGGCGCCACATGTTGTCGGTCTCTTTTTCAAACGATTTCGGCGTGACCTTCATATTTGCCAGCATCTGATTGTAACCGAAATACCGCACCTGCATGGCCAGGATTCGCCCCATGGCCAGATCAAAGGCCGCTTTCCAGCGATCTTCCTTAAGAGAATCACGGGCTGATTCTCCGACTCTCAGGGAGTCGTAAAGCCGTCGAAGAGAGAAGACGGCTTCGGCAGGCTTCTTTTGTGCTTCCGTCAGATCGGTCCGCAGGATGTTGTCGTTATAAGCACGGAATTCCAGCATTGGTGCCGGCAGTCGGTCCTGATATGTCATTCCGGCCGTTGTCACCAATGCTGCTTTCGCCGCATTTTTGGCGATCTCCTGTTCCTGAATTCGAACAGGGCGATAGTCCGGGGCATACCGTCGCATGACGGCTCGATCGAAGGAATAGCCGCGGCTCTCTTCTGTGATCAGGTACAAGCCACCGGTTTCTGCACAGGCTCGCGTCAGGGCATACGGACCATAACTGGAAGACATCTGATTCAGTTTTGCGTCATTTCCACGCCCGACAAATGGCAACTGTAATCCATCCGGAAACGCTGACTCTGGCCCCTGATCGACAGGAAGATCCAGTTCGACTCCATCTGGGGCAGTCCAGCGAACGTATCCCTTTTGCTGTCCAAAAACAGCCGCATTGCCGATGGTGTAGATTTTGGTTTGCGAGCGTTTGGCCAGTTGAATCACATCTTCGAGGTACTGAGCCGCATCGTCTCCCCGTTCGTCAGTGACGATGAAGATCATGCGATTCCATGGACCGGAGGCACGTTGCCAGTTCCGGAATTTCTCCAGAGACATCTTCAGTGCCGCAAAGACACGTTCTTCCCCGGATTCGTCGAGTTTGATTTTGGTGCGAACAATCTCGCTCAGCTTGGCGATATCCTGAATCGGTTCTGGCGTGAGAAGTTCCGCACCCTTCCCGTAGCTGACCACGACGGAATGCAACCCGTCTGTTGAACCGTCGGAGCCCAATTGCTTGTAGATATTGTCGAACCGATCAGCAATAGCCTCACGGCGTTTATCAAGTGATCCGGAGGCATCCATCATCCAGATAACGAGCGTTTTTCTGGTTCTGAGCGACTGTCGAAGCTCGAACGCCACCCGATCCATGGCCCCTTCGACTCCGCTGGCCCCCCCCTCAGCGTTGTCTGTCCCCCCATTCGTAGGCACAACCGAAGTAATGGGCCCTTCCACTTGCGGAAGCATTCCTTCGGAAAAATTCACAAGTTGAGGGTTCAGCATCTCCTCAACTTTTTCCTGCGTTGACATATCGGTGCTGCCGACGGATGTCGCCGCGCTCACACTTGGGGGAAGAGAACTGATAGCGCCGGGGGTCCCGACGGAGTCTTCGCTGATACGGTCGGAAAAGTCGAACTGGTCTTCCCGAGTCAGATCCTGCAGATCGCCGACAATCGTGCTGACGGCGTCACCGGTTCTGGTGGTTTCCATGACCACAAAGTGGAACATGGCCAGAATCGACAGGTTCATCAAGAGGCTTAACCCCCAGGCCGGGAGTTCCCTTTTCACCTTCTCGAAGCCGGTATCCAGGACGTCATTCTTTTTCATAAGTCACGCGCCCGCAAGACACTGTAGACATAGAACACCGCAGGACAGAACCGAGCAGCAACAACCGCAATCAACATCTGCCGCGGCGATTCAGTATCGTCCGCAATTTACCGTGGCAGATACTAGAACCTATCTGGAAATGTTGGTGTCACGACGATATCAAGTGCTTGTTGCACCACTTGCATATGACAAACTGTGCGTCGTCCAACTTTTCAGATAGCCTCTAAGGAGGTCCGGTGTGGAACTGTCGCGTCTTGCGAAGGAGACAAACCCCAGGCGGACCGATTGACATCAATGAATTCTAGTAGAACTTCTTCTTAGACACCACATTTCAAACCGGAAAAATTCGCCTGAACCTGACCAAAAGTCCGGGAATTTGACAAAAAGTTCCTGAATCCCTCCGCGATTCTGGAACCGATGCGTTGAATCCGACGGGAAAACTGGTACAGTTTCCGCCTTGAAGCTACATGAACAACAGGGTTAAATGAGATTCGTTCGCCAATGTGGGCGACGAGGTGTGGGAGTCTTTAAAAAAGATGTCGGTCACAAAAGAACGTAAAGCTGAGCTGATCAATGACTTCCGTCGATCCACGGAAGACACTGGTTCGCCGTCTGTGCAAATTGCCGTCCTGACGGAGCGGATTA
Source organism: Planctomicrobium sp. (assembly GCA_035556335.1). GTDB lineage: Bacteria > Planctomycetota > Planctomycetia > Planctomycetales > Planctomycetaceae > Planctomicrobium. The sequence goes on along the minus strand of DATMFC010000504.1, from coordinate 9,410 downwards.
ACAGCCTGACAGGTCATCTGCGGAGTCATTCCAAAGATCATGCCGGTCGACGCGGGTTGCTGATGATGGTCAGCCGTCGTCGCCGTCTGCTGGATTATGTCAAAAGCGAAGATGCCGGTCAGTACGTTGACCTGATTACCCGCTTGGGAATTCGTAAGTAACTGGCAGGCATCACCTTCCCGAGAAGGTTAGGTGTCTCGCGCGGAATTCCTGTCGTCCGTCTTTCCTTGTAATCGCCACTCCTTGTCTGGGCCGCAGACAGGTTTTGTGGCCGGAAGACTGCGATGTTTGAATTGCTCGCGTTTTCCTGCCTGTGACGGGTCTGTTTTGGATTGATCGCCCTGCCGTCCCACGTGAGACGGGCGGGGCGTTTTGTGTTTTGGGCCGTTTGCAATCCTCTTTCGATATGTCTCTCACTGCGTGGCAGTTCAGAAAAATCATATCAGTTGTTTGTTGTATTGTCTGGAATAGGAAGAAAAAGTGAAAATTCAAGTCTCTCGTGAATTCGCAGGCCGTCCTCTGACCTTGACGACGGGTCAGATTGCGAAACAAGCCAGCGGGGCTGTGATCCTTCAATACGGAGAAACCTCCGTTTTCGTCGCCGCTCAAACCGGACCGGCTCGTCCCGGTCAAGACTTCTTTCCATTGACATGCGACTATCGGGAACGGTTCGCTGCTGCCGGAAAATTCCCTGGCGGCTTTTTGAAACGAGAATCCCGTCCGTCCAATCGCGAAATTCTGACTTCCCGCCTGACTGACCGTCCGATTCGTCCCCTCTTCCCGGAGGGATATGTTGACGAACTTCAGGTTCAGGCGAACGTGCTTTCGTTCGATGGGGAAAACGATCCGGACGTTCTGGCCATCACCGCTTCCAGTGCCTCTCTGGTCATCGCCCCAGTTCCGTTCCAAGGCCCCATCGGTGCCGTTCGGGTGGGACTGATCAACGGCGACTTTGTGCTGATGCCCACCATTGAGCAGCTCAAGGAAAGCACCCTGGATCTCGTCGTGGCCGGAAGCCGGGAATCGGTCCTGATGATCGAAGGCTTTGGGGATCAGATTCCTGAAGACCAGATGCTCGACGCCCTGATGTTCGGTCATCGCGCGGTTGTCCTGCTGTGCGACCTGCAGGAAGAACTGCGATCCAAAGCGGGAGTCAAACCGTTTCAGTGGACCGCCCCACCGATCAACCCATTCCTGTCTGTTATTCGTGAAGAAGCCGCTTCCAAAATTCGTGCTGCCCGCCAGAACGTGAAGAAGGCTGAACGTTCCGCCGCAACGTCGGCTGTCCGTGACGAACTGATTGCCAGGTACTTCCCGGAAGGTCAGGACGTTCTGGCCGATGGTCGTTCGAAAGCCCAGTTGAAAGACGCCTTCCACACCGTCGACAATCAGGTTTGCCGCGAGTTGACCCTGAATGGACATCGGTTGGATGGACGATCATTCAATGATCTGCGTCAGATTGAATGTCTGGTCGACGTCATTCCTCGTGTACACGGTTCCGCGCTGTTCACCCGTGGTGAAACCCAGTCGCTGGCAACCGCTGTTCTCGGAAGTGTTCGCGATTCTCAGAAGATCGATAATCTGATCGAAGAAACCAGCGAACGGTTCTACCTGCACTATAACTTCCCATCCTACTCCGTCGGTGAAGTTCGACCGATTCGTGGACCAGGACGACGAGAAATTGGACACGGGGCTCTGGCCCAGCGATCGGTTGAACGGGTCATGCCGAAAGCCGAAGACTTCCCGTACACGGTACGTGTCATTTCCGACATTACGGAATCGAATGGAAGCAGTTCGATGGCTTCCGTCTGTAGCGCCACCTTGGCACTGATGTCCGCTGGTGTTCCCATCACACAACCTGTCGCTGGGATTTCCATCGGTCTGGTGAAAGAAGGAAATCGCTACGAAACTCTCACCGACATCATCGGCGATGAAGATCACTTCGGCGATATGGATTTCAAAGTCGCTGGTTCTCAAAAGGGGATCACAGGAATTCAGCTCGACCTGAAGAATGACGGGATCAATGAAGAGATCATCCGCAAGACTCTGGATCAGGCTCGTACTGCCCGTCGTGAATTGCTCCGTCTGATGCTGACAACAATTCGTCGTCCTCGTCCGGAACTCCCGGAATCGGCACCACGTATTGTTTCGATCAAGATCGATCCAGAAAAAATCGGACTGGTCATCGGCCCAAGCGGGAAGATGATTCGCGCGATTCAGGAAGAATCCGGCACTCAGGTCGACATCACCGACGACGGAACTGTCGTGATCGCCGGGCCGAACAAAGATTCGTGTGCGACTGCTCTGGCTCGTATCGAAGCACTCACCGAAGAAATCAAAGTGGGTCGGGTTTACAATGGAAAAGTCAATTCGATCAAGGATTTCGGAGCATTCGTCGAAATCGCCCCAGGCAAAGATGGCTTGCTGCACATCAGCGAACTCTCCGACGGATACGTGAAGTCTGTGGCCGATATCGTCAAGGTTGGAGACCTGATTGAAGTGAAGGTCATCGCCGTTGATGACCAGAACCGCGTCAAACTTTCCCGCAAAGCACTCCTTGCCGAGAAGGCTCCTGCCGAGGAAGAGTCCAGCGATCTCGATGACGACGACGATCTGGACGACGATTCAGAAGAGTGATTTTTGATAAGAACCCCTGACAAAATTGACTCCGATCCGCTCGCGGAAAGGGAATTCTCATCGTTTGAGAGGTTTTGTTCGCGGCACTAAGTCATTAGAAAGCAGGGCCACTTCATCGTGGCCCTGCTTGTTTTAATTGATACGTATCATGAGTGAGAACACGTCTCCCATCGAACTGGATCGCGATCGCGCACGGCTTCTTGCGCAGTACAACGAGATTGCTTCTCTGGCAGGCGGGCTGGCTCACGAGGTTCGAAATCCTCTCTCCACGATTCGCCTTAATCTTGAGTTGCTGCTGGAAGAGATGGAGGAGATTGAACACCCCTCTTCTCATCGTATTCTTCGAAAACTGAAAACTATTCAGAGTCAGTGCGGGCATCTGGAAGAGATTCTGGATGCCTTCTTACAGTTTGCCCGGGCCGGGGAATTCACGCTGGAAGAAAACAATCTGGCACCGCTGATTCGTGAATCGGTCGAGAATTATAAGCCGCTGGCGGAACAGCAGCGTGTCGACATCCGCCCGCACCTGGCGTCTGACTTGCCGCTCGTTCAGGTCGATCGACGGTTGCTGCGTCAGGCCTTTGACAACCTGTTTCGAAATGCTCTGGAAGCCATGCCGGACGGAGGGCTCATCGAAATCCAGGCGTACGCGCGAGACGGCCTGGTCGTCATCGAATTTATCGATACCGGAAAAGGAATCCCGGCCACAGTTCTCCCGAAGATCTTTCAGGAGTTCTATTCCACCAAGTCATCCGGAAGTGGCCTCGGTCTGCCGACAGTACGGAAGATCATTGAATCACATGGCGGCACGATTCAATGTGAAAGCGAACCGGGTCGGGGAACTCGATTCACGCTCACGCTCCCCGTTTCTTCACTGTTGCCGTCATGATCTGGACGACGATTCGTCTTCAATAGCCTGCTTGAGTGTGGTCGCCAGCAGTTGCTGAATCTCTTTCCAGCGGCCATCGCCTCCCAGCGGAAACTTCTGGTTCACTTCCAGTTCAATCCCGGCATATCGATTGTCCGGAAAGAGTTGACGCAGTGACGTCGTGAATCCGTCCGACGTTCCCCGATACGGCAGATTAAAGTGAACAGCAAGAGCCGGGGCTGCTTGCCGTAATCGTTTCTTCCAGAGTTCGCAGAAGCGGGATTCAAAACTTCGCTTTGGATCAAACAGCAACCCGATCTCGGTCCGTCTCACTTTGCCGTCAAGAACCGGTGTGAACGAATGCACCGAGACGTGAACCACCCTCTTCTGCTTTGCCTGTTCTGAAATGGCGTCGGTCACCTGCTGTCGATACGGCTGATAGATCTGCTCAATCAACTGCTGTTGTACTTCAGCGGAAAGAGTTCGACTGTATTGCGAGAAGAGTCGGGGATGATTCAGGGATCGGTTCAATTCAATCAGCAAACGCGAACGGGTTTCAGAGAACAGTGGAGCTTTTAAAGCGGCCCTGAATTTTCTCGCCAGTTCTAATGCCCCGGGATCGTATCCGCGGTGAGATTGAAGAACTTCTTCGGCATCAGTGAAGCAATGCCGATACATGGCGGGAATCAGATTTCCGCCATGTTCACAAGTGAATATCATCTCCGGAGATCTGATAAGTGACATAAGTTTAAAATTCCCTTTGCGTCTTTGCGGTGAAGAAATTTTTACCGCAAAGACGCGAAGATCGCAAAGAAGAATGTCACGTGTCAGATCAGCCAGATGAGACGTGAGCGTACTCCAGCACTTGACACTGCGACAACTGCGCAAGCCGTGTCACAGGATGAAATCGTTAAACACAGAGACACGGAGGGGCACAGAGATCAAGGTTATCCATGTTTCTCTGTGATGCTTCGTGTCTCTGTGTTTCAAAAAAATGAGGAGCTAGAGTGTGACAGAAAATGTTACAACCCATCGTTTAAGAGTGGTCCTGCTATGAACGGAAAATAAAATAAACGGCTCCACACATACATAGTCCGGCCCAGAGGAAGTTTAAGTTCACCGGACGCTGCATGTAATACACTGAAAAGGGAACAAACACCGCCAGCGTGACCACTTCCTGAATGATTTTGAGTTGCCCTAATTCCATCTTGTTTGCAAAGCCGTAACGATTGGCGGGGACTTGCACCAGATATTCGAAGAATGCAATCAGCCAACTGACAACGACCGCGATAAGCCACGGCTTGGCGGCAAGGTCTTTTAAATGCCCGTACCAGGCAAAGGTCATGAAGATATTTGAAATGATTAACAGGACAACGACGACGCTAATGACAGACAGGTTCATCCCTGACTCAGACTTTCGTTAAAGGTTCATCCAATGAAGTTGCCGACGCCGTGTCTGCCGATTCCAAGGTCACCGTTTTCGCCGGGGTCACCGTAATCGGAGTGTTCTTGAACGCCGGGCAGTTGCTGACGCTATCCACGTTCTGAATCGGAATCAGGACGTTCGCTTCGGGATAATACATCGCCGCACAGCCGCGAGGAATGGAATATTCCACAATGAAAAAACTATGGGCGACCCGAATCTGATTCCCGACATGACTGGTAATGTCGACCTGTTGCGCGTTGGTCAGTCCCCGATCGCGGATATCTTCCCTGTTCATCATGATAATCCGGCGTTCGTTATGAATGCCGCGATACCGGTCGTGAAGATCGTAAATCGTCGTGTTGAACTGATCGTGACTGCGCACCGTCGTCAGAGCCAGTTGCCCCGGTTTCAGTTCCTGAGGTGGAATCGGATTGACGGTAAACAGGGCCTTGCCGGTTGGTGTCTGATAGTTGTGATCGCGTGTGGGATTGGGAAGATAAAATCCGCCGGGTTGTCTGGCTCCTTCATTGAACCGTTCAAACCCCTTGATCACTTTGGAGACACCGTTGCGGATATTGTCGTAGTCACTGGCCCAGGCGAGCCAGTCGACGGTCGATTTCTCCCCCAGTACCGCATGCGCCATCCGACAGATGATTTCCGTTTCTCCCAGCAACTCCGTTGAGGCTGGAGTAAAACGACCGATTGATCCCTGCACGATTCCCATCGAGTTCTCGGTGGTGGTGATCTGAACGCGAGGGGGCTTTCCGTGGGAGTCGATGCGTTGATCCAGTTCCGTTCGTCCCAGGCAGGGGAGAATCAACGATTGCCGACCGGTGATGAGATCGTTCCGGTTCAGTTTGGTTCCGATCCGCACGACGAGATTCGTTCGTTGCATCGCTTCTGCGGCATATCGAGTGTCGGACATCGCCATCAGGAAATTCCCACCAAGTGAGACGAATACCTTCACCCGGCCTTCGTGCATGGCAATAAGGGCTTCTTGTGAATCGAGGCCATGTTGACGCGGCGGTTCGAACTGAAAGACTTCTGCCAGTTTGTCGAGAAACTCCGGTTTGGGACGTTCCCAGACTCCCATGGTCCGGTCTCCCTGAACGTTGGAATGTCCCCGAACACAACAGGGGCCGGCTCCCTGCTTGCCGATCGCTCCACGGAGCATCAGCAGGTTCATCATCTCCTGCACATTGTGGACGCCGTTGTGATGTTGCGTCACTCCCAGGCACCAGCAGAGAATGATCCGTTTGGAATCACGAATCCACGTTGCGGTGGTTTCGATCTGTTCGCGTGAAATTCCGGAGCCTGCAACAATTTCGTCCCATGAAGCGGCACGAAGATCTTCCAGTAGTGCGTCGATGTTCGTCGTGTGCTGTTTGATGTAGTCCCAGTCCAGTGCGGAACCGGGTTCGGCGTCGTCCCATTCCACCAGACGTTTCATGATCCCCTTGAACAGGGCCACATCCCCGTTGACTTTCACCTGCAGGAAAAGATCAGTCAGCTTCGTGCCGACTCCCAGCATTCCGAGCGGTTCCTGCGGATTCATGAACGACATCAATCCTGCTTCCGGCAACGGATTGACGGAGATGATTTTCGCTCCGGCCCGTTTCGATTCCTGTAACGACAGCAGTTGCCGCGGGTGATTTGTGCCGGGATTCTGTCCGACCACCAGCACGAGTTCGGCATGTTTGAAGTCGTCCAGTTTGACGGTCCCTTTGCCGAACCCGAACATATTGTTCATCGCCGAACCGCTCGACTCATGGCACATATTCGAGCAATCCGGAAGATTGTTCGTCCCGAACTGTCGCACGAAAAGCTGGAACGCGAACGCCGCTTCGTTGACTGCTTTTCCAGAGGTATAGAACGCCGCCTCATTCGGCGATTCCAGACTGTTCAGTTCCGTCGCAATCAGTGAGAACGCATCATCCCAGGAGATCGGTTCATAATGCGTCGCTCCGGCGCGCAGCACCATTGGTTCCGTAAGACGTCCCTGTTGTTCGAGCCAGTAGTCGGTCTGTCGTGTCAGATGGGCAATGGAATTCTTCTCAAAGAACTCGGCAGTGATACGGCGTTTGTCGGATTCGTGGGAGAACGCCTTCGCTCCGTTTTCGCAGAAATCAAACACCGGTCGTTTGTCATCATGATCCGGCCACGCACAACCGGGGCAGTCGAAGCCCTCTTTCTGATTCACCTGCAACATCGGGAGAGTCCCACGCTTCACTCCCGCTTCCGACCACGCGTAATAGAAACTGTTGACGACGGCATGCAGACCGGCTGCCTTCAGTGGAGGCGTGGTCTGTTTCAAAGGAAGAGGATGTTCCGGGCGTTCCACCTGAACCGGCCCATGCTCCCCCCGCAACGTCATCCAGTTTTGTGGAAACTCGGAATCGTTCGCCACTCCCTCTCCGGCGGGATTGGGAACGCCATTTGAAGAAGAATGGTTATCTGACATGAAAAGATTCCTCGGGAGATATCGGCAAGAGAACCACGAATCAAACGAATCTCACGAATAATTTCCTGTTGGGCGTTGCTTGAACAATTCGTCAGATTCGTCCTATTCGTGGTTCATCATTTTCTAATGATTAAATACAAATTCCCGGCTGGGTGGCTGGGGTGCTATGCCGGTGGTCCTTGTTGTTGGACGCCCATGGCGCCAGTCTTCTCCAACCTCACTGTAGTGAGTCTTCAATTCTTTCGATTTCTTCATTAAAAATTTTCGTTTTTACATTACACTCTTTCGCATAGTCTATTGCTGCAATTGTAGTTCGGCTGATGTCAAACCCCGGCCATCTTGGCGCAAGATTCTTCGTGGCGTCCCACCATGTCGCCAAATCTACACGAGGCGATCGTGAAACAAGAGATATCCTATGTGCCCATAGTATCCTCAGTAAAGTGACTGCAGGCATTCTTACTTCATCGGAAGAAGACTTGATCCTCTCCGACACCTCATCTGAGAACTTGAATCCTCCAGACATGATGTCCACAGACCATGTGGCATTACAATCAATGCTACACTCATTTAATAATGATACTATTTTGTTAAAAATAGGTGATCCTATTTCTAGGTGATATTTGTCATCCTCTAGCATAATCGTGAACAACCTGTTGCAGGCAAGGTGATAGCATAGACCGACTTAAGTGGCATAGAGGGAATGAAGCACGAAGGGAACGGCAGAACCGGTGCATTCCGCAACTCCCCGTTGATTACAAGCGACGCTTTCCCTTCAAGTCACGTCTTCGTGCGGAATGCACCGCTCCCTCGGGAGTCGCTCCATGCACCCTACATTACATTAATGATTAAACACAAACTCCCGGCTGGAGAGGAGAGCCCAGAAGAGGTCTTCGACGATTTGTTTTTGTTCTTCCAGCGGAGCCTGCTCCAGTTGTTTTACGAACTCGTCCCGTTCCCCCTTCGTCGGATAGCGAGATAAACAGGTGAGGTAACTTTCGTCGACCAGTGTCTCCGGAGCCATTCCGTTCTGGAGTTGTGCCCAGAGTTCAGAAGGGAGGCTTTTCGGATCCGACAGCTTTTCGTTAATTGTCGTTCCGTTGGAGAGGTGCAGAACCTGTACCATGCTCGGTTCGTTGGACCGGCCGCATTCACAGACAATCTCGCGCTGATTCCGTCCAAAGGTTTTCAGAAAATAGGAGTCGACCGCGGAGTCGTACAGTTGCATCGCCCGGGTACCGACGGGATAGAAATCGGTTTTCTGAAAATCGGCCCCAGGGAAGGCGATCTGTTCAAACTTCGTCGGAACTTTTGTGGCGAGAACAACGGCATCATGTAGTGCCTCGGCATTCAGTCGGCGCGGGAAGTAACGGGAATAAAACCAGAGATCCTTCTCGTTCCCCGGGACCGTCAGACTCGACCGCTGGTACGCTTGCGAACGGAGTATCTCCCGCATCAGGCTTTTCAGATTGAACTTCTCGGCAATCACATAATCGGCCGACCGCTGAAGAAGTGGTTCATTACTGGCGGGATTGGAGACGCGCATGTCGTCCACACTTTCCACCAGACCCGCTCCAAAGAAGTTGGCCCAGACCCGGTTGGTGATCGACTTCGCAAAGTACGGATTCTCCGGCGCAGTCAACCAGTTAGCCAGATGAATCCTGCGATCTGTGGTCTCTTCGAACGGGAGTGAAGTGCTATCTAATGGAGTGGGTGGTTGCGGCATCCCGGTGCGAGGTTGAACCAGTTCACCAGACTCGACAACAAACAACGTTCGCAGTCCGTCCCCGTTCCGTACCTCTCCTCCCCAGCCTTTCGCCCGAACCCGTGAGAAGAGATTCGCCATCCCGTAATACTGGTCGTTGGTCCATTTTTCGAGGGGATGATTATGACATCGGGCACAGTTGAGGGACAGTCCCAGAAACGCCTGTGAGACGTTTTCTGTCATGTCTTCCGGCGTCTGAAACAACGCGTAGAAGTTGGTCGCCCCGTTCTCATGACTGCTGCCGGTTGCCGTGAGG
>DATMFC010000503.1:0-9553 GCA_035556335.1 Planctomicrobium sp. | reverse complement strand
CTATGTCACATTTGCCGAACGGGAACTGACCAAAAACGATTTCGCCGCTCGTGGTGCCGATGTTTCCAACTTTCCCAGCGGAGCAATTCCCCCGGGGTCGCTTTGCTTTAATCCTGATTTCGATCGACGACAACTGGTTGTGGGGGGCTCCAACTGGGAGGTTCAAGTCTGGAAGATTATTGATGGAGCCAGCTGGCGGCACCCGGACGGACCGGATTCCAACATCAACAGTCGCCTTGATCATCCTGTCGTGCACATCGCCTGGGAAGATGCACAGGCCTATTGCGAATGGGCCGGAAAACGACTGCCGACCGAAGCCGAGTTCGAGTATGCCTCACGTGCTGCCGGAAAAGAAATTGTCTATCCTTGGGGGAATGAATTTCGTCCTGAGAACCATTACATGGCCAATTTCTGGCAAGGGGAGTTTCCGACCGATCGTCGCAACGAAGATGGCTTCCTGACGACCTCGCCGGTGAAATCATTCCCTTCCAACGCACTGGGCATTTACGATCTCGCCGGAAATGTCTGGGAATGGTGTGCTGATTTGTACGCAGCGGACTATTACGCACATTCCGCCAGAAAGAACCCGAAAGGTCCCCAGGTCAGCTTTGATCCTCAGATGCCGGGGATCGTGCAACGGGTTCAACGAGGGGGCTCATTTTTGTGTAACGTGAATAATTGCACCGGATATCGAACCCGGGCCCGTGGTCGCGGGGATGCTGCTTCCAGCAGCTATCACAATGGATTTCGGTGTGTCGTGGATTCCACAATGGTGGAAGCGTACCGGAAACGTCAGGCTGCAATTCAGTCACCAGCCCCCCAGTTGCAGTCTGTTCAATCGCCATCAACGAGTGATCGTATCGATTCGGAAACCTGAAAATCGGGGGAGCTGATCCATTGAATTCCGGAATGTTCCTGTCCGTCAATTTCCCTGTGGATTTGACGCCGACTTTGTCATGAGGTTACCTTGTCTCTGCAGACGATGTTTGTGTGTACATCTGTCTGCACTCCATCGAGCGAACTGCTCTCACATCAAGAAACAGTTTGAATGGAGCGGCCGATTGCCGCAGGATTGAGAATGGCGAGGGGAAAAAGTCTCAAACCGACCCCTGGACAACACGTTAAGGTTGTTGAGGGGGCGACGATGCCGGAATTTCCAGACTTGCCGATTGCCGGCTGGACCGGGCTGGTTCTGGAAACAACCGGAACCGGAGCGAAGCTGAAAGTCATTCTGGAATGGGACGAACCAACGCAGGTTCGCATTCCGGAGAATTATCGTGCCCACTGCGAATCGCAGGGCCTGATGCACACCATGGCCTGCCTTCCCTCCGCCGACCTCGAAGTCCAGTAAAGCAAGGTGCTTTACCCCGGTGCAGGCGAATCACGATTGAGGCATTCGCGGGGGTCCAACTTTTCGCCTGCGGAACGCCGAGAGCCGATCCCGGGATTCGCCCTCAACTCGAATTCTTCTCCCTTGAAGGGGAGAAGGGGGATTCAGAGACGGGCTCCGATTGGTTGATCAATTCATTTCTCTGATAAATGCTGACACCCGTCGTCTGATCGCAGGGTAACACTTGGGAACAATCTCGCAGTGGCGGGAAAATAGGGAGAGGTGAATTCTCCGAACGTTCCCGTCAACACTGCGGCTGGTTTGTCGCGGCCGCGCCTCAATTTGTTCAAAATTCTTTCAACCTGCGAGAGTTTTGAACGTAAGCAGTCCAGTCGCCCACTTCGAGGCATCTCATTGCAAATTTTTACCGGGACTATTCAGATGCTCCGTTTGCGTTGTTTCGGAATCACCTGTGCCGTTCTTCTTCTGGCGTTCGTGGCTTCTACTGCCCAGGCACAACCCGGAACTTTCGGGACGGGAGAAACCAAACGAAAGCCGGTCGCACAGCCGATCGGGCTGGTCAACGTCAGCAGCATTGACAAGAGTCTTCAGGAAATCGCCCAGATGTTCCGGATCACCGGACGAAGCGACATGATGGATGTCGTAAATGGATTTCTGGATAACGAAAACGTCCGCAACTTTCCGGGGGTCGATCGGACACGACCGCTGGGATACATGTTCTTTCTGGGATCGGATCTTCCTCCTCGTCCCATTCCGGTTGTCTACTTCGGAGTCACCGATGAAGCTCAGGTCGTAGAACAGATCAAGGCGGTCGGCGGAGATATTGCCGAAGCCGGAGAGGGTGTTTACAACCTGGGAACCTCAAAAGAGAACTACAGTCAACTTCATTTCCGAAAAGGATACGCTTATCTGTGCGGCGATCCTGGTAGCACTTTTCTGGAAGACTATGAAATCCCGGAAGTGGAAACGCTGGTCGGTAAACTCTCGGCTCGATATGACCTGGCCGGTTCGATCAATCTGCGCGGGATTCCGCCGTTGATGAAGCAGGTCTTCGCGACCTTTTTCTCCCAGCAATCGGCAGCACAGTTACAGCAGCGTGATCACGAGTCGGATGCCTCGTATCAGGCCCGGCGTGCGAGTGGGCTCAGTACGTTACAGGCGATCGAGCAACTGATTCGGGACGGCGAAGAAATCATCATTGGTGTGGATTCCACAGAAGATGGCCGACGTGCTGTTCTGGAAGTGTCGATCGATGCGGCACAAAACAGCGAGTATGCCAAGTATCTTCACGGAATCGCCGGCGCTCCTTCCGCCTTTACTCCACTTCTTCGTGAAAAGCATCCGTTGCAGATCTCCATGTCGTGGAACGCTGATTCGCGTGAAAAAACGGCCATGCTCGGCTTTCTCGAAGCGTTCAGACTGGAGATGAAAGGAAAGCTGAATGAAAGTGCCCAGTCATCTGTCGATGGACTGGTGCAGACCCTGCAGGCAACTGTGAATAACGGACACATTGATTCCGTCATTCAGTTCATTCCGGTCAAGGACAAAAAATTCGTGTTGCTCGCGGCCGTCAAAGTCGTTGGAGGACAGGCACTCGAAGGCCATCTGAGAGAGTTCTCCCGTGGAATCACCGAAGCAAACAGCAGTGTTCAATTCGACCTGAACCTGCATCAACATGAACAGGTGACATTCAGCCGGATTCGATCCAAACCAGGACGCAATGAACGTCGTATCTTTGGAGAGAAAGCGGATGTCTATTGGGGAGTGGGAAACAACACACTCTGGCTCGGACTGGGAGGAGACGACATGCTCGCCACCTTCGATTCGGCCATCGACTCCATGACCGCCCCCAAAACATCCGGAAACACGGTGACCGCCACGCCGTTTCAACTCATTTTCAGAGCCCTTCCCTGGCTGGAAGTGACAGAGACCGGCAAAGAAAAGGGACGCTCACTGGAGCGTCGCGAATTGATTCAATCCGCATTGAGTCCGGAGGATGACGCACTGCGTGTGGAAGTGCGTCCCTCCGATTCCGGCGTGCGAGTGACATTTCGTTTTGACGAAAGTTTCGTTCGACTTCTGGGATCGGCCTTCGCCGATCTATATGACCGATCACAACTGTGAAAGGGCAATCAGGAGTGACTTTGCGTGCCGCCAGTGCCGAACGGGAAATCGCATGTGGCCTGGGCACTGGCGGACAAGCCGACCAGTGGCACACTTTAGAACCCATTTTTTAGTCGTGGCCAAGTAGTAGTAGGGTCAAAGTCGCACAACGTGTTGGTAGGTCGTCGTCAACAAGTCAGTCGTGCTTGCGGCGGTTCGTTCCTATTGAAAACTTGTCCTGCGGCTGACGACCCACTGCATCATCATGTTGACTCGACCCACCCTACGAATGTGAATTATCGAGGCGATGGGGCCGTCAGTTTGGGGAGAAATCCTTCCTGGAAGACTTCGCGGGCCACGGAAGCATCCCCGTTCTTGAAGTTGGAACGTTGCACCATCAGCACCCAGGCGATATTTCGTTCAGGGTCAATCCAGACCTGTGTTCCATAAGCTCCTCCATGACCGAAGGTACCAGGGCTTAACTGAGCAGTAATTCCCTGTGGGTTGCGGACAACACAGGTGGCCACTCCCCAGCTGTTTCCGGGAGTGAAGGCGGTGGAGAGTTCCGCGGGAGTGTGCATCGTGCGGAACCGTTTGACGGTCTCCGGTTTCAGAATGCGCTTGCCATCCAGTTCTCCTTGATTGAGCAGCATTTGAGCCAGTCGGGCATAATCGGGAGCGGTGGAATAGAGCCCCATGTTGGGAAACGGAGTCCGATCCCGTTTGGCTGGTTCTTTTCCGAACATCAGCAGCAAGTGGTTCTTTTCCCGCTCGAGTTCACCATTGTCATTGCGACGGTACGTTTCCACGAGCCGTGGAAGTTGGGCTTCAGTCAGATAGAACGTGGTGTCCACCATTTTCAATGGCTCGAAAAATTCTCTCGCAAGATACTCGTCAAATGGAACTCCCGACACAATTTCCACGATATGCCCGGCCGTGTTGATACTCGACTGGCAATATTTCCACTGTGTGCCTGGCTGAAACTGAATCGGTTTTTCCACGTAATAAGGAATCAGTTCTTTCAACGTCAGCAGATGATGAGTCTTTGAACGATCGATTTCCTGCAGTCCTGAAGTGTGGGTCAGCAATTGGAGAATGGTCACCTCGACCGGTTCCCCCTCTTTGTTCTTCAGTTCTTTGAACTCTGGAATGTATTTGGAAACCGGATCGTCCAGTTTCAATTTCCCTTCCTCTTCCAGCTTGCAGACCGCCAGACCGGTGATCGGTTTGGTCATGGAAGCGATGAAGCAGATCGAGTTCGTCTGCATCGGAATCTGCTTCTCAATGTTGGCTTGTCCCACCGCACTCAAATGCAGAACCTGACTCGGCGTGACTACGGTCGCCACGGCGCCGGCGATTTCTTTTTGTTCAACCAGTCTGGCAAGTTGCTCCTGAACTTCAGGAAAACCGGGAATCTGTTGCGGAGCGGTCTGTCCTTCCGCACGAGCGATTTGACCAGATACGGCGACACACAGAGTCGCAACAACAAACAGACGTCGCAGAAAACCGAGCGGCAAACCAGTAATCACTGATGTTCTCCTATGTGAACGATTGAAAAGAGATTCTCACGCAAAGTTTGAAAGAGACGGTCGAAGTGAAAAGGAGAAGAACTCACGCAAAGGCGCTAAGGCGCAAAGATTTTTGTTTCATGTTGTATGTGAATTCTTCGCTGCTTTTTTCAGGGGAAACAATAAGGAGGGAGCTTATAATGAACTTCTTAGAGCCGCGAACAAAACCTCTCAGACGATGAGTATTTCCTTTCCGCGAGCGGATCGGGGTCAGTTTTGTCAGGGGTTCTTAATAGATGGTTAATCATTGAATCACGGTGTGAATTATTATTGTTATTTATTCGATCGATTCGTGATATTCGTGGTTTCTCCAAGATGGATATCCGCTTCGGCGTGATCATAAAGAACGACATTATGTCTATCTCTTGGCGCCTTTGCGTGAGTCTCCTCTTCTGTATTTATGAATCGCCAGGATCGTCTTACGAAAACAGTCTCCAGATCGCCGCTGCCGGCAGGAGGAGAAACAGGATGGCGCTGGCGCCGCAGCCTGCGGTGTTGACGGTTCGAAATCCTCCCGGGTTTTCTTTTTCCAGTGCGTCCGTTAACTGATCGATGAAGTTCTTGGCGTCTACCAGACTGCTTCCGGTGGCGTTACGGTACTCTTTTATCGCCTGAATTTTTTGACGGGTATAGATCAGTTCAATGATCTCAGTCCGTTGTTCGTCAGTGAGTTCGCGGGGCATTTTCTTCTTTCCGGATGAGATAGTCTTCGAGAGCGATTAACAGGGGATCGATTGCCCGGGCTTGAATTGAATGGGGCGGACTCCAGGGAAACCAGCGGGAGTCGTCATGTTCTGTCACGCTGATAGCATATTCCTCGTCGACATAGGCCAGATACAGAACCAGTGTTTTAGTGACCATCTCAGACTCCGATCCTCCATACCGGGTGCTGGTCACCTGATACTGCTGCTCATACAGAAAATCAGGATCGACGCGAACATGAGAGCGGGAGATACCTGTCTCCTCTTCCATTTCACGCAGAGCGCATTCCAGGTCGGTTTCGCCGGGATCGACGTGTCCTTTGGGGAAGTCCCAGCGGTCGGAGTGGCGCATCAGCAGGAACGATTGCACCGGATGACCGTAGACGAGAAGAACTCCGCAAGATCGGGCAAGTTGTGTTTTTGACATGAACCCCAATTCAAAAAACAGTCCGATGAAAAGAAGCAACAAAATGATCGCTGTTCAATCATACTCTGACGAGTTCGTGGTTTCTGCGCTCCGGTGCTCAAGAATTGAATCGCCGCTCGCTCGCAGTCTGTTTGACATTGGATTATAAGACAGAAGGATCAGCTTTCACCAATGGGACAAGAGGAGTTCTCGATGCGGTGTTGTTTGCAGTGTTGTTTTATGTGGGGGCTGGCTTTGCTGGCCGGTCTGCAATGGGGAAGTGCCGTTCAAGCGGAAGTACGGCTGCCGAAGTTCGTGGGGGACCACATGGTTCTTCAGCGTGATCTGCCGATCCCGATCTGGGGCTGGGGGAAGCCGGGGGAGAAAGTCACCGTCAAACTGGGAGACGACTCTGCACAAGCGACCGCCAACGAGAACGGTGAATGGCGAGTGGAACTTCCAAAGCGTGCAGCAAGTGCCGATCCGGTGACATTAACCGTTACCGGTGAAAACACTTTGACCTTGAACGACATTCTTATTGGAGAAGTCTGGCTCTGTTCAGGGCAGTCTAATATGGAATGGTCGGTGGCTCGAAGTACGAACGCCGAAAAGGAAATCGCTGAGGCCAATCATCCGCTGATTCGTCAGATCAAGATCGGTCGCAATCCAACACCGGTCGCACAGTCGGACGCCACGGGAACCTGGCAGGTCTGCACTCCGCAGAATGCCCCGGGCTTCACCGCCGTTGGCTACTTCATGGGGCGAGAACTGCAAAAGGAACTTAATGTTCCAATTGGCCTGATCAATTCCTCCTGGGGAGGGACCCGCATCGAGCCATGGACTCCTCCAGTTGGATTTGAAGGAGTCGAGGAACTGAAGACTCTGTCAGAAAAGGTCCGGAATCAAAGCGAGACGGCCAAGGTGACTCAGGGGGATCCGGTCGCCTTGTACAACGGAATGATTCACCCATTTGTCGGCTTACCCATTCGTGGAGCCATCTGGTATCAGGGAGAATCCAATGTGACAGAAGGACTGCTCTATCGGGCGAAGAAACAGGCACTTGTTGAAGGCTGGCGAAAAGTCTGGGGGATCGGCGACTTCCCGTTCTATTTCGTCCAGATTGCTCCTTACCAGTACGGTCAGGCGGCTCCTGATGTTCTCCCCACTTTCTGGGAAGCTCAGGCGGCTGCGGCTGCGACCATTCCGAACACCGGAATGGTTGTGATCAACGACATCGCGACCCTCAATGACATTCATCCCCCCAACAAGCAGGATGTCGGCAAACGTCTGGCCGGGATGGCATTGAAGAGAACCTACGGAAAAGCAGATGTCGTCGACACCGGGGCGACCTTCAAGTCACTGGAAACAAACGGCAATCAACTGACCGTACTGTTCGAAAACACCGCAGGGGGACTGAAGTCTCGTGACGGGAAACCATTAACCGGATTCGAAATCGCCGGAAAATTGGGTGAGTGGAAAGCGGCTGCTGCAAAGATTGACGGTGATCGTGTGATTCTGACTGCGGAAGGAATCACGGACCCGAATGCAGTGCGATTCGCCTGGCATAAACTCGCCGAGCCGAATCTCACGAACGGAGCTGGCTGGCCGACTGGAGCATTCCGCGCCGGCGAGATTTCTCAGCCCGTCGCAAAGTAGAGAGCACACTCAAGTTGAAATGATGTTTCAGGCAGCTTTCAGAGAAATCTGGAAGCTGTTTTTTTGTCTTTTTCGTGGTGATTCACCCAGTATTAACGGGCCGTTCCGTTACCGGTGTTCTGATAGGTGAAGGTGAAGACGTCGACCAGATCATTGAAAGTGGGCTGGATTCCGATTTTCACATAGCGACGATCGCGAGAGACGATTGCCTGAGTCTGCATTGCGCTCCCTGAGCCAACGATTCCAATTTGTGGAGCAAAGCCGACGGCTCCCGCGCGACGGGGCGAAATCGGGCGTTGTGCACGACTCTCTTCCAACTCCCGGCGAACCTGCAGCGCCTGACGGTCAACTTGTCTCGCAGGACGAATTCCTGATGTCGAACGTGGTGACGGTGAAGTTGATTCAATGGTCTCGGTACGAAAAGAAACCGCGCGGAGCACCGTGCGGCGTCCTTTGGGCAGATCAATCGTCAATGCGGCTTCTCCCTCTCCATCGAGTGTCAGGGTCCGGACGATTCTGGATTGATCGCTGGTGCCTTCGAGCATTGTCACTGTCAGAGTCGCCCGATCTCCGACCAGCTTTCCCCCTAGATTTTTGATCGTGATTCGATACGGTCCGGCTGGCCCGCGCGGGCAGACATACAACTCATAGGAACTCTTGGAATCCGGACCAATTCCGTCATGAAGAAACAGTCCGCCGGTTGGAGTCTGTGGTGATTCCGTGGAGCAGATGGCACCGAACGGTTCTTCCACCTGCATGTCGAGATCGGCCGGGCCGTTCCAGTCGAGACGAATGATCAGGTCACGACTTTTGGCATTGGCGAGAGATTCTTCAACACGTCGGGCTTGTGTTTCATCCTGCTTCTGCCGGAACCGGCGCGCGAGGTCTTTCAGAGCGTTCTCGGCGTCACGATGCTGTTTGAGATAATCGGAATCCCAGCTGTGCATGAGGATTCCCGTTGCTCCCCATTCGATCCCCTCGGTGTTCTCCAGATCGCGCGCCAGCTTTAATCCCAGAACATACGGCTCCGCACGTTCCGGCAGAATTCCCGAAGCCTGTCGATAGAGTGTTAATGCGGTGGATTTCCGGCCGAATCGGGTCAGGTACGCTCCAGAGAAAATCATCGTTTCATAATCGGCCCCGCCGAAATCGGTCAGGGAGAGCATGACTCGTTCGACCTCTTCTTTCGGAGCCCCTTCGATCTCCATTGTCAGTGCCAGCACTTCATACATCCAGGGTTGCGACTGCCCGTGAATCAGGGCCGATTGCAGGCAGGCAATCACCTGAGGGTATTGCTTCTCGGCATGAAGTTTGAGGACCCAACCGGAGAGCAATTGCGGGGCGGGACGATGCTGGGAGAAGAACTGATCCCAGACTTCACGCGGAGTGCCGGTCGTGAGATCCGGCATCTTGACATCGGTTTCATAAGCCGGTGCCGCTGGGGGGGATCCACGACCGGCCGTCGTCGATGATGGATCAGGGGATTCTTTTGCGGCAGCAAACGAATTCAGGGGGAGCTGCGGGGCAGGTTGCCTCGGAGTTCCCCCTGTTCGAATTTGACTAAGCTGGCCAGCTTGTTCAGCTTGAACTTGCAGGATTACTGGAGCGGTTTTTTTTTGACGGAATCTGTGCTGAGGGAATCAACCGGGACGACAGCAGCGTCAGACGATGGAATGGCTGAAAGCGGAGTTGCAGGGATACTGAATCCTCCCATCCCCATACCACCACCCATGCCGCCACCCATACCTCCGCCCATTCCTCCCATACC
>DATMFC010000502.1:0-4488 GCA_035556335.1 Planctomicrobium sp. | reverse complement strand
CTCCCTACGCCGCGCGCCTCCACCCCTACCTCTCGCAGAAAAACAACGACGGCACCTACACTGACGGCACCCACACCTTTAAGAAAATCTCCGGCCCTGCTTGGCTTGCTGTCGCCGCGAATGGCGACATCTCCGGCACTCCCGGCGCTGCCGATGCCGGGCTGAACACTTTCACCATCCGCGCCGCCAGCACCATCACCAGACGTTCCTCGGACGTTTCCATCGACATCCCGGTCTTCCTCCCCGGTCAGGAAAACGTCCCCCGCCTCTCCGTCATGAGCTACAACATCTGGCACCAAATGGGCATGGTTCACAACGGCCGCCGCAAAGGCATCGAATCCATCGCCCGTTCCGGTGCCGACATCATCGGCCTTCAGGAATCCAGCACCAGCAACGCCAACTGCCTTGCAGACGAACTTGGCTGGCACCGCGCCATCGGCCCCAACGACACTCAAATCATCAGCCGTTACCCTGTCAGTGAAGATTCCCACGGCGCAGTCCACATCAAAGCTCGCATCCATCTCTCCGGAAATCCTCGGCACGACGTGATCGTTTATAACTGCCACCTTCATTACCAGTCCTACGCCCCCTATGACGGACCGGGAAGAACGGTGGAAGAGCTCTTGCAAAAAGACGCCAATTCCAGACGTCTCCCGGAAATCCGGACCATCCTCGCCGACATGTCCGCTTCTCTCGCGAAGGCCGACGACACTCCCGTCATCTTCACCGGAGACTTCAACTGCCCCTCCCATCTCGACTGGACCGCCGCAGCCGCCCACCTCCACTACGACATCGGCCCCGTCGTATGGCCCACGAGCAAAGCTGTGACCGACGCCGGAATGCTCGATTCCTACCGCGTCGCACACCCCGATCCCGTCGCCTCCCCCGGCAACACATGGTCTCCCATCTACATCATGCCCAGGACGGAGAATGACCGCATCGACTTCATCTATTACAAAGGCTCCGGGCTCAAAGTGCTCTCCTCGGAGGTCTTCCCCGGCGGCGAAGTCCAGGGCGTCCGATACCGGCACTACACCAACATCTGGCCCTCCGACCACGCCGCCGTTATCTCCGTCTTCTCCCTCGATTCCGTGGATTCCGACAAATGACAGCCTTGCCGACACGGGTGTCTGAAACCGGTCCTCTTGTTCAGATCGTCATCGCTATAGATAGGGGAAATGTTCCGCAGGCTGGCACTTCGGTAACGTCAGCGATGAGATGATCGAATGGGAAAAATCGGCCAGACGACAGTGGAGTCAAATGAAGTCGTCTCCAGATCGTTTTCTGGTTCCGATCGTGAAGAATTGTTTGATTGCTGCGGATGTCGCCGGATCGGCCATCCCGAAGGTCATTGATAGTGATTTCCTGGAATCGCAGTGGATTCAAACGGCATTTCAATCCTGTCCTCAACAGGACGACTTCAGGCGGATTGCACAGGTACGATTGAACGGCCATGATCCCAGGCCGTTCCAGATGCAGGTTGCGGAGTCGCCATCCCGCGTCACGTTGGTCATGGCGGGTTGTGGAACCGGAAAAACCGTCGCGGCCTATTTGTGGGCCGCTCGAAGTTCTTCTCCACGCCGCCTTTATTTCTGCTATCCCACAACGGGGACCGCTACGGAGGGATTCCGGGATTATCTCCACAATCCGGATGGACAGTTAGGCGATATCAATACTCAGCTTTTCCATAGCAGGCGTGACATCGATTTCGAGATGATCCTGTCGAACGGAGATACTGACGACGCCAATGACGACTCTGTCAATAATAACTCTGTCAACGCAGTCGACCAGATTGAATCACTGGAGGCATGGTCGACGGCGATTTCGGCCTGTACCGTTGATACGGTTCTGGGGGTTTTGCAGAACCACAAACGAGGGCGTTTTGCCTGGCTGGCTCTGGCTCAGGCCGCCTTAGTTTTCGATGAAATTCATGCGTACGACGATGTCCTGTTTGGAAAACTGCTCCGGTTTCTCAAAGACTTGAAAGGACTGCCGGTCTTGCTGATGACGGCCAGCCTGCCGAAAGGACGGGAACAGGCGATTCGAGAGGTTTTAGAGGAGATCGATGAAGAGTTACCCTCTCCAATCATCGGTCCCACCGAATTGGAAGCACTTCCTCGTTATTGTCAGAAGCCGTTGCCGGAGAACAATCCGAAGGAATTGCTGGTGGGAGTGAGTGATCTGGAGTGTCAACTCGCTCGAGATCTCAAAGAGGTTGGAACCAAAGCCATCACCGGAGTCAAGGCAGCCAGCGCGGCCGCCGTGAAAGCCATTAACAGTAAACTCGGAATCAAGGGATAGAACATGCTGGGAATTTACGTCAGCGTGCCGATCGCCTGTTTTCGTAAGGGATTGGCACGTGAATACCTCGAAACCGAGCCATTGCCTCCCCCGAGTACCTGTTATGGATTCCTGCTGTCATTCGTTGGCGAAACGGACAGGCGTCGACATCTCGGGTGCCGGGTGACGGCGTCGCTCATCGGAGAACCGCCCACCAGTGTTGTGTTGCGAACGGTCTGGAGAGTCAAAAAAGCACCGCTGGGAAGTTCTGGAAATACGCGGCCGGATTACCAGCAACTTCTGACGGAAGTCGAACTCATCATCTGGGTGGACTCCAGTGATGAGTCTGTGTCAGTTGCAGGACCATCTCTGGAAGAACGGGTTCGCACGGCACTGGCGAATCCCTCATCGATTGAACGGTTTGGTGGCCTGAGCCTGGGAGAAAGTACGCATCTGGTGAATGATATTCTTTCACTGGAACGAATGCCGAGTCATCTCCGTGAACGTCCATGCCGGACATTTCTGGTGGCCGAGCGTGGTCAAATCACCCTTCCGGTCTGGGTCGACCACGTCGGAACGGCAAAAACAAGCCATGCGACAGGCAACCTTGTTGAAGGACGGAGCGATGTTCAGCCAGACAGGGACGTGATTCCTATTATCCAACCTCCTGGTGAAACATGATTCAGTCGGCAAATGCGTCATTTGATCCCCCTGTTCGCGTGATGGCATTACACGCATTACTCTATTGCGAGCGATTATTTTACCTCGAAGAAGTGGAAGAGATCCGTGTCGCCGACGCCAATGTTTATGCCGGGCGTCGGTTACACGTGGAACGGGTTCCACTGGATGATGAATCACCGGAACTTCGCTCTTTCGACGTCAGCAGCGATCACTGGGGACTGCTTGGAAAAGTTGATGCCGTTCGTAAGCGGGATGGAGCCTGGATTGCTTATGAACACAAACGGGGACGTTGTCGAAAAGGAGAGAATGGAGAAATTCTCGCCTGGCCCAGCGATCGGATTCAGGCCATTGCTTATTCTGTTCTCATCGAAGAAGAACTGGGGGAACCGGTTCATGAAGCTCGGGTTTCGTTCGGGCGGATTCATCAACGTCAAGAAATGGCTGGTCAAGCAGATTCATGAAGTGCGAGAAGCGAAGTGTGCCGATTGCGGCCAATATAAGTCTTGGGACAGCGCGCTCGGTCGGTACAGTCAAAGCTGCTCTTATTGCAGTGATCCGGCACCAACGAAAAAGCCCAGAGACGAGACGGATCTGTCGGTTTGGTGGGCTGTGCTGCTCATTCTTTTCTTTGTCGGAGTTCCGATTCTTCGAGGGTGTGGTGTGGACACACCTCAGACGACGGCAGCAGTCACTCACGCTCAGGCTGCAGCCGTCACAGTCAACGATCTCACCGAAGAAGAAAAAAACAGGCGGTGCGAGACGCGGCCAGAGCACTGCCGTCGTACAAAAACGGCACGTCCGTTTCCTTCGAACGTGCCTGGGAGAACGGATCGTATGACGCGGTATTCGAGGCGTTTTTTCTTCAGCTCCTGCAGATGTCCCGAGAAAAAGGAGGCATGACGGGCCTGACTTCTCAGCAACTCGTCCATCGCTGGCGTACGAGAGCGATTCCCAGGATTAAGTACGACGCATGGAAGGCGTTTGGATCTGGTACTCAATTGAAAGATTGGCTGGAACGTTTCACCGACACCCCCAATTTTGTACTGATTTTTGTGTGGACATTTGATGAAGATGATCGCTAAATCGGTTCAATCCATCATGTCGCTGCGGAGCATATATTCTGCCAGTAAGAATGCTGGTGTCCACTTGCCAGATCGACCATCTGTTTGTGGATACGATCTCATTTGAACATCCTGTTGTATTTATCAAGAGAGGCTTCGATGAGAACCATGCACCTGGCTCTCTATGACCCTTCCGGTCCTTCCAATGATCACTACTGGACCTGGCGGGCTCCCCGTCTGGATCGGCAATTGCTTCAGAGTCTTTACTATGACATTGCCAGTTCAAGTCGACCGGAGAATCCCAACCAGATAGAACCGGCACATTTGATCGGGGGCGTGGCGCAATTGACACCGGACTGGGTGGCTGTGTTCCGATTTGGGAATGGGGGACGGGATGCCAGGGGACGGCCGGGGCGGTTTGTGATCGTGGCGGGGCTGATTGAGTCAAAGGATGCCAAGGGAACAG
>DATMFC010000501.1:0-32653 GCA_035556335.1 Planctomicrobium sp. | reverse complement strand
CCGACCAATCCGGCGGCGGTCACTCCTTCCTTGACCTGTGCGGCGAGATCGAGGAGATGCATGTTGCAGGAATTCCCTTCGTACCAGCAACTTGCGATTCCGACCTGGGCCTTGTTCATGTCGGCTTCGGTGAGACCTGTGGCGTACAACATCGCCTGGGAGGCCCCTTGGGATCGCGGTTGAGTAATACGTGCGGAAATTTTGTTGAGCTGGGTCATAGTTCGCCTGGCCGTCATCTAAGAAGGCGGGTCAAATGCAGATTGAAAAACAGGGGCAGACTGAAAACTGTTCAACCAGAGGGTTTGAATCGGAACCGGGTTCGTTCCCGCTGGTGATTTTTCGTCAACTACAAACGCGTCATCCCCTTACGAATGAGGGGATGATACGGAAAGTGTGACGACTCGAAAGGGAATCGTCGAGTGTTCAGCGGTTCCTCGATCGAAGAATCCCGGGAAGTGGATTTTTTTGAATCGATGCCAAGGCAAAATCACAAATGACGCCAGGGGCGAGGAACGGAAACGTGGTCCCGAGATTTCGAAAATTACGATTCCGAGACCACGAAACTGCTCTATCTCAGTGGAACGGCATCCCTTACATTCTCCGCCACCATGTTATGATGTTCAGTGGCAGAGTGGCGGTTTCAGGGCGCTGCAGATCAATAACCGTTGCCATCTGATCCCAGGAACACAGAAGTTTCCATGATGAAGGCCCGACAAAACTTGCCTCGATCCGCTCGCGGAAAGAGAATTCTCATCGTTTGAGAGGTTTTGTTCGCGGCACTAAAAAGTTCTTACCATGACTGTTCGCGGGCAGACCACACGGCAAACGACGCGACCATTCTTAACGGAAGCGGCTCTGCAACGGCAGAGAGCTTCGATGAGGAACGGAATGAATTGTACGGCATATGAGTGGTTAGGGGCCCATCCGGTTGTGAACGGAAATCAGATCGGAACCCGTTTTGGAGTCTGGGCTCCCAATGCGCGCGAAGTTTGCGTCGTCAGCGATCGAAATCAATGGACACATGGGGCCTTCTACCTGAACTCCAGCGACGACGGCGTCTGGTTCGGAACCGTGCCGGAAATGCGACCGGGCGAAACCTATAAGTACAGCATCCGAACGCTGACCGGCGAACTCATCGAAAAATGCGATCCTTACGGGTTTGCCTGCGAACACCCTCCCAGAACCGCATCAATCGTCACCGATTTGAGTCAGTTCCACTGGCATGATGACGACTGGATTGAACACCGCTCGACCAGTAACTGGTATGAACAGCCGGTTCAGATCTATGAAGTTCATCTCGGCTCATGGCGGCGCCCCAAGGATGGCCGGCAGTATTTCAGTTATTCCGAACTGGCCGATCAGCTGATTGAGTACTGTCAGGGACTGGGATTCACGCATCTTCAGTTGATGCCGATCACGGAATATCCGTTTGACGGCTCGTGGGGATACCAGTCAACCGGATACTTCGCCCCGACATCGCGTCACGGCACGCCTCAAGATTTCATGATGTTCGTGAACAAGTGTCATCGCGCCGGATTGGGTGTATTGATCGACTGGGTGCCGGGACATTTCCCCACCGACGCCCATGGGCTGGACCAGTTCGACGGAACCGCCCTTTACGAACACGCCGATCCCCGACAGGGGTTCCATCCCGACTGGAACACAAACATCTTCAACTACGGACGGTATGAAGTCCGCAACTTCCTGCTCTCCAGTGCCCGATTCTGGTGTGACAAATATCACGTTGACGGCATTCGCGTCGATGCTGTGGCATCGATGCTGTATCTCGATTATTCACGCAATTCCGGGCAGTGGATCCCGAACCGGTTCGGCGGACGTGAGAATCTGGAAGCGATTCAATTCCTGAAGGATCTCAACGTCATGCTGCATGGCGAATTCCCTGGGATCATGACCATTGCGGAAGAATCGACCGCCTGGCCGGGAGTCTCCCGCCCTGTTTACGATGGGGGGCTCGGATTCACCATGAAGTGGGACATGGGCTGGATGAATGACTCTCTTCGCTATCTGCGAAGAAACCCCATTCATCGCCAGCATCACCAGAATGAACTCTCATTCCGGTCTCTTTACGCCTTCACCGAAAACTTTGTTCTTCCCCTGTCTCACGATGAGGTCGTTCACGGCAAGAAGTCTCTTCTCTCCCAGATGCCGGGAGACCAATGGCAGATGTTTGCCAACCTGCGGTTGCTGCTGGGATATCAGGCGGTTCTGCCGGGGAAGACGCTGGTCTTCATGGGAGCGGAACTGGGACAATGGACGGAATGGAACCATGATTCCGAACTGGACTGGGTCCTCGAATCCATCGATACCCATGCCGGGATCAAGCGATATGTCAAAGACCTGAATTATCTGGTTCGAGAAAATCCTGCCCTGTATGAACGAGACTGTTCACACGATGGGTTTGCCTGGATTCAGGCGGACGATGCGCTCAACAGTGTCTATGCATTCTGCCGTTTCTCGAAAAACCACGAACAGACATTGGTCGCCGTATTAAACATGACCCCGACTCCTCGCGATGGATACCGGGTCGGCGTTCCACTGGGAGGAGAATACAAAGAGATTCTCAACAGTGATTCCTGGCTGTATGGGGGAACAGATGTCGGAAGCGGAGGGGGAGTGACGTCCGATCCCATCCACATGCACGGCCAGCCATACAGCATTGAACTGACACTTCCTCCATTGGGAATGCTCGTCCTGAGATACGCCGGCCCCAAACGCAAACCGACGGATGCGGCTAAGAAATCGCCAGTATAAGCCAAGGATTTTCAAGACTCGGTCCCCGGATAGGCAGGCCAATGCGGCTTGTATATACCCACATTTCTTGCCAATTCTATCGTTCTCACGGGGCTCCACCCATTTTACCCCGAAGGGGTTTTGACAACACAGCCCAGGGTCGATCACGAAGTGAGCGCACCCTGGGTGAAAGAACGCCGTGTTGACAAACCCACCCTGAAAGGGGTGGCACAAGGGAGTCGGATTGTACAACCCCTTCGCCTGGATTATTCACACTTGTAGATGGCGCGGTGGGTCTTCAGTCGTAGAATTCACTTCCAAAGAACACAGACCGCCGCAAGAACGATTGGCTGTTGGCAACGACCCACCATCACGTTGAGCGACTTTGACCCACCCTACTACTTGGGCTCGACTCAATATGTGGGTTGTGACATGACCAATCCCCCCCTCAATTGCTCAGATTTTTGAAACACAGAGCCACGGAGAAACACAGAGGAAATGCTGGTAAAGAACTCTCTGTGCTCCTCTGTCTCTGTGTTTCAAAATTTTCTTCCTGTGAATTCGACTCACCGTTTCAGGGGAGGTCAGGTACTACCATGAATCATTCGGGTTAGAAACTATCCGGAAAGTCCGACAACGCACAATATGTAGTATGCGAGCGATGCAACGAGCACTCGATCTCGCCGTGACACCGACATTTCCGGATAGTCTCTTACTGGGGGATGGAGTATTCTTCCCGGCCGGTTCCTCAACCGTTTTCGAGAACCCATTGCACAGCATGGCGATTGAGTTCGGCAGCGTTTTTCAATGACAGCTTCGCCTTCAGGTTTTCGCGATAGCTTTCAATCGTCTTGTAACTGAGATGGAGCCGTTCGGCGATCTGTCGGGTGGTGAGTCCCTGACCGATGAGCCCGAACACTTCCAGTTCACGATCCGTCAATGTTTCAATCGGAGAAAGCTCACCGGATCCCCCGGAAACGATGCGGTTGAGCAATCGCTCTGCCAGTTGAGGACTGACGAACGTTTTCCCATTGAAGATCGTTCGGATGGCGTTGATCACCTGATCGCTGGCCGCTTCCTTGTTCAGGTAACCTCCCGCTCCCGCTCGCAGACAGCGTTCCGCAAAGAGTGATTCGTCGTGCATGGAACAGACCAGCATTTTCACTTCCGGATGCTGGGCGCTGATCTGTTTGACCAGTTCCAGGCCATTCCCGGTCTTCAATGAAATGTCAATCACCATTAAATCTGGGGAAAGAGTTTCGGTCAGACGCACAGCTTCGGCCATTTCTCCGGTTTCGCCAACAACAGTCAGATCCTGTTCGAACGAAATCAGAGTTGCCATTCCTTTGCGGACGAGCGGATGGTCGTCAACAATCAGAATGGATTTCGGACGGGAAGACTCCCGGTCCAGGACGGCAACAGCGCCTGCTGAGGTATTCGAGAACATGATGGTCTTTCCCTGTCCTGCACGATCGGTTTTAGGCCCTCACGAACCTCTTACCATAACTGACTTCCTATCCTTCAGACCATCCCGGAGCATGAAAATCTGCCAACAAAACGGGTTTCGGATTTCAGAGAAAATCCATGCGAATGTTGAGAAAGCCAGTAGGCAAACAACGTCTCACTGCTACACACGCTGATGCGGAATTCCCCGCGTGTCGGTCAGGAACTCTCCCCTCATTCCGCAGGAACTGCCGGAACCAGCGCGGAATAACCTGCCCCGGAGTTCTTGAAATGAGTTCGGATTGAGCCGGTTTCCAGAACGCAGGTATAAGGTTCGTCGCAAACGACAATTTACAGATTCCCCGAATGCCCCCTTCCTGCTGTTCCTGCTTGTGATGCGAAACCTGCCATGTCATCGAAAATCAGAACAAAGCTGCTGAAACGACTTGATCCCTCACTGATCATCGGTGGCGTCTGCACAGTTGCTTTCTATGCAGTTGTTTTTCAACCATCAATGCAGGGGTCGCTGTTACAGCGTTATACAACAGAACACTTTGTCGATTATGTCATTGTGACATTGTGGATCTGGGGGATGGTCGATCTGTTATTACGATTGGCCCCTGCCCCTCGGGAAGTGCTTGCCCTGCGGGAACGCTGGCTTCCTACCCGACAGGGCATTGAACCGGTCAGCAATGCATCGGCCATGTATGAACAGATTCAGGATCGACCTCGCTGGCTGCGGAAATCCCGCGTTGCCAAGCGGCTTTTGTCAGCACTCGGATACGTCACACAAAAAGGCTCCGCAGATGATTTCCGCGAGCATTTGCAATATCTGTCCGCATTGGATGAAGACACCACATACACACACTACTCACTTCCCCGATTTGTGATTGCGGTGACTCCGGTTCTCGGGTTTCTGGGAACGGTTGTTCACTTCGGAACCGCACTCAGCGGGATTTCATTCGATCAGATGGCGGAGAAACTGCCGCATGTCGTCAGTGAAATGGGACAGGCGTTCAACACCACGACCACCGCACTCGCCGCCGCCATGTCGATGATGTTCGCGCTGTTCATGGCAGAACGAATTGAAAGAGGTTATGTCCACCAGATCGACACACTTGTCGACCGGGAACTGTTGAACCGGTTCGAAACCAAGGACGGCAACCTGACTCCGTTCCTGGCCGCGATCAAAACTGCAAATGACGAAGCACTGGCCATGATCGCCGGAACACTCGGCAAACACACAGACGTCTGGCTTTCTGCCTTCTCCGGAATTCTGGAGAAATTCGACGAACGCCAGCAACAGGAAAATCGCACCTGGTCGAATGTCCTGACAACGCTCAACGCCCGTCATGAATCCCTGGAATCTCAAAGACAGGAAGAACGAAGACGCGACCTTGAAGAATGGAAACAGTCACTGCTTCAATTGGATCAGCGTCATGAGCAGTTTGATCACGCTCGTGAAGAACGTCTGCAAAATATGATTCAGACGCTCGACTCGCGACAGGCTCACTTGATCACTCAGCTTGATGCTTCACTCAGTAAAGCCCTGGCATTCCAGAATGGGATCGGGGAGATGGTCGAGGCTCTCAATAACATCCAGCGGGATGAAGGGCGACTGGTTGAAGTGCAGACAGTTCTGGCCAAGAACCTGCGAGTCATTCACGAAACCCAGAAGATCGACGATGCCCTGCATGGCCTGACAGCAGCAATCCACCTGCTCACCGCCCGCCATCGCAGCGATAACGACCGAGCCGCAGCATAGAAAAGAATAGGACGTGAGTGAGTACAGGCCCCCGATGCCGGCAAGGAGATGGGAGAAAATACTAAATTCGAAATTCTAAGAACCAAAAAATTCAAATTCAAAATCAGAAACAGATAAAAGATATTCAGTGTTGTTCTGTTTGGAGTCTCCTAATTTTGAACTTCGAATTTCCTCCTTGCTTGGTTCTTAGAATTTAGAATTTAGAATTTTTAATGCCCCCCCCTACTCTTTAGACACGGCCCCGCCTACAACTCCCCACCTGAGAACACATAATGGATTATTTACAATTAAAGGGAAAAACGATCCTGTTGTTCGGGGTCGCCAACCGTAAAAGTGTCGCTTATCTCACCGGAAAGATACTGACCGAAGCGGGGGCCGATGTTCTGTATTCTGTTCGCAGCCCTGCTCGTGCGGAGAGTGTGAAAAAACTGGTCGGGGATGCTCCGGTTTATATCTGTGATGTCGAACATCAGGATCAGATCGACGCCCTGCGCGAAGCTGTCGGCAAAGACCGTTCGCAGATCCATGGCATCGTCCATTCGGTCGCGTTCGCCGATTATTCGGCGGGCTGGCAACCGTTTCACGCCACGCCTCGATCTGCCTTTTTACAGGCGGTCGACATCTCCTGCTATTCGTTGCTGGCGATCTCCAACGCCTTTAAAGACCTCCTCGACCCGGAACAGGGAAGCGTCGTCACGATTTCCATTTCCACAACCCGCATGGCGGCGGAGAACTATGGCTACATGGCTCCCGTCAAGGCGGCACTCGATTCGTCCGTCTGCTTTCTGGCGAAGTCATTCAGCGAATTTTCGAAAGTCCGTTTCAATGCGGTTTGTCCCGGTCTATTGAAAACCTCGGCCTCAGCAGGCATCCCCGGCTATGTCGATTCCTATCTGTTCGCAGAAAAAGCAACCCTACGCAAAGCCGCAGTGCAGACCGACGAAGTTGCGAACGTCGCCGCATTTCTGCTGAGTCCCCGATCATCCGGAATGAACGCTCAAGGACTGGTCATCGATGCCGGAATGGAAGTGAACTACTTCGACAAACGACTCGTCTCACAGTCACTCGAGCGTGCGGAGTGAATTCCGCTTCGTTCAGACGAAGCAGTTCCCGCAGATCAATTGAGTTCCATATTCAACACTTTGACGAGGAAGGCCCATTGGTCAGTCAACTCTTCAATGATCTTTGAAGTCGGCTTCCCTGCTCCATGCCCGGCTCGGGTTTCGATGCGAATCAGAATCGGATTATCACATCCTTGAGCATGCTGCAAAGCGGCGGCGAACTTAAAGCTATGACCGGGAACGACACGGTCGTCGGTATCGGCGGTTAAGACCATCGTCGCCGGATAACAGGTTCCCGGGCGAAGATTATGATAAGGAGAATATTTATAGAGCGCCTGAAACTCTTCAGAATTGTCTGACGAGCCGTAATCATCCACCCAGTATCGACCGGCGGTGAATTTCTGGAATCTCAACATATCCATCACTCCCACGGCAGGAAGACATGCTCCAAACAGTTCCGGTCGCTGTGTCATAGCGGCACCGACTAAAAGGCCGCCGTTACTTCCCCCCTGAATCGCCAGCTTCTTCGGCTGTGTATACTTATTGCCTATCAGCCACTCTGCGGCGGCGATGAAATCGTCAAACACATTCTGCTTGTTGAGCTTGGTTCCGGCCTTATGCCACTCTTCTCCATATTCACCTCCCCCACGCAGGTTAGCGAGAGCAAAGACACCTCCCATCTCCACCCAGGCCAGTCGACTGATAGAAAATGACGGTGTTAATGGAACACTGAAGCCACCATAGCCATAGAGCAACGTGGGATTATTTCCGTCGAGCTTAATCCCTTTTTTGTGAACGATAAACATCGGCACCTGCGTGCCATCTTTACTCTTGTAGAAAATCTGTTTGACTTCAAAGTCATCGGGGTTAAAGGCAACCTTGGCCTGTCGAATCAGTTCCGCTTCCCCGGTAAAAATATCATAACGATAGATACTCGGCGGAGTGTCGAAGCTGGAGAAGGAGTAGTACGTTTCGGTATCGGTCCGCTTTCCGGAGAATCCATTTGCCGAACCAATGCCGGGGAACTCGATGTTTCGAAGAAATGTTCCATCAGGCCGATACAAGGCCACCTGAGTTTTGGCATCCTTCAGCGATTCCACGAAAAAAAGATTTCCGACCAACGAAACACTTGTAATCGTTTCTGGCTGCTGCGGGACCAGTTCCTTATAAATAACCGAGTTTGAGACTCCTTCGACCTCCACTGATTGTGACACATCGCGGGTATCAATGGAGATGACCCGTTTACGTGGCGCGTCGAGATCCGTCTGAAAGAAGAAGACCGGACCGTCGTTGCCGATGAAGCTGTATTCATTCTTAAAGTTATCAATCAGAACTTTCGCCTGCCCAAACGGTTCGCGCAGATTCTTATAAAAGATGCGATACCGGTCATCGGTACCGACATGAACAGTGATAACTAAATAGTCACCATCTTCCGTCACAGAAGAATGATAACCCCAGTCCGGATGATCTGGTCGATGAAAGACAAGAATATCTTCGGATTGATCGGTTCCCACCCGATGATAATAAATCGCCTGATTGACATTCAGGTTTTGAAACTCAGCCCCGGCCACCGGTTCCGGGAAGCGGGCATAAAAGAATCCGCTTCCATCGGGGGTCCACTCGGGACTGTTAAATTTGATCCAGCGGATTTCGTCTGAAAGGAGCTTACGTGTCGCCAGTTCCATGATCCGCCAGACTTTCCAGTCTGACCCGGCGTCCTGAATCGCATACGCCATGTAACGCCCGTCATCACTGAACTGCTGACCGGCAAGAGCGATGGTTCCGTCTTCCGACCATGTATTCGGATCGAGAAGAACTTCAGGTTCCGACTCAGGTGTTTCCTGAACATACAAAACGTATTGATTCTGAAGACCATCGTTTTTGAAGTAATAAAGACGTCCCCCGGCTTTGAAGGGAGTTCCATACTTTTCGAATGTCCAGAGTTCGGTGATTCGTTGATTGATGCGTGCCCGTTCCGGAATTTGTTCCAGAAACGCGTTGGTACGCCGGTTCTGTTCGGCAACCCACTCCGCCACTTCGCGATTCTCCCGGACATCATCTTCCAACCACCGATAGGGGTCAGCAACCTGAGTTCCGAAATAGTCGTCCGTGTGGTCAATTCGTTTTGTCATGGGTGTTTCCGCGATGAGAACTCCGGACAACAGAATCAAGCCGAGTCCGGTCGACACCTGCAGGGCGCATCGGGATCGGCTATTGCGAAGTCGTCGGATGTTCATCGCTTCTGTTATTCTTGATCAGGTGGAATGGCGATCTGGAAAAGGCAACGAATGCTGTAAGTGTACGCCCTTCGAATCGTATCGTGAACAAAAGTGTTTTTGCCCACAAGGCGACTGGATCGATTCCATCGTCACGAAATTCAGTTCCCCCGCCTCTAAACAAATCTGCAACACACTGTCCCTTAATCACTTACAAAAAACAGAAGGGCATCAAACCGAAATCAGTCTGTCCTGTTGAACTTCTGGACGGGAAACGATATCCTTTTCCGCTTCCAGTTCAGGCCGGGGTTGTCGTGTATTCGCATCTCTGGCCGCTGATTTCGGCGTGATTCACGCTTTATTGAATGTTTGACGCAACGCGAGTGAGTTGTTCCCATGAGTACGTTGAAGAAGAATAAACGTCTGAAGCTGGCCAAGAAGTTCAAGGCCTACGGTGAAAACAAGCCGTCGTTCGGGAACAGCCTTTCTCAGCGCGGTAAAGCCAAATACCTCGGCGGTAACGGTCGAAAAACCACCGGAATCACCCGTCGCAAGTTCAAATTGAACCTGCAGAAAATCCGGGTTGTCGAAGATGGACAGGTTGTTCGTCGTCGCGTTCCCGTCAGCCTGATCCGCTCCGGCATGGTTGACCGCCCAGTCGTTCGCAACCCGTTTACTGCTGGCGAGTAATTTCTCCGCCAGAGTGGTCGGATACTGTCTCTATTGATCAGCGCGTCTGGGTCCCTTGATATAGGGAGGACGCGCTGTTAGCTTCATGTCCCACGCGTTGAGTTCGGCGGTCAATCTGCGCCTATCGGTGCGGTTGTACCAAAGTCTGGCGGCAGTGTGTGTTTCAGTCAGCAGCCAGCTTAATTGGTAAGTGGTTGTCAAATGCTGAAACGTACGACGAGATGTCCCGTGACGGCATATTGATCTCCGGGATCTTTCCAGAGGGCTCTGTGTTTTCCGGGAATTCCAGGTTGTGCACAAGGTCCGATTTCGCGTGAATTGCATTGAAATCCCGCTCAGTACAGAGCTTGCGTCCTCAACCTCGCTCTGAACCCGGGAACTGATTCGTTTCGCATCTCCACTGGCAGTTGTTGTTTTAAGAGGTGCTGGTCGTTTCTCTAAGGAAAAGCAAGTAATGTCAAAGTACGTTTACGGGTTCGGGGCCGGTCAGGCCGATGGTGACGGCAGTATGAAGCCATTGCTGGGAGGCAAAGGAGCCAACCTGGCGGAGATGAACAAGATTGGTTTGCCCGTTCCCGCCGGCTTCACCATTACCACAGAAGTCTGCACGTACTACTACGATCACGAACGGGCTTATCCGCCCGAACTGGAAGCTCAGGTTGATGCCGCCATTAAACAGGTGGAAGAGACCATGGGGGCCAAGTTCGGCTGCAAAGAAAACCCGTTGCTTCTCTCCTGCCGTTCCGGTTCCCGTGAATCGATGCCCGGGATGATGGACACCGTTCTCAACATCGGTCTGAACGAAGAGACTGTTGCCGCTCTGATCAAGCAATCCGGCAACGAGCACTTCGCCTGGGACAGCTATCGTCGTCTGATTCAGATGTACGGGGACGTTGTTCTCGGCCTGAAACCGGAAAAGAAAACCGATCCAGACCACTTCGAAGAAATTCTCGATCACGTTCGCGAAAAAGCAGGCGTTGAGCACGAGAAAGACCTGTCGATCGAGCAACTCAAAGACATCGTTGCTCAGTTCAAAGAAGTCATCAAAAAGCACGCCAAGCAGGAATTCCCAACCGATCCCAAGCAGCAGCTTTGGGGATGTATCGGGGCCGTGTTCGGCAGCTGGATGAACGATCGGGCACTTGTTTACCGTCGCCAATACGGCATTCCCCACAACTGGGGAACCGCCGTCAACGTACAGGCCATGGTCTTCGGTAACCTGGGTGACGACTGTGCGACCGGTGTCGGTCTGACCCGAAACTGCTCCGTCGGAATCCCAGGCTTCTGCGGCGACTACCTGATCAACGCTCAGGGAGAAGACGTCGTCGCCGGAACCCGGACTCCACTGCGAATCGAAGAAACCCTCGGCAAAGATATGCCAGAGTCCTTCGCTCAGCTCACCGAGATCGGCAAGAAACTCGAAGGTCACTTCAAAGAAGTTCAGGACATCGAGTTCACCGTTCAAAAAGGCAAAGTCTGGATGCTCCAGACCCGTAACGCCAAGCGAACCGGTTTCGCCGCTGTTCGGATCGCCGTTGACCTCGTCAACGAAGGTCTGATCGACGAAAAGACCGCTCTCCAGAAACGCCGTATTCCTGCCGACGATCTGAACCAGCTTCTCCAGCCGATCTTCGATCCAGCCGGAAAAGAAAAGGCTCAGAAAGAAAACCGCGTTCTGGCCAAAGGGATCAACGCCGGTCCAGGTGCTGCCACCGGACAGGTTGTCTTCCATGCTTCCGATGCCGAAGAGCAGTGGAACAAAGACAACGACGTGCAGTTGATTCTGGTTCGCAAAGAAACCAGCCCGGAAGACCTTCGCGGAATGAAAGTCGCGAAAGGAATTCTCACTGCATTCGGGGGAGCCTCTTCTCACGCGGCTCTCGTCAGCCGTCAGATGGGGAAAACCTGCGTCTGCGGTTGTGCCGCCCTGAACATCGACTACGACAAAGCAACCATCACCGTTGGTGACACGGTTCTGAAAGAAGGGGATTGGATTTCTGTCGACGGCTTCACCGGTGAAGTCTTCGCTGGAAAGATCGAAACCAAGGCTTCCGAAGTTCTCGAAGTTCTTCTCGGCAGCCTGAAGCCAGAACAGTCGGAAACTTACGGTCGTTACGCTCAACTGATGGAGTGGGCCGACAAGTACCGCACTCTGAAAGTTCGTGCAAACGCTGAAGCAGGGGACGCTGTTGCTGCCGTCGCTCTCGGAGCGGAAGGGGTCGGACTGTGCCGGACCGAGCACATGTTCTTCGATCACCTCGACGAAATCCGCGAGATGATTTTCGCGACCAAGAAAGAAGATCGCGAAACCGCACTGGCGAAGCTGCTGCCGTTCCAGCGGGACGACTTCACTCACCTGTTCAAGACACTCGGCGATCGTCCGGTCACCATTCGTCTGCTCGATCCCCCGTTGCACGAGTTCCTGTCAGAGCATCACCTGCATGACGATGAAACTCTCGCCCCGAAACTGGCGAAGATCTTCGGCGTCACCGTTGAAGAAGTTCACCGTCGCGTTGATGAACTGAAGGAATCCAACCCGATGCTCGGTCATCGTGGTTGCCGTCTCGGAATCGTTTATCCTGAGATCACTGCGATGCAGGCTCGGGCGATTCTGGAAGCAGCCGCTGGTCTGAAGAAGCAGGGAATCAACGTTCACCCCGAGATCATGGTTCCTCTCGCCGGATTCAAAGCGGAATTCGACAATCAGGCCAAGGTCATCCGCGACACCGCTGCCACCGTGTTCAAAGAACAGGGTGTGGAAGTGGAGTACACGGTCGGAACGATGATCGAAATTCCTCGTGCGGCCCTCACCGCCGATGAAATCGCTCAGGGAGCAGAGTTCTTCAGCTTCGGAACGAACGACCTGACCCAGACCGCTCTCGGAATCAGCCGGGACGACTACAAGTCGTTCATCGGTCACTATCAGGAACTGGACATCATTCCAGCCGACCCGTTCCAGACCATCGACCAGACTGGTGTTGGCCAGTTGATGAAGATGGGCGTGGAAAAAGGACGCGGAACACGATCCGGCCTGAAAATCGGTATCTGTGGAGAGCACGGGGGAGACCCGAAATCGGTCTTCTTCTGCCACGAAATCGGTCTCGATTACGTGAGCTGCTCACCCCGCCGAATCCCCATCGCCCGCCTGGCCGCAGCCCAGGCGGCTCTGGATAAGTAAAAGTGGGTCGTGGGTAGGAATGAGTGGATAGGAAAGAAGAGGCCCCGAGTGCATGCTCGGGGCCTCTTTGTATCTTGAAGTGTCTCAGCGCAAACAGCCAAGCATCAACAGGATTGACTTTGTTGATGCGTTACTGTTAGATTGACCAATCAGAGCGATTCAAAATGAATTCCCATTTCACTTCGCTTGCATTTCGTTTCGGTCTCCGTAAGTCATTTCGATACTCGCTCTCTAAAATTGAAATGTGGTTACTGCGGTAGACCAAGTCCACAGCTTGGAGGGTCCTCTCATGCTGTCTGGTCTTTATTACTCTGGTTTTGCGAAGTTCTTTCCGCAACGGCGCCCCGTCTCTCTCATTGCATCAAGGCATTGGAGTCGCTCGTACCCTCAACCGAACATTCCAAGGGATTCCCCTCGATCACACGGCTTCACGTTGATTGAATTGCTGGTTGTCATTGCCATTATCGCCATTCTGGTGGCCCTGCTTCTTCCCGCTGTTCAGCAGGCCCGCGAATCTGCCAGACGTTCGCATTGCAGGAACAACCTCAAGCAACTGGCCTTGGGATTGCACAACTACCACGACACACACCAGACCTTTCCACCGGGCTGGGTCGAAATGGGAAAATCCGCCCGCCCTACTGAATGTTACTATGCAGTCAATGATTCCAGCGGAGCCCCTTATTCCGGAACGGCCGCTTACGGTCGTGAGCGGGCCATCTGGACAATCCATCTCCTGCCGTATATCGACGACGCCCCTCTTTATTCCAAGTTCAACTTCAACAACAACTTTCAGGTGTTGGCAACGAATGTCTACACCAATACCTATGCGCAAACTTCGAACCATTACTGGCAATACCAACGGAACATCAAGTTTGAATGCCCGTCCGATCCCAATTCAAATGCGAGATGGGCCAATCTCAATTACTTCGGTTCGCAGGGAGGAGCCGTTCCTGGCGCGGCCACATGTGAACTGTGTTGTTCCGGCAGATTGCATTATTATAACGGGATCTTCCATTCCGGCAGCCGGATCCGGATTCGGGATGTGACCGACGGAACGTCCAATGTCATTCTGCTGGGGGAGACCAGGTATTCCCCTCTTGCAGGTTATGGAGGGAGCTGGGGAGCGTCACCGGACCGCAACATTCCGTTCTCGCTGGTTGCGGCCGACCGACCAATCAATGGCGACACTCGTGATCCGGCAATCAGCCAGGACATGTGGCCAGTCATGTCCCGCTTTATGGGAAGCCATCATACCGGCGGCTGTCATGTTGCCCTTGCCGATGGGTCCGTGCAATTTGTCAGTCAGAATGTTGATTCGACAACGTATAAACGGTTGGGAGCGCGAGACGATGGCGAACCGGTCGGAGAATGGTAACGGCAATCTGTTTCCATTTGTTCCGATCCAGCTCCATTCATTATCAAGGGAGATTTCGTCATGCCTGATGCGTGCCGGGGAAGTCTGCTCTCGCTCGCCGTTTTGCTGTTTTGTGTGACCGGATGTCAAAAAAGTGAAGAGGTTCATCGAATCTATGTGAACGGCAAAATTACTTTGGATGGAAAGCCGATTCCTGCGGGAGAGATCCTCTTCGAACCAGACAACACAAAAGGGAATCGAGGTCCCGCCGGAGTTGCAGATATTAAGAACGGGGAATTCATCTGCCGTAAGGGATTCGGAGTCGTCGGCGGGCCACATGTGGCGATTATCTCCGCCAATTCAGGACAGGCACTCCCTCAGGACGGACAGCTGCCAACGGGCTATGTTCTAATCTCAGAACACCGGATGCCGATTGATTTCCCAAAGGATCAGTTGAAACAGTCGATCGAAATTTCTTCGACCGATCTCAAAAAGCGAAAGTAATATTCGGCTGACGGCAGTTTCGGCAGGTCATGCACCGCATGACGATGCAAACGGGACGGCAGCCAATGCCTTCCCTACAGGCACTTAAATTTTGATTGAATGCATCAACACACGGGGTCTCGACCCAGCCTATGTCACTACCTCACTTGCATTCTTTCAATTTCGATAGTGTCACCCGCTTGCAGACCAGACAAGTCCTCCACATACACACCACAGAATTGTGGCAATAGAATTCCCAATGAAACCTACGCTTCCTCCTGTCATATAACCAACCCCTCCCCCTAGAAAAACTAGAGGTATAAAAAGAGGAGATATTTTTGCAATCCTCTTTAAGATGTCTGTCCATCCGAGACGTGAATTTCTGATAACTGCAATAACAGCAATGAGCATTGCAATCCAAAATAGAATTCCTGAAATATTTAAAACACCCACGTTATTCCTTACATTTTTTGCTTATATCGTGGATCCCAAAACAGTTTCGGTAGACGATGCAAACGAATGGCAGGCAATGCCTGCGCCCTACCACGACTCATCATTCCATTTCCGTGACTTCCGTCCTTTCCGTGGTTCCTCTCCATCATCCGAATTCAGCGTGAATTGCTGGCGGTTCCCAATACGCTGTCGGCGAAGTTCTGCAGCATTTTCAGGCCCACTTTCTGGCTTTTCTCAGGGTGAAACTGAGCGGCGGTGACGTTGTTCTGATTCACAATCGCGGCGAACTTCTGGCTGCCGTGCTGAGTGGTCGCCACGATCACATCATCGTCTTTCGGGCTGACGTGATAACTGTGGACGAAGTAAACGTAATCTCCACTGTTCACTCCGTTCACCAGTGCATGTGGACGGACGATTTCAATTGCATTCCAGCCCATGTGCGGAATCTTCAGTTCCGGCTCCGGGTGAAACCGCACCACTTCCCCGGCGATTAAACCAAGCCCTTCGTATTCTCCATCTTCATAGCTCCGTTCGAAGAGAAGCTGCTGTCCCAGACAGATGCCGAGTAACTGCTTCCCTGAAGCAACGACCTCGAGAAGTGGAGAAACAAAATCCTTGCGGCGCAGTTCGGCGATGGCGTCACGGAACGCCCCGACTCCTGGCAGAATCAGTCCGTCGCAATGACTCAATTCCTTCGGGGAAGTGATGATCGAGACCGGAACCTGCAAATGTTCGAGTGCTTTCTCAACACTGCGAAGGTTCCCCATTCCGTAGTCAATAATACCGATCATATGCATTCAACATGGGTTTCGATGTGGTGTCTGTTCCGGTGAATCATCGACACTTAGACACCGGAATTCAACGCTTCGTTCAGAGGATCAGAGAATTTTTTGATCTGGGGATGAACCGATTTCTCTGGATTCTCGTTAGATTGAAAGAGAGATTTCGTGATAGACTGAACGAAAACTCACTGAACAGCCAATTCCTATCAGCATTCCTGAACGTCCGCTGTTGCGTTGATTTCCCTGAGTAGAACTAATGTCCCCTCACCCGGATCCGCTGACTGTCTATTGTGCCGCCTGCAACGAGGCGTTTCTGGGGCGTTATGGGGAAGCCCGCTGTCCTCGATGTGGAATGGTTGCAGCTCAGGAACCGCAGTCGTCACTGAACACCATTCAGTTGTCACTCGACGACTTGTCGATCACGCCGGCACATTCCACGCATCAGGACGATTTGTCACACCTGATCGGAACCACGCTGGACCGGTATCAGATCAAGTCGCTGCTGGGGAAAGGGGGAATGGGTTGGGTCTTTCTGGCCCAGCATCTGCAATTGAACCGACCGTGTGCCCTGAAGATTCTGTCTCCGTCACTGATTCGCAAGGATCTGGATTATCTCGAACGATTCCACACCGAGGGACAG
The DNA here is from genome assembly GCA_035556335.1 of Planctomicrobium sp. Taxonomy (GTDB): domain Bacteria; phylum Planctomycetota; class Planctomycetia; order Planctomycetales; family Planctomycetaceae; genus Planctomicrobium. Next base: position 15,837 of record DATMFC010000501.1, on the reverse strand, counting down.
GCAGCCGCGTCACTGAATCATACGAACGTGGTCACCGTCCATTCGATTGGTCAGGCGTCAGGGTATCATTTTCTGGAAATGGAATTCGTGCCTGGGCAGTCTTTGCAGAAAGTGATCGACAAACATCCGTTGTTGCCTCCCCGAACAGCCACGGTCGCTCTGGGAATTGCGAATGGACTGGGGGCGGGGCACCGTCTGGGAATTGTGCATCGGGATCTGAAGCCGGACAACGTTCTTCTCACGCACCATGGCGTTCCCAAGATCGGCGACTTCGGTCTCGCCAAACGGTTGCATGGAAAGCGAGTCGACGAAGTGCCGGGGACTCTGGCCGGAACCCCGCATTTCATGGCTCCCGAGCTGTTTCAGGGAATGCCGGCTTCCCCGGCCAGTGACGTGTATGCTCTGGGAGTGTCGATGTTCGTCATGCTGACGGGGCAAGTTCCCTTTCATGCCGAGAATGTCGCGGCCCTGTCCAAAGCGATTCAACATGAAGCTCCTGACAATCTCCGGGTGCTTGTTCCAGGGATTCCGCTGGAAGTGTGTGAATGCGTCGCGATGATGATGGAGAAAAGCCCGTCAAATCGCCCGGAGAATGGAGTCGCCGCCGCCGAACTTCTCAAAGCCGTTCTGGGACAGTTACGCGATATCGACTCCCTGATGATGACCGCCTTCAAGAACGACCCGCATGTCGAATGGAAACGGGTCGGGAAACGATTCGAACTTCAGGTGACGCTCCGCCACGGACGGAAGCAAAACGTTTTCATAGAAACGAGTCAGCACGATATCTCTGAGCGATTGCTGCAGATCTACAGTCTCTGCTGCCCCGCCACTCCTGACTACTTCCGTGAAGCACTGCGAATGAATTCAGCCATGCCCCACGGATCCATTGCCGTACGAGACATTGACGACCAGGAATATTTTGTCGCGCTGAATAACTATCCATTAGGAACCGCCGACGCCGAAGAAATCCGCGGCAGCGTGCTGGAACTCGCCAACTGTGCCGACGCCATTGAACTTCAACTGACCGGGGAGGATCGACATTAAGTGTTAGAATACTAAATTCTAAATACTAAGAACCAAAGAATACGGCACAGAAGTGAAGCCGGCCATCACTGTCCCCTTATGTTAAAAAGAGCATAGAGGAGTCTTCTTTGCGACTCCCCATCTCTCCCCCTGATCAATTCATCAGCGATGTCATCGACTGGGACGAATGAAGCCCTCGGATGCAGGGAATTCATCAGACTGAGAAGCAGTCTCCTTTTTCGCGAACATTTTATAAAAGAGCTTGGCGTATTCCTGAGACTCCCGTCGAAATCCCTCCCAGACGGGATCAGTGGAGTTAATATCAAGTTGGAGACGATTCTCTGAGTCGAGGCCGATAGAATAGTATCCCCGAGCGACATTTTCAGAGTCGAGCGGAAGTAACGGCAGTGAAACCAAAAAATTCAGTTTTGGATCAGACTGTGCCAGCTCTTTCGGGACTTGATCTTCGTTCAAAATTTTGGCGTTAAACTCGGAGGTGAGTGTCACTTGGAACCGATTTCCACGAAGTTTCATAGTTCCAGTGTGAAAGGAATGGAGCACGATTTTGTCACCATTCTCCTGTCTCCCGGAATCCTCATAATCAAACGGATCTCTCGGGCTTTGACGACCAAACATGTTGTCGGCGGTGAGGGGCATACCGGAATTCTTAAAAGCTGAAAGGATGACATTTGCTCTGGGTGAATAAATATCCTGAACGATCTGCGGTGGCGAGCCTGGCGGATTGATACTGATACGTCCATCGCTCACCGGTCCTCGCATCCGTTTCATTTGCCATTGTGAAGATTCAGTTTGTCCTAAACATTCCCCTTGAGAATCTAGAATTGCAGTGACCTCCGGTTGGGGAAGAATGTCCCAATCACGTCCTTCTCCCTGCAACTTCTGGCGGATTTTTGCCAGATAAAAACGCTGAGGGGAAATAAGTTCTTCTGGAGGATCGAACTTGGCTTCGAAAGTCGGCTCGGGAACGGAAACTGGGCAGATGATCTTCATCTCTGGAGATGTCCCCGGGCGAATCAGTTCCTTCCAGGTCGTTTGAATTTTGAGGTCGTCCAGGACTACACCAAATTGGTAATTGCCCCATGGAATCTGCCCCATTTGGGCAATCCCTCGTTCATTTGTTTTCGCGTTCAAATTGATCTGTGGATGCTGTGATGTTTTGTCATCTGTTCTAATATAAACCGTTCCCTGCACCGGTTGGTCGGACTCGTCCCGAAGAAGGACTTCCAATGGAACCCACTCGTTCGGCACCACATTCGGTTGCGTGACCGTTTTCAATTGTTCCAGTACGGACTCATTAAATAACTTCTGCTGTGCTAACAGAAATTGCTGCGAGTCTTTTACTCTCTCTGTCGTCCGGGCAACAATCACACCAATACAGGCAACGAAGATCACCGACAGCAGTGATGCAACCAATGTGATTCTTTGCATCATGATTTTCTCCCACATGGCGTCCCACCACAGTTTTCTGGCGACCTTGGCCGGGTTGCCGAACCGTTGAAGAACATTGGTTTGTGCCTGACTGGTGTCCGAACTGATCATCGTTTCCCGCCGCAAGGCGCAAGCGAGATGATCGGCCAGTTCATCGAGAATGTCCTGTCGTAAGGAATCCGGTTCCTCGTCGTGAGGAGGAGGCAAGTCGGCAGAGAGATCAAACGGATCATCCAACGGCATCGCAGCCCTCCGTCAGGTCAGCCCATACTCAAGACCCAGGACACCGTTCACACCAGTTGAAAAGGCTTTCCACTCTTTACGACGATCGGCCAGTGCTTTCTTGCCCGCTGCCGTGAGTTTGTAGTACTTGCGTCGCCGACCATCCTGTTCGGTCCAGTACGCTTCCAGAAACCCCTGACGCTCCAATCGATGCAAGGCGGGGTACAGACTCCCTTCCTTCAGTTCGAACTGTCCGTTCGACCGGGAAAAGACCGTCTGCACAATTTCGTAACCGTAAGTCGGACCACCCGAGATGACGTCCAGCATCATCATCTCCACGGTCCCATTCAGCAATTTGACATCCACGTCACACCTCCACACCTGACACAACTAGGCATATGTATAGCCGCGCAAGGTATTGGATGTCAATGAGGATCTCAGGGGGAGGGCTAAAGGCAGAGTCATTTCACTCCCCCGGGAAACCCTAACCGGCTCCAGATTTCAGGGATCGGAGCCACGATCGGCAGAGGTTCGTAGCGTACCGGATGCAGAATCGTCAGTTGACGGGCATGGAGAGCAATTGGTGTCGTCGTTCGATCCCGGCTGGAAACTCCAGGGAAGGTGCTCCGGCTTCCGTATTGTTCGTCTCCGACAATCGGACAACCACGACTTCCGAACTGGATTCGAATCTGGTGCATGCGCCCGGTTCCCAGAGTGATCTCAACCAGTGCCTTCCCCTTGTTGACCTGCAGTGTCCGGTAGGTCAGATGAGAACGCTTGGCTTCGGGATTGGATTCCGAGGAAATCTCGACCTGTGACTGATCCGGAATTCTGTAAATCCAGTCGACCAGTTCCCCGGAGCGCGGTTCCGGAGGACGGTCAACAACGGCACAGTAGATCTTTTCCACCTGTCGTTTTGCGAACTGTTCAGAGAGTCGTGCCGCACACTTGGAGTTTCGGGAGAAAACCACCACGCCGGAAACCGGGCGGTCGATTCGGTGAGGAATTCCCAGATAAACGTTCCCCGGCTTGTTGTATTTTCTCGCGAGATAACGTCGGACCATGTCGACCAGACTGTCGACCCCGTGCGGGGCTCCCTGCGTGATCACGCCATGGGGCTTGTTCACGGCGATGACCGGTCCATCTTCACAGAGAATGTCACGTTCCGTCAGTTCCACCACAAACCCACCTGTATTATCCGGATTGCGTGAATTGATCTCCGAAAAACAGATCGTCTTTTACAAATCGGGCAGAACATTTGGAACAGTAGAGCGGTTCAGGGTGTGGTGGCGCGATAAGGCAGATGACTCACCACGGAAAAGACGGAAATTACGGAACAGGAATAAAGAAAATGAGTTGTGAAGAGATCTGGTGATTCTCTGAAACGACAGGCTGTTTTCAGGACAGCTCCGCTTCACCTCTTCCAGTTCCGTTCTTTCCGTGGTTCCTCCGTATTTTCCGAGATCGGCGATCCCCTAGATCTGAGATCCAGCGTCTTGCCGCTTTCGTCTCAGATCATTTCCAAATATACTGTACATGACGTTTTGTTCATGAGAACCTGAGGTGTCGATCGTTCCCTCTCTGGCACGTCGGCACCGATGTTGAATGAGGTCTCACATGCAGCGGTACTGTTTTGTCCCGGGAATGCTGATTGCACTGCTGTTCGTTCTGAGCAGTTCTGCCCAGGCACAACTGACGCCCAATCATCGTAAAGAACTGGCTGCCATCACCAAACAGGTGGGACAGGTTGCTGCCACAATTCGCAAAAAAGACTATGACACCGCCGGAACCGAACTGACTGACGCTGAAGAAAAACTCAAAGCAATCGTCACCGAAGCAGGCATCTCTGATACTGACCCCTCAATCAAACGGGTCTCCGCTTTAATTGAACGACAACGGGGACTTCTTTCAAAAGCGACCGGCACCATGCCTGCTGGCGGTTCCGCAAGTGGTTCCACTGCCGCAGGGGGAACGGAAGTCAGCTTTGTCAAAGATGTTGCTCCCATCATTAACGAGCGGTGCATTCGTTGCCATGGGGAGAATAATCCTCGACGAAATCTGCGTCTGGATACCTTCGCAGGCTGGCGTCAGGGGGGACAGGGAGGCGTCCTGCTGGTTCCCGGGAATCCCAATGCCAGTCTGCTGCTGGCGAGAATCAACGCTCCTCAGGGGCAAGGGCGTATGCCGGCTCAGGGAGAAGCTCTCAGCGACAAGCAGAAAGAAACCATCGCTTCATGGATCAAAGCTGGAGCCAAACTGGACGACGGTGCTGCTCCCACGGCGACTCTGGCCAACCTGATTTTTGAGGAAGCCAAGAAAGAAGTGAAGCTCCCCAAACCCAAAGGGACCGAAACCGTCAGCTTCACACGCGACATCGCCCCGTTCATGGCGAACCTGTGCCTGAACTGCCACAACAATAACCGGCGGACTTCCGGTCTGTCGGTGGAAAATTTCTTCGAGATCATGAAGGGGGGAGAAAGTGGCGAAGTGATCATTCCGGGAGACCACGAAAATAGCCGGATGTTCCGTCTGGTCGGTGGCCTGGAACTTCCCCGGATGCCCGCCAATCAGGCTCGTATTACACGACAGAATTACGACGACTTCAAAAAATGGTTTGAAGAAGGAAACACCTACGACGGCAACGACCCGTTGACTCCAATCCGGGAATTCGTCCCCTCGGACGCGGAACTGGCTCGCCGTAAATTCGGAACGAAATCCGACGCGGAGATGGCCAGCCATCGCCTCTCACAAACCGGCGAACAGTACCGACGCGCCACCGGACAGGGAATCACCAACAAGGTGGAAACCAACGAATTCCTGATTGTCGGGGATGTCGATTCTTCACGCCTGCAAACAGTCTCCGGCTGGGCGAAGTCACAACTTGATTCCATCCAGAAAGAACTCGGTGGGGGAAACCTGTGGAGAGGGAAACTCGCCATCTTTGTCTGGAAAGATCGAACCGGTTACGAGCAATTCGCCAGTCAGGCAGAACAGAAACGGGCGTCACGCGATGTTTACGGCCACGCTCAGGTCACACTGGGTCATGAAGACGCCTATATCGTGCTGCAGGATACCAGCGACTCCCCCGGTAGCGGACCGGGACTGCGTGAAACTCTGGCTCAACAACTCACCGTGGCCTATCTGCAACGGGGGGAACGCCAGATCCCCAACTGGATCGCATTGGGATACGGTTATATTCAGTCAGAACCATTCGCCGGCCCTGCCCGACTGAAATCATGGAGAGACGAGGCGGTCGCACTCGCCCCGGCGGTGAATCAACCGGATGAACTATATGTCGACGGTACCTTTTCTCCTGCATCAACAGGGGCGATCGGTCATACACTTTTGAAGTTTATCGAAGCCCAAGGGGGAAAAGATCGTTTCACCCAGTTCCGCCGGGCCATCGAACGGGGGGAGTCGGTCAACAATGCGATCAAAGCCACCTATAATACCGAAGGAAGCACCGTGGCCAGCGAGTTCTTCAAAAACCTGAGAGCCCGTTAAGACTACAGGAGATTGTTGCGTTCCAAGTTTTTTCAGTTTTCCAATGGGCCATTCACCCGGGAGAGCGAAGCTCCTGCTGAGCCGCATGAAAGGTCACGCATTCCTTTGGTTTGCGGCTCGGCAGGAGCCTCGCCCTCCCAAGATCGCTTCAATCTCCTTTGCGCCCTTCGCGTCTTTGCGGTGAGGAGATTTTTACCGCAAAGACGCGAAGGGCGCAAAGGAGAATTTTAGGGCAGAGTCGAACGCGGAAAAGTCAGAATGAAAATGGTCTCATGTCGGATGTGATGATAGTAGGGGGGGGAGTCATTGGACTCACCTGTGCCTGGGAACTGGCCCGACTCGGGCATCAGGTGACTGTTCTTGATCAACAGGAAATGGGACGCGAAGCGTCGTGGGCCGGGGCGGGGATGATTCCCCCCGGTGACCTCAAGAATGATGTCGCCAATGAACTGGCTCAACTCAGTTCCGAATTGTGGCCAACTCTCAGTGCACAACTTCGCGACACCACCGGAATCGACAACGGATACACCCCCTGTCAGGGACTGCTCCTTCCTCATGAAGAGAAACTGGAACAGGAATTCGCCGACTGGCAGGAACGAGGCGTACGAATTCAACACCTCGATTCACAGGAACTCAAACAGCTTGTTCCAGTGTTGAGCGAGAACCATTTGAACGGGGGCAATCGCTCTGGCCTGCTGCTGCCGGATCAGGCCCAGGTTCGCAATCCACGACACATGAAGGCGCTTGTCGCCGCCTGTCGGCATGCCGGAGTTCAACTGCTCGAGCAACATCAGGTCACCGGTTGGGAAACATCCGAGAATCGGATTCAGTCCGTCGTGACGAATCATGGGCATTTCAGCGCCGGTGAATTCATCGTCACTGCCGGGGCGTGGAGTGATCTGGTTGTTGCCCCGTTGAATCATCGCCTGAACGTCAGACCGATTCGGGGGCAAATCGTCCTCTTTCATGCATCAGAGCCACTCTTCAGACAGACGATCGAATGTGGAACACGCTATCTGGTTCCGCGGATTGACGGGCGAATTCTTGTCGGCGCGACGGAAGAACATGTCGGCTATGTCAAGGAAAACACTCCGGAGGCGGTGGCCTCGCTCTGCACTTTCGCGCGTGATCTCATTCCGGCGTTAAGTGAGGTCCCGGTTGAAATGACCTGGGCAGGCTTGAGACCGTATCGTGAAGATGTCCCTGCCGTTGGCCGGTCAGAACGATGGGGAAACCTGATTCTCGCCGCCGGTCACTTCCGTGCCGGTCTCTCCAATTCCCCTGCAACGGCACTGATTGTTCGCCAGATCCTTTCCGGAGAATCCCCTGCGATCGACATGCAGCAATTTGCTTTTGCTTAACTTCAGAGGGGCTACTGACGGCATTTCTGAACGACAATCGCCGCGTCTCTGGTGATCTGCTCTTTCAGTTCCTCAACAGAGCCAAAAGGGCGAAGATCGCGTAACCGTTCGACAAATTCCAGTTCGAGCGACTGGCCGTACAGATCACCGGTATAACCGATGAGATGAGCCTCGACCTTGAACGTTATTTCCTCAAACGTGGGATTGGGTCCAATGTTTACAGCAGCAGGAAAGCGTCCTGACGTTGTGATTCCCCAGGCTGCATACACTCCTTCTCCGGGGAGCATTGTGGCAATCTCATGGAGATTGGCCGTCGGAAAGCCGAGGGTTCGTCCCCGTTGTGCCCCCGAAACAACGACACCACTCACACTGTAACGCCGTCCCAGAAATTCATTGGCCTGAAGAATCTCCCCTGCTCTGAGAGCCTGACGGATGCGACTGGAGGAAACGAGATCCTCTCCCATTGTTGTGGGGGAAACGATTGTCAGCCTTCGTCCGGTTTCCTCACAAAGCTGACGTAATGTGTCAACGTTTCCGGAACGTCCTTTACCGAAGAAAAAATTCGGCCCTTCCACCAGACCCACCGCCTGACACTTCTGCGTCACAATCTGCTCGAAGAAGGCGGCCGGTTCAAGATGCAGCAGGTTCCAGTCGGTAGGATACTCGACCAGAAAATCGACTCCCAGTTGTTCCAGCAGGTCTGCCTTCTGGTCGGGTGTCGTCAGTCGGGGAGGAAGCCGTTCCGGGTGAAGCAACGCGGCCGGATGCGGTTCAAACGTGAGCACAGCGGCAGGAACCGAATGCTCTTTGGCCTGTGAAACGAGTCTCTGCACAATCGCCTGATGTCCCCGATGGACTCCATCGAAATTCCCGATCGACAAGACAGACGGGGTCGGCAGATGCCGTTCAGAGAATCCCTTCAGACGTTCCATTGATCTCTTCATTGAGAACAAACGCTCAAGACCATTCGTGAAAATGCAATGGCAAAGATTGCTTTATCTCCGATCCTGATCCTCAATTTTGTCCTCGTCTTCCCCGTCTTTCATTCCCTTTTTGAAGGCATTGAACGAACCTCCGAGAGAACGCATCGCCGAAGGGAGTCGACTGCCAAACAACAGCAGAACAATCACAGCCAGAATAATCAGTTCCGGCGTTCCTAAGCCAAACATGGCATTATCCGATCAAGGTCACGTAATTCAGACAGTTCATCATTTCAGACAACTCCGTGGGAGATCGCCCCCCCCGCAGATGTCCAACTGATTATAGAGAAACCGATCAATCCACTCAAACCGATGGAGCCGGAACCTGCCAATTCACGATTTGTCCGACTTCATTCTCCCCTGCTCGCGACCAGGTGCCGGTCTGTCTATAATGGACGGGCTCCAAGTTTGTCCCAAATGGACACAATCAGGGATCAGCGGTCAGAAATGCCGGGAGAATCAGACGATATTCCGACCAGACACCGCCCCCCAATGTCCCACATCTTTCGTCGTGGGAGTCACTTGGAACAACGAGGAGACCGCCGGGGCTCGGGATTTTCTGACGAAGACGCGTTCGATGAAAGCGCGATAAGGATCAAATTGCGATGAAAGTGCTGGTTGTTGGATCAGGTGGACGTGAACATGTTCTGACCTGGAAACTGAAACAGTCTCCCAAGGTGACTCAGGTCTTCTGTGCCCCTGGAAACGCCGGGATCGGAGCGGATGTCGTGAATGTCGACATCAACGCGACCGACGGAGACCGGCTTGTTCAGTTCGCGAAGAACGAAAAAATCGACCTCACCCTGATTGGCCCGGAAGCCCCGCTGGTGGCCGGAGTTGTCGACCAGTTCAAAAAAGCCGGGCTTCGTGTCTTCGGACCTGGGAAAGCGGCGGCAAATCTGGAAGGGAGCAAGGCCTATTGCAAAGACATTATTCGTCAGGCCAGCGTCCCAACGGCCGACTATCGGGTCTTCAAAGATGCCGAAGCAGCCATCCACTTCATTCAGGAACGGGAGGAAACCCCTCTCGTTGTGAAGGCAGACGGACTGGCCGCAGGCAAGGGAGTGACCGTCTGCGAAACTAAAGAGGAAGCCATCGCTGCCGTCAATCAGATCATGAAGGAGAAAGTCTTCGGAGACGCCGGGAATCTGCTGGTGATCGAAGAGAAACTGGTGGGTCAGGAAGTGAGTATTCTGGCACTGGTCGACGGCAAAACCATCATCACTCTGGAAGCGGCACAGGACCATAAGGCCGCTCACGACGGAGACACCGGCCCGAACACCGGAGGAATGGGAGCCTACAGCCCGGCTCCGTTCGCGACGCCGGAATTGATGGATACTGTCATTCAGAAGATCCTGATTCCGACCGTTCACACCATGCGTAAAACCGGCACGGAATTCAAAGGGGTGCTGTATGCCGGACTGATGCTCACCGCACAGGGTCCGAAAGTTCTGGAATACAACGTGCGACTGGGGGACCCGGAAGCTCAGGCCATTTTAATGCGGTTGAAGACCGATCTCTTCGATGTTCTTTGCGCCGCCGCGGACGGCAAGCTGAAAGATTTGCCCCAACTGGAATGGGATGAACGCCCTGCCGTCTGTGTGGTCATGGCCTCGGAAGGCTACCCCGGAACGCTGTCCACCGGGCATCCGATTCGTGGACTGGCCGACGCCGATGCATTGCCGGACGTGAAAGTCTTTCACGCTGGAACCGCGATGCAGAAAGGACACGTTGTCAATACCGGTGGCCGCGTTCTGGGGGTCACCGCATTAGGGAACGACCTGTCCGATGCCAAGCGGAAAGCCTATGAAGCAGTCCGCTGCATTCGCTGGAAGGGGGCCTGGTGCCGCAAAGACATTTCAGACAAAGCACGAACAACCCCGACAGAGTGATCGGACACGTCTACCCGGGGTGCGCTGACGCGACCCCGGGCTGTGTCATAATAACGCCTTCGGCGTAAAAGCTTCCCGACGAGATTTTCCGGAGTAGCAGTAGGGTGCATGGAGCACGAAGCGAACGATGGAAACGGTGCATTCCGCAACTCCCCGTCAATTGTCAGGCAAGGTTCCCTTTCAGAAACGTCTTCGTGCGGAATGCACCACCAGCCCGGGAGTTGCTTCATGCACCCTACTACTTCCCGACCAGTTCCCGACCAGATTTTCCGGAGCTTTATTTGGCAGGTGTTCGCAGGTCCATGCGGCAATCGGCATCGGGGCCGGTCTTTTCCCCGACTTCATCAACCGGGTGCATGAACAGGTAACGCCAGACATCTTCATGAATGAACTTGCCGTCACTGTCGACGACAGCCGATCGTCCGGGGACGACGCATCCATGAGCACGCCCTGCATTGCCACCGACGTCCGCTTCGGTGATGAGTCGACGGGAGTTCTTGTAGGGTGAAGGAACTTTGTCGACGTCGACAATGGGGCCAAACTCATTCAGGCCCATCAACTGCCATGACCGGCAATAGTGGTCACCGCTCCATCCAGTATCGAGGACATGCGAGAATCCAAAGTAACGATTCGAAGGAGTTGCCGAGGTGATTCCCTGCCAGACTTCCAGTTGGTCGCGCGGTCCGCAGAACATCACGACTCGTCCGACTCGCTGATGTTTGGCCAGTCGGGCTGATGACGTCGCTCCATGAGAAGAGCCCGCCAGAGTCACCTTTTCCCACTGAAGATCATTGCCGTCTTTCGTGAGGAACTGGTCCCATTTTCCTTCCGGATGCTTTTTCGCCAGATATTTGACGAACTGAATCGACCGCCCGGCGAGACTGTCTGCGCGCGGAATCGAAACCGCTTGACTGGCGTCCTGGCCAGTGGTTGCTTCCAGACGAATGTTCCCCAGGAACTGATCGTCCTCTCCTGCTTTCTGGTTCAGCTTGCCGAACCACTGACGCGGGTAATGAACATCAATGTAATGCAGTCCATACCCTGCGGTTCGTTCAGCAATTCCCTGACTGTATCCCATCAGCCAGATCACCAGTCGTCCCTGAGATGGAACGCGGGTGTCGACAACACCGTTCTGCACATCCTGTGGCTTTCCGTCTTTCTCCAGAAGAAAGTCGATTTCCGGATGTGCTTTGGCCTGCTTATCGATTTCGCTGGCCCGTGCGGAGATACGATGCAATTGCGGTCCAGGCTTCGCGTTCTTGCCGGATCCCTGGGCAAACGCCGTCGACGCAATCAGCGCCATGGGAATCACCAACATGGCTGACAACCATCTTTTCATCTTTCGATATCCTTCTTTCTGGAGAGACGTTGCTGTCTCACGATAGAATTGCATTTCACCTTCCCTGCGACATTCAACAGTGTGAACAGATCAATCACAATGAATCAAGCAACTCCGGTTCACAATTCTGATTCGAAACCGGGAGAAGCCCCACGTCGGATTGCGTTCTGTATTACCGATCTTGATCCCGGCGGAGCCGAGAAGGCGCTCTTTCAGATTGTCACCCACCTGGACCGGCAGAAGTGGGAACCGATTGTTTTTTGCCTGGGACCAGAAGCAGAACTGGCCCCGAAATTCCGGGAACAGGGGATTGTCACCCTCTGTTATGGAGCCCGCTCATGGCAGAGCTGGGGAGTGGTCTCATGGCTCGCGAATGAGCTTCGCCACTACCGTCCGGAACTGCTGCAATGTTTTCTGTTCCATGCGAACATTGTCGGGAGGCTGGCCGGTTGGGGAGCGAGTGTTCCGGTGATTCTGGCAGGTCATCGGGTCGCGGAACGGGAAAAACGCTGGCATCTCTGGCTGGAACGAATCACCAGACGCTGGGTCAATTGGCATGTTTGCGTCAGTCAGGGAGTGGCCGATCATCTTATTCGGCATGCGAAACTTCCTCCCCTCCAGATTTCGGTCATCCCGAACGGCATCACTCCCCCGGTCTTCAGCGAGACCCCAACCAACATTCGGGCAGAACGGGGCTGGCCTGATGACACACGTCTCATTCTTGCCGTCGGACGACTCCATCCTCAGAAAGACTTCCCAACGCTCATTCAGGCCGTTGCAGCGGTCAGGAAGCGGCACCCCGACCTGCGACTCCTCATTGCGGGAGAGGGGCCAGAAAGGGGGAAACTGGAAGAATTAATCCAGCGCCTCCAATTGGAGGAGGTCATTCATCTGGCAGGTTTCCGAACGGATTCACCCGATTTGATGCGACAATCCCAGGTACTGGCAATCAGTTCACTCTGGGAAGGGATGTCGAATGTCCTGCTCGAAGCCATTGCGGTAGGACTCCCCGTGGTCACGACTCCGGTAGAAGGGGTCGCGGAATTCAAGGATGTCAACGGGTTATCAATAGTCGTAACCTCTGATTTAGAAAAAGGATTGGAAGATTTCTTCAGTCAGCCCCCTTCTGGTAACCCCGGGAAAAACATACTGAAAATAATGCCAGAAGAGATTATCTCTAAAGAGTTTACGTGGAATGCAATCAGCCAGAAGTATTCCACACTGTACGAGTCCCTGATCACCGGGAAGGCACTTTTCAAAAAACCAGAAGAACGCCTGTTTGAGTGCCAAACTCATCAAAAATAAGAAGAAACTTTCAATTCCAATGGCCATCATGGTCTGCGTCATTGTCGCTGCTGTTCTGCACAATTCGACTCGAGGTCACTCTTGACCCAAGCCGAAATCTGAATACCTTTGCTCCCCGTGTGGGGATCAGGGAGTTGTGAGAATCGAGTTCTCCAACAACCTTTGGAACGAGTTATGCGCAGTTCCTCCGCAGATCTCCCTTCGGCGTCAGATCGTGACGCCGCGGACCGTATTTTGGGCAGAATGAGTTATCCCAGCCTCCTCGGAAAGAGTTCGAGGTCGTACGGTTCCAGGACGGATGCCGCCCGCAAGGACGAGTGGGGCGAGGTAAGTCGTGTGTTTCTGACTGCTTCAGAGCACATTTGTCATGTTGAAAGCATGTCGCAGTGACGTGCGCCAATTGAACTGAAATTTGTTGGTAGAGCTGACTTGCTCTATTTTTGAGTCTCCGCTTGCTACCGGGCTTGCGGATATCGCAGCTGAGGATGAGCTGCAACCTTTCGGCAGTCGACTTTTGGCTCCTTCCCTGGTCGACTGCCAGCCTTTTGCCCCATTGACGCCGCACGGACGTGGCGTGGGGCAAAAGGCTTTTTTTGTTCCTCAGGAACAGTCCTGAAAAAGGAGCAGTCCTGAAATCAGTAGGAGAAAAACGGAACGTTGCAACAGCACCCTACGGATCTTCTCAATTTCCGTCTCTTCCGTGGTCCCACTGCATTGAATCACCAGATCTTGATTTCCACGTCCAGATCGATTCCATGTTTCGCCTGCACGCCGGATTGAATCACTTCAATCAGCTTCAGCACGTCGGCCGATGTGGCTCCTTCGTGTGTGACGATGAAGTTGGCGTGGCGGTCACTCACCTCGGCACCCCCGATGCGGGTCCCTTTCAGCCCGGATTGTTCAATCAGACTCCCGGCACTCAGTCCGCGCGGGTTCTTGAAGATGCACCCCGCCGACTGGAAAGAAAATGGCTGTGACGCTTTTTTCGTGATCCAGAGTTGCCGCATCCGGCGAGTCAGATCGTCGGCTTTGTCTGGTTGAAGTCCCAGTTCCACCGAGAGGACGACCAGATCGTTGATGCTGCTGAACCGGTATTCAAAGGTCAGTTCATCGCCGCTCCGACGGAAAATCTCTCCCTGACTGGTCATCACCTCGACCGATCGCACCGACTGACCGATTTCTCCATGGCGCCCTCCGGCATTGCCGCAAACGGCTCCGCCGATGGTTCCCGGAATTCCGACCAGTGTTTCCAGACCAGCCAGGCCAGCTCCCACCGATTCGGAGATGACATGCGAAAGGAGCGCGGCTCCCCCTGCTGTCACCGTCTGACCTGAGACCGAGACACCTTGAAAGGCGTCCCCTGCCAGACGAATCACCAGACCGCTGACACCTTCGTCACGAACCAGAAGGTTTGATCCCCCTCCCAGCAAACGGATCAGCACATTGTCCGCAGCAGCCCCCTGCACCAGTTGCTGCAACTGTTCGACCGTGGTCGGTTCAGCAAACATCTGGGCCGGGCCCCCGATTTTGAGCCAGGTCAACGGGGCTAATGGTTCATCAAAACGAACCAGATCACTCAATTCATTCAGTCGGGTCATGATGCACGCGGGTGAGGTTCCCCGCTCCCAAAGTCAAAATCACGGAAGGTGTTGTTGCGTCAGTCTGTAATGTTCCCCACACCTGGTCAAGAGTTGAAATCCAGACCGTCGGAACTGTGACCTTTTGTCGCAGATTTTGCGCGACATTGACATGCTCTTCTCCCGCATTTTCTCTGGCTGCGAAAATTGGCAGGAGATATGCACGATCAGCCAGACTCAATGCGGCAGCAAAATCGTCCAGCAGCGCCTGAGTTCGCGACACCTGATGCGACTGAAAAACCGCGTGCACCATCCGATCTGGATACATTTCCCGAATCGTTGAAAGTGTTGCCCGAATTTCGGTTGGATGATGGGCGTAGTCATCATAAATCAGTGCGTTTTTCCAAACTCGCTTGAACTCCAGTCGTCGCTTCAATCCAGAGCATTTTTCCAGTCCGGACGCGATTTCCTCCAGAGTCAGTCCCACAGTGTCCGCACAGGCGGCCGCCGCAACCGCATTCAGAACATTGTGTTTCCCGGGGAGTGGAAACCGGATTTCACGGGAAAGTGTCTCCCCATGCCGTAACCGAAACCGGGAACCTGTCCCGTCCCTCTCAATCTGAACTCCCTGCCAGTCTGTGTCGGGAGAATCGAGAGAAAAGGAGACTCGACGAGACACCACATTTTCAATCGCTTTAACCGTCGCCGGGCAGTCTCCCCGATAGATCAGGGTCCCGTCTTGCGGGACAGATTGAGCGAATTCCGAGTAAGCGGCGATCGAGGAATCAAGATCCGGAAAACAATCGAAGTGATCCGGTTCCAGTCCCAGCAGACAGGCGACTTGAGGCTTCAGTCCCAGAAAATGGCGTCGAAATTCACAGGCTTCCACCACCATCAACGGACCAGATCCGGCAATTCCACTCGTTCCCCGGCGGAGCGACTCCGCTCCACACAGAACCGTTGGAGAATGTCCTGCCGACGAAATCACCTCTCCCAGCATGGCGGTTGTCGAGCTTTTCCCATGGGTCCCCGCGATTGCAATTGCAGTAGAACCCCGTGTCAGTTGTCCCAGGACATCAACGTACGACGCAGTGGGCATTCCGTAGCCAACTGCCGTTTGTCGTTCGATATTTGTTTCAGGAATCGCGGGGCTATGGATCAGAATTTCAGCCCGTTGCGGAACAT
>DATMFC010000500.1:0-5164 GCA_035556335.1 Planctomicrobium sp. | reverse complement strand
TCACCTGCGGAGACCACACCATCGGGGCGATTCCCCAGTGTCGTGTCGCGGGGTCGGTGTTGAGAATGGTTTGAAAGTCGTGCATGGCCCCGCTGAGGTTTTGCAGCCGGAGTTCCGCCTGCACGATGAGGGCGAGAATCTCCCGGTCCACCCAGGTTCTCGGTTCAGACTTCACGGCCAGTCGAAGTGACTGAATGGCCTTGTCAGTCTCTCCGTTTGTGAACTGTTCTCGCCCGAGCAGGTGTTCTTTGACGTAATGGGTTTCGATCCGCTCAATGCGATCCGAGGGGATGCGTTGCAAGGAGACTCGCGTTTGCAAAGCGAGTTCAGAACCGGTGAACTCAATAATTTCGCCGATGGAGGTGATCGGTTTACTGGCTCCGACCGGAATGTGTGTCACCCGATCTTGTGCTCTGGCATCGACAAGAAGGAATTGCCAGACCATGACGGCGACGATCAGAACACCGCATTTCCGGCGGCTATGAAACATTGGCGACCTTTTCGGTCGATTCCGTTTTCTCGACCGCAGGTTGAGGTTCTTTCCGAAACAACAGCGGGATGATCAAGAGGAATCCTGCAGAAATCGCCATGTCAGCGACGTTAAAAATTCCGGTTCTCAGGTCACCAATACCGAGATTCAGGAAGTCGATGACATAACGGAATCGCACCCGATCGATCAGATTTCCCAGTCCTCCGGCGACTACGAGAGCCAGCGGAAGATACGACATCAGTTCCATACGACGGGGGACAATCAGGCCGATTGCCAGTCCGAGCAACACAATTCCGTTTGAAACCGTTAAGACCCAGAAACGAACTTCAGGAGGGGTATTCGCCAGCAGACTGAGGAACGCTCCGTGATTTTCTGCGTACTCAATACGAAAGAGGTCATTGAAGAAAATCTGCGGAGGTTGCCCCTTCCAATGATAAACGGCATGGGCCTTGGATGCCTGATCGAGACCGACAATCACCAGAATCAGTAATGCCAGCGAGCGAATCCGACTGCCACGTGACAGAAATCTTCGAGCAGGAGTCGGTTTCTCCGCTGAAGAGGATGGGGCAGGCTGCGTCGGGGGGGCCAGTTCGGTCATGGTGATGCAAACGACTTTGTCGGATTGTGTCAGATTAAGGAACAGGGAAACGATCGTTTGCCATAGAGGCATTAGGAGGTAGGGATGAGGATTCAGGAACGGATAATCGTCTCTTCCTAAATCCTATCTTCTAATTCCTAACTCCTCTCAATCTCTAATTCAGGGGTTTTCTCGCGACATCAGGATTGAACGGGTGTCACGATAGACATAACGTCCCTGATTCTGTTTCGCCAGTTCCACTAGAAAATTGGCACTCTCAACATACGGGGATTTTGAACCACGTCCGAATTCAATACAATGAATGATCGTTCCCCCGCGGTTGTGTCGCTGAATCTGCTTCATGTCGGCGGGATGCAGTACCGATTCCGCAGCGCCGTCGGTGAGCAAAAACAAGACATCGGGATTAAACTTCAAGCCTTCCAGTATCGCCGGAAGATGGTCGGTTCCGGCAGAAGGGGTGATGTCTCGTATCTGTTCGGTCACACGCAGACGATGGGCGTCGGTGCCTCGAAAGACATCAAACCGACCACCGCGGGTGTCGAGAGTAAACACGTTCTGATTGTAGAAAATCACCTGAAACTGTTGCGATTCGTCAAGCTGCTGGATGCTGGAGAGCAGTTCCAGCTTCGCCGCCTGCAACGCCTGATCCTGTGCCATACTGGAAGAGCGATCGATGACATACACAAACCGTTTTCCGGTCGCCCCGATTCCGATGAATGAGGTTCCTTTGCCCCCTCCACCAGGAACGTCCCCCAGACCGGTTCCACTCCCCGTTCCCTGTCCACTTCCAGAACCGGTTGGTTTGATGAGTTGATCGATCTGGGCCGAATTGAGCTGGCTCGCATTGAGTGACGGCATTCCTCCGGCTCCGATAATGATCGCCGGATTCGGGGGAGCCAATTGAGGCATCGTCACGGCAGATGGGGCCGGAATCACCTCTGCGGGAGGTGTTTCGACCGGTGGGGACTCCTCTTGAACTGGAGCCGCGGAAGCCAGTGATGGCCCCCCTCCGGATTCTTCTCCCTGCATTCGAATGCCGACTTCGCGGAAGGAATCTCCTCCATTCCCTGGAAAGTCTCCTCGCGGTTCAGGAGCTTTCCAGAATACGAAAAGCAGCACAATCAGTCCCAGATGCAGAAACAACGATCCGAGCCAACTGGGGAACTTCAGCCAATTCGTCGCATCGGTGAATGAGGTGGAATCAGTCGACGTGAACAGCATTCCAGACGAGGCCACGCGCACTGCTCCAGCATGTCCGGCGGAAGGGGCCTGATGCGTGCCAGTGGTTTCAGTGCTGCGTTGAGTATTCACAAAAACATTTCAGTATCAACAAATTCCGCATCAACAAATTCCGGGTGGCCCGGCCAATCTGGCCGGGTCGCGTCGCGACAAGACGCTTCACCCTCTGCGTTCAATTTCAGAGAAAGAACCCATTCTTCTGTTCGGTGATCGATCGACGATTGACGGTCGGTGAAGAGAGTGGATGCCGTAGGGTAAAAGCATCTTGTGCCTGCGGCACCCGGCCACATTGGCCGGGCCACCCGTAATTCGACGACTGCTTTAAGTGTACGCCCGCAGGGAAAAAAGGGTCAATGTTTTCTCTGCACGCGACGGTGGATTGGAATGTGTTGGGTTTCTGCCGGAGAGAATCAGAATCAACGACGATTACAAAACCCTTCTTTTCTTGCCGGTCTCTCCAGCATATGCTTTCTGACTGTAGATGTGTCAAAACACACTGCACCACTGAAAAGACAAAGGCAAACCACTTTGACGGGATCACACGGACTCCGATTTGATCGGACCCAGTTCTGGGTCATTCATCGCCGTCTGGAGTACGGTCCCTTCGATTATGACTGGTGCTGCGATCTGAGTGGGGTGATGCTGCATTATCAGGGGGTCAAGTTTGGAGAGATCTACAGTTGTCACGAATTTTTCGCGGACATGAGTGATTTTCGCCTGCCACGCCGAGTCGTGCATGTCGCCAGCGTCGTGATCGGATGCACCGCCCTGGGGATCTCTCGTGGATACAACTCATTGGAACGATTGGAGTTCCTCACCGAAACCCTTAAGCAGTTCGACTGCAACTCGTTTGTCCCCGGCACTCTGGAATTTGACGAGAACGAATTGGATGAATTTGATCAATAACTGGTTCCGGAGATTTTTGCATGTCAGCGCCGCAAAGAAATGCGTCTGGATCAATTACGACAAATTCGTCTTGAGCCACCTGCAAACCCTCCGTTAGAGTGATGTGCAGTGGGCTCCCCTGTTCTGGCAGGATTTTTCGTTCTCAGTTTTATTTCCGCTCTCACAGCATTGCGACAACACAAGTAACGGCACACAACTGACAGGATCGTCAGTGTCGCCGATGGTATTGATAAGAGTACACGGTGAGTTCAGCACAAGGGACGGAGCGAACACCGGCACACCCCGAATCAGAGGGTGTGCTCGGTCGTTTACTGGAAGCACTGACTCTGATGGCCGCCCGACGACCGGGGGTCACGCTGACATTCGTCGCGTTGATGACCCTCGTTTCCATCGGGATCACCGGACGTTTTCTCACGTTCAAAACGAATCGTGCCGACCTGATCGATCCCAATCAGGAATTCCATCATCGCTGGATGCAATTCGTCGAAAAATTCGGAGACGACTCCGATGTCGTCGTTGTCGTCGAAGGTGAGAATCCCGATCAAATCCGGCCGGTTCTCGAACGAATCGGAAAACGACTCGACGGAGAACATGAACTCTTCGCCCGGGTTCTTTACAAAGTCGATCCGACCGCGCTGCGACATAAGGCATTGCAGTATCTGGCCCCACAGGATCTCGAACGGGCACAGTCCAAACTGGAAATGTATGCTCCCATTCTAGAAGGACACTGGAATCGGGCCGGTCTCGAATCCTATTGCCGACGCCTGACCAATCACATTCAGCGATTGTCCGAACGTCAGTCCAAGGCAGAATTGAGTGCGTTGCTGAATCAGACACAACGTCTGATTGGCAGCCTTGCCTCGTTCATGCAGAACCCGAGCGGTTTCACCTCACCCTGGCCGGAGGTGCTCTCTGCGGATGACTTCCCCCATATGGATGTTTCGGAACCGCAGTATCAACTCACTCCCAACGGCAAAATGGGGTTTGTTCTCGCTCTGCCGAGAAATGTCTCGACCGATTTTTCAGGATCATCCCGGTCTCTCGCCCGCATGAATGCGATTGTGACCGATGCTCGCAAAGAGTTCGCTGACGTCAAGATCGGCCTGACCGGGATTCCGGTTCTGGAAGCTGATGAGATGCAACGGTCGCAAATCGATATGACCGCCGCCGCGATGATCTCATTCGTCGGCGTATTGATGATTTCCCTGATCGGGTTCCGTGGCATCCGTCATCCGATGATGTCCATGTCGATGATTGCCGTGGGAACTGCATGGGCCATGGGATTCGCCACCATTGTCGTCGGCCACCTCAATATTCTCTCGATGACGTTCGTCACGATCCTGATTGGAGTCGGTGACTACGGAACCCATTACGTGGCATCCTATCTGGAAAATCGGCACAAAGGGCTGCCACTGCTCGATGCACTGGGAACGACCTCTCGCGTTGTCGGTCCCGGGATTGTGACGGCAGCGATTACGACATCCCTCTCCTTTTTCGCCGCAGCATTTACCACGTTTCAGGGAGTGGCCGAACTGGGGATCATCGCCGGTGGCGGAATTCTCTTGTGTGGCGTGGCCACTTTTTGTGTGTTGCCTCCACTGATTGCACTACTGGACCGGCGCCTGGAACCCAAACAACTTCCCGTTCCGTTTCAGGGACACATTCTGCGTAAGGTCGTCAAAACCTTTCCCGGGACCGTGTCCATTGTCGGGTGTGTTGCACTCGTGATCCTGACGGCCTCCATCTTCAAGTTTGAAGATGGCAAATTCGGCTTCCGTATTCGCTACGACTACAACCTGCTCAACATGCAGGCGAAAGGGGTCGAGTCAGTCGAACTGCAACAGAAGGTCTTCGAAGAAGCGGGTGGGTCACTTCTGTACGCCATCTCAATGACCGATTCCGCAGAAAAAGTACGGGAACTCAAAGAGAAG
>DATMFC010000499.1:0-7386 GCA_035556335.1 Planctomicrobium sp. | reverse complement strand
CCATCCTATTGCATCACCACCATCGGTGAATCGGGCCTGATTAATGTAACAACACTCATGATTGGCAGCAGAATCACCATCGGTCACTGAATCTGTTGGATTCAGTATCAAACATCGTTCCAGAAGCCTTCTTAGTGAATTCATGAACCGATGCTGAAGCATTTTTTCATTTCGTTTCTTCCAGCCATCTTCTTGGTGATCGTGGCTGTTCCAATTGTGGTGATGGTCTCCGTTTTGAGACGGAAGTACTCGAATCGCAGGTCTCCATTAACTCACAACCTGCTCCGACCACCCGGCCATTCGTTACGCCTGGAAACAGAACGACTTCGCGACGAGCTTCAAGAGAGTTTCATGTTCGCATTGGTCATTCCGATGATGATGTACATCGGCATCAACCTCTCACAAATGATGGGAGGAATCGGTTTGGCTGAGATTTGGGTCTATGTCCTGATTACCGCATTCGTGGAAATCTATCTCTACAGAAAAATTTGGAAGGTACTTCTCGAACTTCGGCCCAAGTCACTGGGCCTGGAAGGGGAGATGTTTGTCGGAGAAGAACTGAATCAGCTAATGTTGAAGGGATGTCGCGTTTACCACGATGTTCCCATTGAATATGGAAATGTCGATCACGTTGTGGTGAGTCCGAGTGGGGTTTTCGCAGTGAACACCAAGATGCTTGGAAAACCACGGGACCGTGGCCAGGATGAGAAAGTCACGGTGAATTATACTGAAAATTTGATGCATTTCCCGGACCGGATAATTTCAATCCCACAGCAGAAACTTCTGACGGAAGCGAAAGCTCTTTCAACATTCCTCAGCAAATCGGTGGGTGAACCGGTGACAGTGGAAGCCATGTTGGCCCTTCCCGGTTGGTTTATCAAATCCGACAGAAATGGAGGGGCACCGGTGCGTGTCTTCAATCCCAAGAATTCCGCCCCGCTTTTTGTAAAGAATCAGAGCAAGCTATCAGAGCAGATGGTGCAACGAATCGCCTATCAGATCGATCAGAAATGCCGCGACATCGAACCTCAGCTGGCTCGGACAAGACGCTGGGAATTGAGGAACTGACCGTCACTCATCTAATGGACTTCTGCTGATCTGGGCCTTATGAAAAAGACTCTGCAATTCTGTTTTGTTCAGTTCATGCATCCTGGCAAAGAGCATCGCCCTGATTCAAAAGGTTTCAAAAAGTGGAACACAGGTGCCCACAAGCGAAAATTCCTGGAAGTGCCTGGCCGATGCATTCGCGAAACTGAAGATTACGGCGGCCCATTGCATCTATGGGGGGAATGGGAACCGGAGTCTGAGGTCATCTCAACAATTGATTGCCCAGTCCTGGACGGTCCGCAATTCATTTACCGCCCTTTTTATTCTCGTCCCGCTTCCTATTCAGGTCTTCAGAATACGGACCCATTCATTTTCGGGGCGTTCTCCTACTCCGGATGCAAGCAGTTCAATGCGAAGGGAGCAACTCAGCTTCGATGCCTGAAGAGAGGTTCGGTTGTGCTCTTCGGTTCCCAGGTCTCCCGCAAATTTGTCATCGACACGGTCTTCGTCGTCGATCGCTGGGAGGATCATTCCCGAGAGAATTTTACGTCGTTTGAAAACAAGGTTTCGAATACCTTCATGGATGTCGTTCTCAAACCGTGGCATTTGGGACAGGCCGAGGAATCCCTTTGTCGTGTTGATGAATCCTCCTCACTTCGTCTGTATTGGGGAGCAACGTACGAGTCTCCAGTGGACGGGATGTTCAGTTTCTTTCCGGCATTGCCTGCAGGAGAGAGTCCGAACGGTTTCGCTCGACCATGGATTCGAATTCCAGATATTTTGAATGACTCAAATCGACAAGCAGTGAAGCTCAATCGTGGCTCGAGCAGAGACGAGGTGAGAAATTACTGGCAGGAAACACGGCGTCAGGTGGAATCGAAAGGGCTTTGGTGCGGGGTGTCAGCCTCGGAACCTTGTGTTCAATGAAATTCGAGAATGATGGCATTGTCATCAGCGAAGAGCGGCCTGCATTCTGCATTTTTCTGACGACTGGAAAAGCAAAATCGCGAACATGGTGGCAAGGGTTCATGTCTGATGCAAAATCCTTACGCATCATGAAGAAGGAGTTGTTGTGTGGTCGTTATCCCCAATTGCTACGAGTACGATCCAAGAACTCTACCAATTGGCGAGAGCACAGCCTTGGTTTAGTCAGGAAAAGCGGGATGAACAGATTCGCAGCATTCTGGTCCGTCTCGCGGAACTGAAGGATGTCGCTGCGATTCCGAGGATTGCCCGCTTTGTCCTGCTCGGAAGTCCCAAGGTTCAGGCCGCTGCACGCCAGGTGATTGCTGACCTTCTTTCAACCTTGGCCCCTTACGAATTGCTCTCTGCCAGTGAGCATCTTTCAGATTGGTCATATCACTGGTATGAACTCGATGAGTGGTACAAGCTGGGACCAGCGGACGTGAGTCGGGTCGCTGGAAATCCCAATGAATCGGCTTACTCAAGTCTTCTCGGCCTGCTGAGTTTCCACTGGAATGGATATGTCAGACACCGGGCTGTCAACTTGCTTTCAGAACAACAAGACGGCAGTGAACTTTCCTTCCTGATTCTGCGGCAGAACGACTGGGTGGAACCGATTGCTAAAGAGGCTCGTGTGGCAGTCGCTCATCGGACGACTGACACCTATGTGCCTCATTTCATCCGATCGTTGCGGCTCGTGATCCATCTCAATTCGGTCCGCCGTCGTGATCACCACGATTTTGTTCACAGAGTTCTGGACCTTCTTTTGAAAGAGCGGCATTGTCATCAACTTGAACAGGTCATTGATGAAGGTGATCCGGTCGTTAACCGGTATCTCGTGCAATATGGGCTATCAGTTCCAGGAAGCCATCGTGGCCGATTGATCCGGCTGGCAATCCGGTCAGATGATCCTGTGGTCCGACTGAATTGCTGTCGCTCTCTACCGGATGCCTATTCGGCCTTTGATCTTGAACGCCAACTCGAAATCATGCTGAAGGATCGTTTCATGCCGGTCCGTCGAGAAGCGTTTCGGCTCAGTGCGGAACAGTCTCCCAGCCATGAGGAGGATCTCTGGAAACGTGCCCTGCTTGACCAGAGTCGTTCCCTCAGAGAATTTGCGAGGTATTCGCTCAAAAAGCTGGGATACTCTGAAGAGCGAATTGCAGCGAACTATCGTGCGGTCATTGCCAATAGTCCAGAGAATCTCTCCGCACTGCAGGGATTGGCGGAAACCGGAACTCAAACAGACACAGACCTCTTTCAGCGTTTGCTTCAGCATGAATTCCCCTCTCGAAGAGTGGTCGGCATTCAGGGGCTGACACGCTTGAATGCGAAATCCACTATTCCAGTGATCCTCCCGCTGTTATCCGATTGCAGCCCACGTGTCGTTCGGGAAGTCAGTCAATCTCTCAGTCGAGTTTCTTATCTCGTGGCAGGGGAGGAATTGATGGAGATCGCACTTCATGCACCGGGCAGCTTCGCCCGCTCTCACGCGGTTCGCACGATTGTGATGCTGGGAAAATGGCAAAGTCTGCCTTGGCTACTCTCCATTGCATCGATATCAGAGTCCGACGTAGCAGCAGTGGCAGAAGAAGAGCTGTTGCGATGGCTGACGCCTCCAAAATGCAACAAAGTGTTCACTTCTCCATCTTCATCAGAAAGAGAAATGCTCATCTCCGTTCTGGAAAGGGCTCGAGGACACGCACCTGAAGAGATTCTCAATCTGGTGAGGGATACTCTTCAATCGTTCAGCTAGTTTTCGCGGTCTGAGCGATGCAGTCAGGAAACATGATCACAAAGATTCATCTTGCCATTGAAGACATCAGAGGCTCTCAAAATGGCGAACCACTTCGAAGCTCATAAATCATCTGCCAGATCCGGTCGATTTCTCCCCGTTCGATCACTTCCAGCGGTTTGAGTCCTTCGAAGGAATCGTTTGGTGTCGTCAGCCAGGAACCGATGACTTTCGGGTCGATAATTTCTTCCAGGGCCTTGACCAGCCTCTGAATCTGGGCAATGGACCGAGTGACGGCCTCCCCTGCTTCCCCCCCTTTCTCAATGGCTGCCAGGGATCGTTCCGAGATCGGGAGCAACCGGGCAAACTGCGGACGGGTGAAACCCAGACGTTGCCGGATCAGCAGCTCACCACCTCCCCGGGGACCGTCCACAATCTGGAATTTCCCAGATTGGTTAGTCTGTCGCTTTCGAGCAACTGGCTTTCTACGACGGCTGGGCCGTTTGGGGGAGTGACGAGTTGTTCCATTGGCAACCATGAGATTCCTCAACAATCCGGCTCGAAATGATGGATCTCATCCGGACAAGATGCAATCTATTTTACCTGCAATATTGCAGGTTACTCTACATTCTTCGGAAGTTCGTCCGCCCGGTCAACAGCGAACGTGCTGCTGGAAGCAAGATTTTCAGGAAAGATCACCAGATTCTTCCCTCCCTTCATCGCCGAGGAGGGAACCTGAAGTCCTTCCAGGCCAGCCAGTTGAGCCGCTCTTCCCAGTAGTTGTGGCAATGGTATTGTTCCTTGAGAAGCCTGCTTTCTCCAATCCAGATTCATCAGGGAGTCTTCAGAGATCTGCAGGCGTTGCCGTATCGCTCCATCCGTCAGGTCGATCACCTTCGAGAGCTGCACCGTCAACGAGACAAACACCCGGGGCATGGCTGCTGAAACCGGGATCTGGCGGTAGTAGAAATGAGCCAGGGTTTCCGCCATGGCTGTTTCGGGTGTGAGGCTGACATAGATCACCGCCAGACCGGGAGGATTCCACCGTCCGCCCGTGACTTTGCTTCCGATTCCGGACAGGATGTCGGTTTCCCGGGCATATTTGGGAGTAACGGAACGATATCCCACCAGATCAACCGCAATCACCTGCGACTGCAATCGTCCGAGTCGTTCCGTCAGCTGCTCCAACGTAGGTGATTTCATCTCAGTGAAAAAAATTCCTCTCAGGCTGCTTTTCGCTCAAAGGAATGCACCAGCCCACCAATGAAGGATTTCACTTCAATTTGATCTGGACTCAGTGACGCGACTTCTTCCGGTTCTTCGCGGATTGGTGGTAGATGCTCCCGTTCCATGTGGCTGCGATGCCTGTTGTAATAATCTGTAAACTCCGTGCAAAGGTAGTCCAGATGCCGTTTCCCGAAGATGATGAATTTGTTCAGACATTCCCAGCGTATGGTTCCTACAAATCGTTCGCACCTGCCGTTCAAATTCGGAGACGCCTTCGGTAAGGCGTTGTGTCGAACACCGTGTTCTTTGAGTTTTTCTACGAATTCCCTGGTGAATTTCGTATCCCGGTCATGCATCACAATCGACGGTTTGTCATCCCGATTCAGAGTCTGATCCAGGAACGCTTCCGTCTGCTTTACCACCCAGGCGGAATTGGGATGTTCTGTCGATTCCGAGATAATTGCTTCCCGGGTGGTCATACACAGCCACACCATGACATACATCTCTTTCAGCCCACGTGGCGTCACAGTCTTCACCGAAAAGAAATCCGTGGCCCATAATGTTTTGGCATGACGATCGACAAAATTCTGCCAGGTATCCGTTGTTCGATCAGGGACCGGTCGAATTCCTTCCTCCTTCAGAATGTTTCGAACGGTCTGTCGGCTGATCTTTTTGATCCCCATTTTTCGAAGTTCCCCAACGATCCTGGTCAACCCGAAATTTGTGACTGCGGAAATCCGCAAGACCAGTTCCCGAATCTCTTGCGGCTTCCGTTGACCTCCCTTGGGATTCATCTTCCGCTTGGGGGTTCCGCTCTCTTCTTTCAGCCAACGGTAGAACGTGGCAGGGCTCACAATTGTGATCAGTTCTTCAATCGCTCGACCGAGCACTTTGCCAAACTTGATGAGCCGTTCCCGTTCATCACGACGGGTATGCACCTGCTGAGGCAGACGAGCCCTGAGAATCTTGTTCTCTTCCTTCAGGAACTGGATGTACTGGGCCAGCTGACGATCTGTGGCAGAAGCAATCAGGGCCAGCAGGGGATGAAAAATGAAGCTCATTGGGGTATTGTCAGAATGTGTAATATGGAAACGGATTACACATTCGTTTTACCTCGCTATGAGGCTAGAAACGGTTCTCTTCCAGGCGAGTTTTGAAGAGGATGCTGGAGAGAATTTTCGATTCGATTACAGGTGATGAGACCGCTGTAATCGGACCTCAATTGTTCTCACGAGGGACACCAGAATTTGGGTACACCTCAGAAATGTGTACCCACTTTGGCCTGATTCGAGGCATTTCGCAGCCAGAGCCTGCTCAATCTCACCTGATGATTTCTGCGGTCCGAAGCCTATTTGAAATCTATCCGCAATGCTTCACGGCTCTACGGAACCGAAGGGCGAGCGGCCAAATGGAACCTGCGATCCCCCATTGGATCGGATCGCTCAGACCTGCCAGATCTGAAAGCTCGTTCTCCACATCGGTCTCGCTACGGGGCTCCTTATATTATTGAGATGAGCCATGCCGACTCGAGAATTGATCGTCCATGAAACGCACCGTGCCCTGTGGTACGAAGACGGCAAGCTCATGCGCGAACTGGGGCCGGGCCGCTATGAGTATCCCAAGCCCCCGCTCTTCAAACGGGCCGTGCAGATCGACGTCCGGCAGGTCGACATGCGGGAACGGGATCTGACGATCAAGGGACAGGAGATTCTCACCGCCGACAAGGTGTCCCTACGGGTTCGTGCAGTTTCGGGTCACCGACGCCAAGGCGGCGCTGCATGAAGTCGAGAACTACGAAGACCGACTCTACAGCGACGTGCAACTTGCGGCCCGGCGTTCGCTGGCCTCGATGACGCTGGATGAAATCCTCACCAATCGCAACAAGCTGAGTGAGGAGATTTTGGCGGACGTCAAGGAGATTGCCGGGGGCTATGGTGTCTTGATCCGCCGGGCCGACGTCAAGGATCTGATCTTTCCCGGCAACCTCCAGGAGATCATGAATCAGGTGCTGGCGGCCGAACGCCAGAGCCAGGCGAAGCTCGTCCAGGCACGGACACAGGCAGAGGTGGAACGGATTCAGGCGGAAGCCCAGACGCAGATCAAGCGGGCCGAGGCAGCGGCCGAGACGGAAGCTCTGCGACTGCGCAAGGAAATGGAACTCGGATCACAACGGAAGGTCGCCGAGGCTGAAGCAGAGTCGTTTGCTCAGCGGGAACAACTGGCGCAGTTACTGGCGAACAACCCCGCCATGCTGCGATTGCTGGAACTGGAAGCCTTGCGCGAACTCGCCAAGAGTTCGAATGCGAGGATCTATCTGGGATTCGACCGGCCGAACGGCGAGTCCATTCGACTGCCTGATTGATTGAACCAGCGGTTGCTTCGACAGGTCTGGAATGTCATGGATGGATCACCTG
>DATMFC010000498.1:0-3208 GCA_035556335.1 Planctomicrobium sp. | reverse complement strand
CGACGCTGCTTGATCCCCACGCTTCGACGCTGCCTTCGAACACTTTCACTAAAGCACCCGAGACAGCTTTAATCACAACCGTGACAAATCGCGGAACTCGCAGTTCAACCGTGATCTCTTTTACGATTTCGATTCGCAGTTCACCTGCTGCGATTGCAGTGTCCAACTCTTCCTGGCTGTGAACTTCCTTGAATTGATCAGACATCCCAGTCATAGCGCATACCTTTCACGCAGAGTTTTTGTAGAGTGAGAATTCCAGCGTTTAGACGACGCCGGACATTGAGAGTTTTGACAGTGCTTAAGCAGTAGCCGCGACTGGATTCGAACCAGTGATCTCATGCTTATGAGGCATGCGAGGACGTCCTGACTCCTCTACGCGGCGTGATAAATCGGTTTCAAAACAATCCGGATCAGGCATTATCTATAGGTGTCGACAACACCTGATCCGGAACCCTGGTACTTCCGTGATGAACTCCGTTCTCCAGTGAACTATTCAGTCCTCCAGATTCTGACACATTCCTTTTTCCGTGATCGTTTTGCCGCGTCGCTGTGACGGTCAATGCTGACTACAATCTTCTTTTCATAACCAAAGTTCCGTGCGGCGTACGTCTGAATGTACCAATGAGCAGACGACCGCAAGCGATTGGCGACCGTGTAAGCGGTGTCATTTTCGCCGACGTGAACCGTGAATGAATCTCCGATCTGCATTTCCGAGAATGGATAGCGGTACGGCTTGCGTGGCACTGGGACGTTGCGTTCAATCTTGAATGTTGCAGTTGCCATTGAGAGTTGCTCCTTCCTGAGACTTACTGACGGGTGAGTTTGATTCAGAATGTTTTAACCGGAACGGCTCCAGCTCCTCGCGACGAATCACGGTGTCTTTTGGTGCATCGATCCCGAGCCGCACTGATCCGGAACTGACTCGGACAACCGTGATCACGATGTCATCGCCGATCATGATCCTCTCGTCGACTTGTCGCGTTAAGACCAGCATTCCATTGCTCCTGTTAGGTGTTTGAAAAGCTGCTGAGGCCGGGCCTGACCCCAGCAGCGGAACCAGCGACGGTGCGGGCCAACGCCGCCGACTGGTGTTTCAATTGTTCATCGCGTCTTCGCGTGACTCAGTGCACGTTGGGCAGTCGCAGAATCCGGTCGGATACGAGAGACACTTGACTGCCTCCGTGACTTTCTTGGCTGTTTCCGTCTGCCTCTCGTCGGCTTCCCGCAACACCCTGCGGGCGTTGTTACTGTTCGACAACAACTCGTACAGTGCGATCAGTTGCAGAACTGACACTGCGGCGATGATCACGAGCAGGAATGTGTTGAAGTCTGGCATTTGAATATTTTCAAGGTTACTGATACGTTTGTTTCGTTCAGCAGGCATCAATCAACCGGGCCGGGGCCATTGCTTGCTGTTCTTGTGGCTGCGGCCTTCAACTCTGAAAGGGCAAGTGATGTCGAAAAGTGCTCCGTGGAATTCAGTCAAACAATCTGTTCACCACAATGACACTCGATGCACGACTGGAAACAACATTGAGAAAGAGAACTTGAGAAGTGGCACTGGCGGTAAGCCGCTGTGTACTGAATGTGCAAGACTCAAGTAACCCTCAAAACCATTTCCCATTTCGGGCCTACCGGTTCACCATCAATGACGTCCCAATAACGCCTGAGATCACGAACCGGCAGGCCACTCTTCAATGCGACGTCCAAGGCTCGGAACCCTTCACTCTTGTCTCCATGGAACCGAATCGTTGGTTCCACGAACGCATGCCCTTCACCGCCTTGGCATGACTCAAATGTTTCGATTCCGGCGTCTGCCAAAGTCTTCACGGCTGCTGCAATCTTTGCGTCCAGTGGCGGTTCGAATTCCGTGATTGCAGTTGGCATTTGCGATTCCTAAATGTGCAACGTGGCGGAACTGGTCAGTGTTAAATTTCTTCGCCAGCAAACTTGTAGATCGACACCCATGTAATTCTCAGGTGTGTTCCGACGTGTTGCTTTGCTAGTTTCCCTTCGTCAACGAGGCGGTAGATCATGCCCCGTGAAATTCGAAGGTATGTGGCCGCCTCAGCAGCGGTAGCCAATCCTGTTTGTTTAGTCTGAATCGTCATTGTCTCGTTCACCCTTGTTCGTCGTCGCGTGCTTGCGTCGATGAGGGGAACATAACCGAAGAAAAAGCAGTGGGAAGCACAGTTCGACTAGTGCGAATTCAGAGAACAACGCTGGGTGGTCGCTGGGAAACGCTGGGAGGTCGCTGGGCGGTTTTGAGTCTTTTTTGCAGATTTTTAACCGCGTTGGCAACTGGAGAGAGTGTTACCACAAGTGTTACCAAACCGCGACTTTTCCAGATCGAGACGCAGTTTTTATGGTTAATTAAGGCGAGAAGTGCCTGAGAGTTATTGCGGTGACTGAACTGTAGTGAACAGCCGTCCGAGCCAAGTCCGGTTTCCTAAACCGAAGGTCGTGGGTTCAAATCCCGCCGGGGGTAATTAGTGCCGCGAACAAAATCTCTCGAATAGTGAGAATTCCCTTTCCGCGAGCGGATCGCGGACGGTTTTGTTAGGGGTTCTTACTGTCGTTTCAATTTTTCCTCATTCCGTTGCTGCAAGGCGCAGACGGAATGAGGCGACGCTTAATGGAATCCGACCGGTTCTCTACGCAAAGAGCGCCGAGACTGAGTGGGCTTTGACCAGTTCGCGTGGCTGATTCAAGTGGTTGTAAACCATTGTCTCTGGATCGATCCCAAAGGACTCGTAAATCGTGGCCAGTAATTCGCCGGGATGAACCGGGTTCTCAACCGGGGCCGATGCGGTTTGATCGCTCTTTCCGTGAACGTAGCCTCGCTTGATCCCTGCTCCGGCGACCAGAGCGGAATAGCAGTATGGCCAGTGGTCGCGGCCATCAGCACTGTTTCCGTTGCCGGACGTGCTGACTCCCCGTTGAGGACTGCGACCGAATTCTCCGACGGCAACGACCATGGTTTCATCAAGGAGTCCCCGTTCGTCGAGATCAATCAATAACGCCGACAAGCCGGTGTCGAGCATCGGAGCGGACTGGTCTTTCATTCGCTTCGGCAGCCCGACGTGTACATCCCACGAGTGATTATCGCTATTGGCAACTTTCGGCCAGATGACCTCGACCACCCGCGTTCCGGCTTCGACTAAACGTCTCGCCAGAAGCAGGCTTTGCCCGAAGGTGTTACGACCGT
>DATMFC010000497.1:0-10299 GCA_035556335.1 Planctomicrobium sp. | reverse complement strand
TGATGCGGAGATGATGCTGGTGGAATACGGCAGCTATGCATGTGCCCGCTGCCATGCCGTTCACGAGGTCATTGAGAAGTTGAGAAGTCGCTTTGGTGAGAGGATGTGCTATGTATTTCGCCACCTCCCCCGGAGTGAAATTCAAAAGTCGCAGGACGCCGCAGTATTTGCCGAATATGCGGGGGAAGCGACCGGAAAATTCTGGGAAATCCACGAAGCGCTGATGGAGCGAGGACCGGCACTGTCAAAAGACCATGTCGAACAAATCGCCGGTCACTTCGAAATTCCAACTCTCGATGCCGCTCACGAAAACCAGGTCTCATTCGCGAAAGCTCGGGTGCAGGAAGACATTCAAAGTGCCCAGCTCAGCGAGGTCCCGGCGACCCCATCGTTCTTTATTAACGGCCGCCGTTATGATGGAGCGTGGGATGAGAGTTCCCTTGCGGATGCCATGCTCGGAACGCTTGGCCATCGTATCCAATCTGCGGCGTTTGAATTTGTCCGATGGGGCCCTTCATCCGGCTTTCTGCTGGGATTGGCAACATTGATCGCACTGATTCTCAGTAACTCCTTTCTCGGCCCGTCCGTCGCAGCCGGGTGGGAAACTTCCTTTGGACTGCGGTGGGGAACCCAGGAGTTCACTCATTCCCTTCTCCATTGGGTCAACCATGGACTCTTGACAATATTCTTTTTCGTCGTCGGACTGGAGATCAAGCGGGAGTTCACGGTCGGACATCTTTCCAGCTTTCGGGCGGGATCGCTTCCGGTCATCGCGGCGTTTGGAGGGATCCTCATACCGGCGATCATCTATGCATCAGTCGCACCTCCCGACTTAAGACATGGCTGGGGAATTCCCATTGGAACCGATACGGCCTTCGCGGTGGCGATGATTGTGTTACTTCGTGAACGTGTTCCTATCGAACTCCGTGTTTTCCTGACGGCGGCAGTCATTATCGATGATATTGTCGCCATCGCGGTGATTGCACTGTTCTACACAGGAGAGCTCGATACGAATTACCTGATTGCCAGCGTCGTTCTTACCGCACTAGTGGCCTTGCTCAACGGATCCGGGGTGTATCGTACGTTGCCCTACTTAATATGCGGTGTTGTGCTCTGGTTCTTTCTCCACGAGGCGGGATTGCATGCGACTTTGGCGGGCGTCATCCTGGCTGTTCTCATTCCTGCTCGCTGGCCAGCAAAACTTCCTGCACTTCTCGCGCAGGCGGCGACGTTGATCCATCGGGAGAATCAGCGGACCGGAGAAGCGATGCAGTCGGGACCGTCGGAGACGACACTGGAAACGCTGGATGCCATCTATTCCCGCATTGAGTCGCCGACGGACAAACTCCTTCGTTCGGTTGAACCCTGGTCGAGCTATCTCGTGCTCCCCATCTTTGCCCTGGCGAATGCCGGCGTCGCATGGTCGATGGGGGCCTTTGAAGGGCATGGGCGATTGATTGCGGCCATCATGTTAGGACTCGTGGTAGGAAAGCCCGTCGGGCTTGTTCTGGCCGCATGGCTGGCCGTGAAATCTGGCATGGCCGTCAAGCCAAACGCGTACTCCTGGCGTCAGTTATGCGGCGCGTCTGCACTCGGCGGGATTGGATTTACGATGTCACTATTCATCGCCGATATCGCCTTCGCAAATAGCGAGCATCAGTCAGCAGCTAAAATTGCGATCTTCCTGGCCTCACTCACCGCCGGATGTCTGGGGATCATGATCTTGTGGTCGAAACCCAAGAGTCAAGACGACCATCTCTCCGTCGCACGCGAGGAGAAATAACGATGGATTCTCTCCAGTTCATGTGAGGCGAATCCTTTGATATCGATGAAAGAACGATTGTGGGTTGTGTGCCACTGGTGGCCTACAGAACTGAAAGTAAGGTTTAGTACTACAGTTGCAGATTATGTTTTGCTTATTTTTCGATGGTCAGGCATGCGGGAGGGCGAAACTCCTGCTGAGCTGCATGGAAGGTGACGTGATCTTTTTGTTTGCGGCTCGGCAGAATCCCCTCCTCCTTGAGAATGTTCCGGACCGTTTGTCGGCTGATCTTCTTGATTCCCAGCTTGCGCAATTCGCCGACGATACGGGTCAGCCCGAAATTTGTCACGGTTGCTAATCCATTAACGGATTGGCCTTATTTCATTTCACGCTGCATCCAGGCATATAACGTCTTGCGGGAAATGCCGAGTTGATTCGCCGCCAGGCTTTTATTTCCTCCAGCAAGACGAATGGCATTCATCGCCATCTCATGACGATTCATCGCCATCATTGGTTCGGAAGATGGCAATGAGGTGCTCTGGTGAACAGGGACGAAATCAAATGCGGTTCCGTGCAGAAGATCACCGTCTTCCAGAATGGCCGCCCGGCACAAGACATACTCCAGTTCACGAATATTTCCCGGCCACGAATGGGAGAGTAGACGCTGCTCAAATGCCGGTGCGACGCCGGTCAGTCTTCGTCCGACACGGGTTTCCAGACGGCCGAGGATGACGTTGATCAGCGCGGGGAGATCTTCTATCCGGTCGATCAGTCTGGGCACCCGCAACGGCATTTGATTCAATCGAAAATACAGGTCGGCACGAAAGAGTCCCTCCTCGACCCGCTTCTTCAAATCATAATGAGTGGCCGTGATGATCCGGACGTCGACGTGAATCGGTTTCTCTCCTCCGACGCGAAGGACTTCCCCCTGTTGAATGGCCCGCAACAGCGCCACCTGGGCGCGGGGAGTCAGATCGGCGACCTCGTCGAGAAACAGCGTTCCTCCATCGGCCAGTTCGAACTTTCCGATATGCCGTCGTTCCGCTCCGGTGAAAGCCCCCTTTTCATAACCGAAGAGTTCGCTCTCCAGCAGGGAATCGGTGATCGCTCCGCAGTTGAGCGTAATGAACGGGGCTTCCCGCCGGGGACTGAGCCGGTGAATCTCCGAGGCCACCAGTTCCTTGCCGGTACCGGTTTCCCCTTCGATGCAGACATTGATGTCGAATCGTGCCACCCGGCCGATGTGCTCGCGCAGCGCCCGCATCGGTGGAGATCGTCCGATCAGGGGGCCGTGGTCGGAGTCGGTTTCATTACGACTGGAATGGACCGAAACGGACTTGAACTGCCGGACAGTGGATTCGATGGCGCGATGAACGGGAAGCCGTTCAAAGACCGATCCTCCGGCGAAGCCGTCGATATCACAACGGACTAACACGGTCTCAAAGTCTTCCGATGTCGTCACCATCCCGCCGAACATTAAACAAAAGAGGTTCGGATTCTCGCCACGGGCCGCTTTCTGCATGGCATTCAATTTCGAAATGGTTGTTTGAAACTGGTCGCGACGGTCCTGCCGAACATCCAGTTCGTGCGTCAGCCCGACGTTCAGGATCATGCCGTCGCTATGGGGCGCGAACTGTGCGGCATCCTGTTCGCTATGTACGAAGGCGATCGTTTTCAGTCCCAGTTCACGGGCTTCGAGAAGAGTTTGAATTTCACTCTCCGCCGTAAAGCCGTCTGTTTCCAGTGCGAGACGGAACCGGCCGTCCACAAAGCCCAGTGACGGCCAGTTCGTGATCCCCTGCACTCCCAGGCGTTTGAGTTCTTCCAGGTGTGTTCGTGGCGGACGGGTCGGATCAATCCCGAGAACACCAGCAACGACCGGGGTGGCTGAAGCGACCGGGACAATGTCCCTCAGCAGTTCGAGCGTCTGGGCATTCGCGTTGCCATACGGCAGAAACGACGCCAGTGAGCCGCTTCCGAGATTGCGATAACGTCCGGCATTGAGCACAAGCAGAAAGTCGGCTCCGGCCGTGACTGCTGCCTTGGCCACCTGCCCCGACCCGGCAGCCACGGCTATCAGCGGTCGTTGTTGAACCGGAAACAGCATGGACCTGCCTTCTCTCTGGGTGTGGCGTTGCGCATCCTCAGGTGACATTTTAGTGTAACCAGGTAACGGTTTCAGAGGGAGTTCGCAGCGTCACAATCTTTTCAATTTCGACGTAAGGTGCTTTGAAAAAAAGAATTGCACAACACGGATTCTTCAATGTTGATATATGGCGCAGCTTTTGCTTTTGTTCTTTTCGCACTTCTCGTGTCACAATTGTCCTTCCATTTTTCAGATCAAAAATCTTGTGGAAACCGGAAATGCTACGGATTCTTTGGGCCGTTCTGGTGCTTCTCGTTTCGGGTTGCAGCGAACGAGAAAAACCGCCTTATCCTACGGTGACAATCACGGGAAAAGTAATTCTTTATGGAGAGCCGTTGAAACAAGGGGCGATTTCATTCATTCCCGAACCCGGTACAACGGGAGCTGCGACAGGGGGCGAAATCCTGGGCGGTGCCTACGCCCTGAAAGGGGTTCCCAAAGGAACGCACCGCGTTTTTATCACTTTGAGCGGAACGGCTCCCACCGTATTCAGCACGGGGGAGACGGTTTCTCCGGAGCCGCTGGAAGCACTGCCGAAGAGATACCAGGAGGGACTTATGACCGAAGTCATCGAGGACGGTCGGATCGATTTCGATATTATTAAGAGCCGCGAACAAAACCTCTGAACCGATGAGAATTCCCTTTCCGCGAGCGGATCGCGGTCAGTTTTGTTAGGCGTTCTAAAGAGAAATGAATGATTTTCAGTTGATGTTTTGCATTGAATTTTATTTCCAGCGACTAGGACAGAAAAATGAATTCCAGATTCGTCAAGAACAGTCGGCGGGGATTTACTCTCATTGAACTGCTGGTCGTTATTGCGATCATTGCCATCTTAATCGCGCTGCTGCTCCCAGCGGTGCAGCAGGCTCGCGAGGCAGCCCGACGCAGCCAATGTAAAAACAATCTGAAACAAATCGGCCTGGCGATGCATAACTACCACGACACTATGAAGCAACTTCCACTGGGAAGCCTGCTGACGGCAGGTGATTCTCCGCGTCGCGGTAATAGCGCCAATACAACAACATTTTCCTGGTGGAAGGATTTCAGTTGGATTCCCATGATCCTTCCGTACATCGATCAACCCACTGTTTATAGTCAATATAATTTCAGTTATTCGTTCAGTGGAACTGTCAACCGGGCTGCCGCAAAGGTTCGCCTCAATGTGCTCTCGTGCCCTTCCGACGGAGCAAAACCGAATGAACTCGGGAGTGGGGAATATGCCAGATGGTACTATAATTATGCCATTAACTTTGGAAATACTGATTACGCTCAGGAGACGATTGGCACGGTGACTTTCGGCGGTGCACCTTTTAGCTCTCGCAGGGGTGCGAAATTTTCCGAGATCATCGATGGAACGAGCAATACCCTGCTGGTTTCAGAGATCATTACTGTCTATAACCCCGGCGGAGGCTGGGCAGGGGGGACTGCGGATTCCATGGTCTCCAACGGAGGACAAGCCTTCGAAGCATATGTTACTCCCAATTCCAGTGCTTCATATCAGGGCTTCTATTGCCTGGGTGCGGGAGTTGACCTGAACGGAAATCCCTCAACATGCAGTTCCGCGGGTTCGTCGGATAATCCCCTGGACCCGGCAAGAGCCAAACCGATCCAGACTTCCCGCAGTAAACATACCGGAGGGGTCCAGTCGGTGATGTGTGACGGTTCCGTCCGGTTCTTCAGCAGCTCAATCGACATCGGGATCTGGAGAGCGCTTTCCACATCGCAGGGAAATGAAGTCGCCTCCGTAGAGTAAGACTCGGTTTCTCCACGTTTTTGAAACTCGCGGTGAAGCGGTCCGTCCTTTTTTGAATTCTCCAGGATTGTTATTCCTCCATCCTTTTGTCCGCCTGTGAGTCCGATGCCACCTGAAGTCCTTGCCATTGCGACGATGGATACAAAAGGGGAAGAACTCGCCTTTGTCGCCAGGCAGTTGCGAATGGCGGGTGTGCAGGTCTGTACGGTCGATGTGGGAACGGGCGCCTCCCTTACGGTGACGCCAGCTGTCGCGCGGGAAACCGTGGCAGCCTGTCATCCTCAAGGGAGTGATTTTGTGCTTTCGCAAACCGATCGGGGGAAGGCCGTCGACGCCATGGGGGAAGCGTTGCGGAACTTCCTGTTGCAGGAATGGAAACAAGGCGAATTGGAAGGAGTCATCGGAATCGGCGGCAGTGGGGGAACGGCATTGATCACCAAGGCCATGCGAGCCTTGCCGGTCGGACTTCCCAAGCTCATGGTCTCGACCGTTGCCAGCGGAAACGTTGCCCCGTATGTCGACTGCACCGACATCACGATGATGTACTCCGTGGTGGACGTCGCGGGGATCAATAACGTTTCCTCCCGGATTCTGGCGAACGCGGCCCATGCGATGGCGGGGATGGTTTTGAATTCCCCTCCCGAAGTCGCCACGAAGCCGGTCATCGGCATGACGATGTTCGGGGTGACGACCCCTTGCGTCACGGAGGTCCGGACGAAGCTGGAGCACGATGGATTTGATGCCATGGTCTTTCATGCCACCGGCGCCGGGGGCCGGGCCATGGAGAAACTAGTTGAATCGGGAATGATTCAGGCTGTCCTGGACATCACGACGACCGAAGTGGCCGACGAAGTAGTGGGAGGAGTTTTTCCGGCCGGAGCAGACCGCTTTGACGCGATTCTGCGCAGCCGGATCCCCTATGTCATGAGTCTGGGGGCACTCGACATGGTCAACTTCGGAGCACCAGACACCATCCCGCCCCAGTTTCGAGAACGAAGTTTTCATCAGCACAATTCCCAGGTGACGCTGATGAGGACCACTCCCCAGGAAAACCGCCAGTTTGCCCGATGGATCGTGGGGAAATTGAAACAGGCCGCGGCACCGGTCATCGTCCTCGTTCCGGAACGAGGAGTCTCCGCTCTGGATGCCGCCGGTCAGCCGTTTGACGATCCCGTCGCGAGAGAGGCGTTCATCGAGGAATTCGAGTCTCTCACCAGAGACATCCCGGTCGTTCGGGTTATCCGACTGCCATTACACATCAACGACCCGGCGTTCGCGGAGGCGTTGATTCAGTATTTTTATCAATTGTGTGAGGGGCGATCCGATCTCCTCTCTCACATTTCAATAAAACAAGGATTAAAAGATGAGTGAGTCCAGAGCATCCATTCTCGAACGGTTTCGCCGGAAGATCGCTGAAGGACGCCCGATTATCGGCGGCGGCGCCGGAACCGGGATCAGCGCCAAGTGTGAAGAAGCTGCGGGGATCGATCTGATCGTCGTCTATAATTCCGGCCGCTTCCGCATGGCGGGACGAGGCTCTCTGGCGGGGCTGCTGCCCTTCGGGAACGCTAACCAGATTGTAAAGGAACTGGCCCCGGAGATTCTGACGGCCGTGCGTCACACCCCGGTTCTGGCGGGAGTCTGTGCGACTGATCCGTTTCTGATTCGTGAGCCATTTTTGCGCGAACTGAAATCATTGGGGTTTGCCGGAATTCAGAATTTCCCCACGGTCGGGCTGATCGATGGCACGTTCCGCGCCAATCTCGAAGAGACGGGGATGAGCTTTCAGTTGGAGATCGACTGCATTGCCGCCGCTCATCAGCAGGGATTGCTGACGACGCCGTATGCCTTTGATCCCGAGCAATCCCGGCTTCTGGCGGAAGCGGGAGCGGACATCATCGTCGCCCACATGGGATTGACGACTTCCGGAACCATCGGAGCCATTACCTCCCGGACACTGGAGCAGTGTGTGACCGCCGTCGCGGAGATTGCCCAGGCGGCGCGGGAAGTGAACCCGGAAGTCCTGGTTCTTTGCCATGGAGGCCCGATCGCCGAACCGGATGACGCGAAATACATCCTGGAACGCTGTGATATCGACGGCTTCTATGGAGCCAGTTCGATGGAACGGCTCCCGACGGAAACGGCGATCACCGGCCAAGTCAAACGCTTCGTGGAACTCGATTGCCTGCGGAAATCCGATCAACGTCAGAACTCGAATACGAATTCGACTCGCGAGAACGACGCGAAGCTCCGCCAGCGGGCGATTCAACGTTAACCCGGATGGATTCACCACGGAAAGAACGGAAATCGCGGAAATGAAGAGGCGACACGGTCATGTGCTGAAAAACAGACTGTCGTTTCGGAGAATCACCAGATTTCTTCACAACCCGTTTTCTTCATCCCTGTTCCGTAATTTCCGTCTCTTCCGTGGTTCCTCTGAATTTTTCGGGCTGAGACGTCGTCCGTCTCAATTTTCTCAAATCCCCTTATGATCAGACTGAATCAGTCAGCAGGATGAAGGTGCGCGCAGTGCAGATAAAACTTTTTATCACCGGCCTCTTGTGCCTGTGGACGTCCATGGCCTTCGGAGCCGAACCCTGGGCCGATACCCGCCTTCCCGTGCGATCGGTTGGTATGACGCTTCCCGCCTGGAAGCGGCTGGCCTGTCCGCTCCGAAGAGTGGGGACATGGTCGAACGCTGGCCGGACGCCTCCGGGAACAAGCGCGACCTGCTGCAATCCGATGAAGCCTCCCGCCCCCGTTATTTCGCGGAAGGTACCTTTCATGCACTGCGGTTTGACGGAAAGACAACCCATTTCAAACGTCTGCCGGAAAAGCAGAGTGTTGCGGGCATGACCGGATTTATCGTCCTCGTGCCCCATGCGAATCGCGGAGCGTTCTCAGGATTTCTTGCGGCCGCCGCGACCGGCCAGAACGATTACCGCTCCGGCTTCAATATTGATTTTGGGATCGGCCGCACACCGGGAGTGCAGGCCATCAACATCGAAGGAACCGGCACCAACGGCTGGATGAATTTCCTGAACGATGCCACTGTCGCGAAGTTCGGGAGTGTCCTGCGCGTCGGTTTCACGGACTCCGCAGACGGGATCACCCTGTCCCTGAATGACAGGCCGCAGCGGAGACGGGAGCGTGGCAAAGAGGGATTGATTCACCTGGACGAGTTGGTCGTCGGAGCACGGTATTACAGCAATGCCGGGCCATCGGAGGTATGTGGATTCTTCGAGGGGGATCTTGCGGAGATTCTGCTGTACGACCGGGTGCTGTCGGCAGAGGAACAGGCCGACATCGGAAATTATCTGAAGGCCAAGTACAAGGGGATCGCTTCGATTCCCCTGCCGGAAAGTGCCATCGACGTGAATGCCCTCGTCCCAGTCGAGTCTCCTCCTCCCGTGCAAATGTTCGTTCCCGGTTTTGAAGTGCGGGAGCTTCCGGTCGAACTGACGAACATCAACAACGTGCTTTATCGACCGGACGGAAAACTGGTGGCACTGGGATACAACGGAACCATCTGGTTACTATCTGATTCGGATGGGGATGGCGTGGAAGATCGGGTGGAAACCTTCTTCCAGAACAACAAGACGATTCCAAATACGGAAATCATGAGCCCCATCGGAATGGCCCTGATGCCTCAGCGTCCGGGGGAAGGGATGAGAGTTGTCATCGCTTCCAAAGGAAAGTGCTCCATCCTGCAAGATTCCGACAATGACAATCGCGCCGACAAGGAAATTGTCATTGCGACCGGCTGGCAAGAAATCCCACACAGGGTCGATGCCCTTGGGGTCGATGTCGATCTTCGGGACGGCAGTGTCTTCTTCGGCCTGGGATGTCAGGATTACGGAGACATTTTTGGATTAGGCAAGGACAAAACTCCCTATTCCATTCACAGCGAACGGGGAACGATCATGCGGATCGCTCCCGATTTTCAGAGTCGCGAGATTGTGGCCACAGGCATTCGTTTTCCGGTCGCGGTGCGGTTCAATCAGGCGGGAGACGTGTTCTGCACGGATCAGGAAGGAGCAACCTGGCTTCCCAACGGAAACCCGTTTGACGAGCTTCTGCACATTGAGACCGGACGGCATTATGGCTTCCCACCGCGCCATCCCCGGCATCTGCCGGATGTGATCGACGAACCGAGCGTTTTCGATTACAAGCCGCAGCATCAATCGACCTGCGGGTTGAATTTCAACGAACCGGTCAATGGGGGACCGGTCTTTGGTCCGGACTGGTGGCAGTCGGATGCGATTGTCACCGGTTATTCGCGAGGAAAGCTCTATCGGACGAAGCTTGTCAAAACGCCATCGGGATATGTCGCTCAAAACCAGTTGATTGCCAATTGCAACATGCTCCCGGCGGATGCTTGTGTCTCTCCGTCTGGGGATTTATTGATTGCGGCTCATGGTGGAGGCCCGGATTGGGGAAGCGGCGCGGCGGGAAGAGGCAAGCTCTTCAAAGTGACGCCGATCGCGGCGGTTTCCCGACCCGTCTTCGCCTGGGCGCAAAATCCGCGCGAAGTCCGTGTCGCATTCGATGCTCCGTTGTCGGCCGATCAATTGACCGATCTGAAAACGGGAGCTTCGATCGAATACGGCGCCGCCGTTGCCGCCGGGGACCGCTTTG
>DATMFC010000496.1:0-10290 GCA_035556335.1 Planctomicrobium sp. | reverse complement strand
TCAAGGTCTGGCGCGACCTGTTTCTGACGGACACCTCGTTCAAGAGAACCGAGACGTTGTCCTGGGTGTTCGCGGAACTGGTGCTGGCGGCGGTGCTGTTATTACTGATCCATCGCCAACCGGGAGCACGACTGGTGGGTTGGCTGGTGCTGATCCCCTATGCCTTGGCGGTGATCTGGTCGGTTGTCGCCGAAAATGTGTTTATTGCCCGGTTTCTGATCTATGCCCATGTCTGTCTGCTGGTCGGAATCGGGATACTCATCGCGAGTCTTCCGTTTCGTGTTCTTCGGTTCGGCATGGCGTCGTTGGCCATCGGGATGATCGGCTGGACCACGCTGGAGGAGTCTCATCATCGCACGCGGCGGGCGCAGGTTCCCGGGATGTCTGCGGCGGTGACTTTCCTGAAGGAAGCGAAAGCCGAAGAGGATCTGGTTCTGGTCTGTAATCCGATGCTGTATCTGAACGTCTGCGTCCATAACAAGGGGCTCAGCAACGTTTATGCCTTTGATCCGGGGCGGGGGTTTCCGCATTTCCAGGGAACGCCGGTCATGAAGGATGAAGACTATTTCAGACCGGAACAACTGAAAGACTCCGGGAAGGAATGGGTCTGGACGATCGATGCCGAGAAATGGCTGGGAGGAACGTGGAACGTTCCACTTCCTTCGGAATGGAAGTTACAGGAAGAGAAAAAGATTCGGGAATGGTACGGGACACTCGTCCTGCGCAGCTATTTCCGGGAGACGGCCCCGGAACGCCCCTCTTCTGCAATGGCGGGGAGGTGAGTGAGATGAGTACCATCATTTCCTCTTCGGCGGAAAGACGTTCAACTCTCTTCACCGGAATCGTGCTCCTGTCGCTATTGACGACATTGGGGATTGCGGCGGGAGTGCGTCTGCTTCGTCTGGGGGATCTTCCTTACTGGTTTGACGAATCCTACAGTCTTCGAACGGCTCAGTTTCCGCTTCTGGAGATGATCTCCAGTTGTGCTCAGGATACCCATCCGCCGTTTTATTATTTCACGTTAAAAAGCTGGGTGGCCTGTTTCGGGGATTCCGAATGGTCGGCCCGACTGTTGTCGACGTTGTGGAGTCTGGGAGCGGTCGGAGGGGCATTCGGATTCACCTTCGAAGCGTTACGGGATCAACGTGACCGACCAACAGGTCGGGCTGCCACCTTGCTGGCCGCAATACTGGCGGGATTATGTGTCGCGCTCAGTCCCATTCAGATCAGTTGGGCACAGCAGGTGCGGATGTATGCTCCGGTCGCCTGCCTGTCGATTCTCAGCACCTGGCTATTGTGGAGAGCGGTTCAAAAACCGGACCGTACGGGGCGTTGGATCGCTTACGCCCTTGTGGAAGCGGCCGGGCTGTACACGCATGTGACGATGCTGTTCATCTTCGCGGCACATCTGCTGGCAATGGGAGTGATTCTGATTCAGGGGCGGAAGAACTGGTCAGCGACGAAACAGCTGGCCTGGCGGGCGGTGATCGTCATGGGATTTGTCGGACTGATCGTGCTTCCCTGGGTGCTGGTGGTTCGCAGTCAACATGCACGGGTTCAGGATGACTTCTGGATTCAACCCTTTACCTGGAAACTACTGGGAGGCGCGTTCCTCCAGGGCTTTGGGGGGCAGCAGCGGGTGATCCGTGATCCAAACCTGGGGCTGTGGATCGCACAAGGATTGATGCTGATTTCTCTGTTCGTGGCAGCGGGACGAAGGTCCTTCGATATCCTGGTGGCCCTGACCGCTGTGATGCCGTTTGTGCTGCTGGTCGCGGTTTCGCTGGCGAGCACGAATATTGTGAATGGTCGCTATTTCGTGGCGGGACACGCATTGATGTGTGTGGCGATTCCGGTCTGGATCGCCCGGCTTCCCAGCTGGTTTCTGAGGATTCCGCTGGCACTTCTGCTGACAGGGACACTGATCTTTCTGGTACAGGACTATCACACGCATCGGAAACCGCGTGCAGGGCAGCGTGGTTTGCAGCAGATGCTGGCGACCTGGCAGGAGCATCGGAACGAAGGAGAACCGCTGGTCTTCTGCAATCCCACGTATTACATCACCGCTCGAATTTATCATGGTCCGGACGATCTGAAAGTCTTCGGCGAGGAGCAGGATTATCCGTTCTTCAACGGGACCGCGGTCACGTCCGAGAGTGAGTACCTGTCGTCCGCTGCGATTGACTCCGGGGACTGGCAGACGGTGTGGGTCTGTGACACCTCCACGGGAGGACGAAACCGGCCTCCCGTCGCCATGGGAGAAGGCTGGCGGCTGAGTACGGAAGCAGTAATGAAAGATTACTCCGGAACGTTTTGCCTGAAACGCTACGACCGGATCGAATAACAGAAATTTTCGAGCAGTTTGATCTACTGAGTGCCCGCGCAGCGGGGATGGGGAAGTGATTTTGTAAGTCGCTTTCGAGCAGTTTGCTCGACCGAGTGCAAGCGATTGAGGGAGTTCAGGGGCGCAAAAGTTTCACTTTTCGCCTGCGGAACGCTGAAAACCATTATTGAAGATGCTCTAAGCGGGGGATTGCGGCCATGAAGAAACGTTGGATCTTGACTCCACTGATTGCC
This sequence comes from Planctomicrobium sp., assembly GCA_035556335.1. Taxonomy (GTDB): domain Bacteria; phylum Planctomycetota; class Planctomycetia; order Planctomycetales; family Planctomycetaceae; genus Planctomicrobium. The sequence goes on along the minus strand of DATMFC010000496.1, from coordinate 7,713 downwards.
TTCGTCGGGATCAGTCTGGCAACGGGCTGGTCGCACGAACTGACAGCCCAGGACGCCAAACCGGCCACGGCCAGATCGTTCACGGATTTCGACGTGGACAAGGACGGCACGCTGTCTTTAGAAGAATGGGTGGCGCAACATCCGAAGAACGATCATCCTCGTGTGACGCGAGACTTTCGGGTCGTCGACTGGAATCAGGATGGCGTCCTCTCCGAACCGGAATGGAACGTTCTGCGTTCTCTCACAACCAATGTGTCCAAGAGAGGAACGGTTCCCGATCCCATCACGGATCTCGCCCAGGAACAAATTGAACGATTTCGGAAAACCTGGCAGCAATGGGACACCAATGGAGACGGAGTTCTGAACGCCGGGGAATTCGAGGCCGCCAAACCGCACGGGGCGATTCCGGGTTTGGATCAGACCGCATGGAAGTCCTGGGATCTCGACAACAACGGAACGCTGGATCTGGATGAGGCGATCCGAGTGCTGGAAGTGGCCTATGGGGTCCGCAGTCGGGACGGAATTCTGCTTCGGCGACCCAACGGTCTGGTCTTCAGTCTGTCGACGTTTCGTTATTACGATGTGGATCAGGATGGAGCCATTACCGGGCCGGACTGGCAGCATCGACGCAACGTCAGTGCAGGAGCGGCGGCCTGGGAGATTGCCAAGTACGACAAAAACAAGGATGGCCGGTTGTCTCTAGAGGAGAGCTGGGATCTCGTCACCCGGGATACCCTCAAAAATTTCCTGACTGCCGACACCAATCTGGATGGTTTGCTCTCTCCGTATGAGTTGCTGGTTACCGTACCGGAGTTTCAAAAGACATTGAGTCGATTGGTTTTCCCGGGGTTTGACCGAGACGGAGATGGCCGGTTGAATTTTGAGGAATATCGACTCTCTCCGTTGGCGAACTACGATGAATACTGGCACATCAGCCGGACGGATCGGGATGCGGATGGCCTGTTGTCTCTCGAGGAATTCGGATGGGGAAGAGAGATTGAATCGGTCGCCATCACCGCATTGATGTTCGCCGGGCTGGATCTCACCGGGGACGGAAAGCTCAACTCCGAGGAATTTTCCTTCCAGAGAGATTCCGGCAAGTGGACACCTCAAGCCATTTTCGCCGCAAGAGATACGAACGGGGATGGGACGCTTTCTCTGGAGGAATGGCTCGCCGGTCAACCGGAACAGAAACAGGCCCGACTGACACGCGATTTTCGCGTCGTGGACTGGAACGGAGACGGAGTTCTTTCGGAACAGGAATGGATGAGCCTTCCCTCTCCCGATGTTCCCGCTTCCCAGCGCGGAGAGGTCCCCGACCCGATCGCTGATCTGGCCCGGGAGACTGTGGAGACGCTCCTGAAAAACTGGGCCCAGTGGGATACGAATGAAGACGACATTCTCGATGCCACGGAATTTTCGGCGGCCCGACTTCAATCGTCCGTTCCTGGACTGGAGGAAACAACCTGGGTGGACTGGAGGCGGGATGGAGGCGAAGGAGTTGATCGTGATGACGTGAAAAGGGTCATTGAGGCCGCCTATGGAGTCTCTCGACTGGACGGACTCCCGTTGCGTCAGCCAAATGGTCTGGTCTTCAACCTGTCTGGGTTTCTCGAAGCGGATGTCGATCAGGACGGAGTGATCGGCATCGGTGATTGGCAACTCTGGCGACGGGTCGATCTTGAGAAAGCCATGGAGGACATGGCCCGTCACGACCAGAACAGGGATGGTCAGCTCTCCCTGGAAGAAGCCTGGGAATTGTTTGCCCAGGACCCTTTGCTGCGGTTTCTCTCCATGGACAAGGACTTTGACGGCCTGATTTCCTCACAGGAATTGCTGGCGGCAACGCCGGATCTGCAGAAGGTACTGGCCGGTTTTGTCCTGCCGGGTTTTGATTTGGATGGGGATGGTCAGTTGAACTTTCGAGAATATCAACTCTCTCCTCTCGCGAATTTCACTCACAACTGGTTTTTCGTACGTTCCGACCTCAACGGGGATGGATTGCTGTCATTGGATGAGTTCAAGGGAAAAGGGCAGATCGATTCTGCCGCGATGATTGCTCATATGTTTACCCGGCTGGATCGTTCTGGAGACGGTCAACTCAATCTGCAGGAACTCAAGTTTCACGTCGAGACCGACAAGATCACTCCTCAGGTTCTGTTTGCGGCTCGGGATACGAACCAGGACGGAAAAGTCTCTCTCGAAGAACTCCTGCTCCGGGAAGTCGAGACGGAACATGCTCGTCTGACACGCGATTTTCGAGTCGTGGACTGGGATCGGGATGGAATGCTCTCGGAACGGGAATTCACCGCTCTTCCGACATTGGTCCCTTCGGCCTCGCAACGGGGAGAGATTCCTGATCCCATCGTCGATCTGGCGCAAGAGCACCGACAGCGGATTCTTCAATCCTGGGTCCAGTGGGATCTGGATGGAGACGGGGTGCTGAACGCGAAGGAATTTGCCGCCGCGAAACCCCAGGAATCCGTTCCCGGCCTGGAACGGACGGATCTGCTGGCGTGGGATCTGGATGGCGGAGGGACCGTCGACCGGGAAGAAGTGGTCCGTGTGATGGATGCGGCCTACGGAATTCGGCGTCTGAACGGAATGCTCCTTCGTCAGCCCAACGGATTGATGTTCAGTTTGCCTGGTTTCTGGTATCTGGATCAGGACAAGGATGGATTCATCGGAGTGGAAGACCTGAAAAATCGACAAAAGCTCAGTGAGGAAAAAGCGAAAGCCGAAATTGCCAAGCATGACCAGGACGGGGACGGCAAGCTTTCTCCTGAAGAAGCCTGGCCGCTGATGGCGCGCGATCCCTTAAAGAATTTTCTCGCGTTGGATCACGATCTGGATGGGAAGCTTTCTCGTGAGGAATTGCTCACCATCACCTCCAGTACATGGAAACCACTGGTGGGATTCTTGCTGCCAGGATTTGATCGGGACGGCGACGGTCACTTGGACTTTCTGGAATATCGCCTCTCCCCGCTAGCCCAGTATGACGAGGCTTGGTCGGACCCCCGAACGGACCGAGATGCCGATGGATTCTTGACGCTCGAAGAATTCGGCTGGGGGCGTCAGATCGAATCGGTCGCCAAGACGGCGTTGATGTTCTCCGGATACGACGTCTCGGGAGATGGACAACTCAGTCTGCAGGAACTGAAATTCACCACGGCGTTTCGTAGACCTCGTGACGACTTTCAAGCCGCCGACCGGAATCAGGATGAGTTTCTGGATCTCGACGAATTCAAAACGTTCTATACGACAGCGAATGCCGCGGAACGAGACTTCCGATTATTCGATGCCGATGGAAATGAAAAGCTTTCCTATGACGAGTATCTTTCCGTTCCGTCTCGGACCATGCTCGCTCAAAGAGTCGCCCCGCCCGATCCGATTCTCGCTCTGGCGGACGAAGCCTTCACGCAATTGCATGCGGCCTTTCAGGCAGCGGATCAGAATGGAGACGAGACGCTGGATGAAAAGGAGTTTCGAAACGGGAGAGTGGCCCGTTTGTTACCTGGACTGCAACTGAGTCCGTTTCAGGATTGGAACCGGAATCGAGACGGTCGCCTCACCGTGGGAGAGTTACGTCAGGTGGTAGATGTGGCCTATGGAATCAAACGCTGGGATGACCTCCCCTGCCGGGAGATTTCCGGAGTGGTTTACAACGTCTCCCACTTCCGGTATCTCGATCAGGACAAAGACGATCGTCTCAGTCTGACGGAATTCCAGAAGTCCGGACTGGGTGGAAAAACCGCTGACGAACGGTTTCAAAAAGCGGATACGAATCAGGACGGCTTTCTGAGCTATGCAGAATGGATCGCCACTTCCTATCCCCGAGTGGATCCGATTGCCCAGTTTCTGCAGGCGGACCGGGATCTGAACGGGAAGCTCTCTCCAGATGAAGTCATTAAAAGTGTTCCCAAGAGTGAGCAGGCGTTAGCGGCAAAAACGGCGGTCGTTTTCGATCTGGACGGGGACGGGGAACTTTCGCTTGTCGAGTACCGGCGAAGTCCGCTGGCGAATCGGCTGGCCGCCTGGCATACCCGCCGGACAGATCGGGACAATGACGGCGTGCTCACGTTCGGAGAATTTCATACCGGGACAACCATTCCCCTGGCCAGTCTCGCGTATGAGTTCTTCAGTCGTTATGACACCGATCAGAACGGAAAACTCACACTTGACGAATCGGACTTTCCGATTGACCTGCTGAAAGCTCCGGCGGAAATCGCGTTCCGCGCTCACGATACGGACAGGGATCACTTCCTGACTCTGGACGAATTGCTGGGGGAATACAAAGGCCGCAAGGATGCCGGTTCCCAGAAGACCATCGGTCGGCGAGAGGAGATGTTTCTGGCGGCGGACCGTGATGAGGACAAACGGCTTTCACTCGGTGAATTCCGCGACAGTCGAATCGCCCTCAGCAGCAAGTCCCAGCAGGGAAAAACCAACACGCTCAGTGCTCAGGTTGCCAGAAACAAAGAGGAAACAAAGGAAAGCGATTCCCGTTTCTGGGTCATCGTCGTGGCAAACGTCCTGCTCGTAGGGGGAGTTGGCTGGTATGCGATCAAACGATAACCGCATGAAGAGTCCTCAAACTCGTTCGGGTCTCTCTCGCCTGGAAGTCACTGTGGGACTGCTGGTCGCGATTCTCCTGATCGGACTGGCGGCCCCTTGGGTGCTGCATGCTCGGGAAGTCTCGAGACGTCATCAATGCACGGTTCGAATGGCCCGTCTGGCTCAGGCTTTGACGGCATACGAACAGGAACAAGGAACGTTTCCGGCCGCCGCACACTGGGACACCTCGGCACTCAACACGCTCGCTTTACAGGAGTCAACGCGATGGGACCAGTTCATCGGGAAAAACTGGGCGATTGAACTCGCTCCCTATCTGGGACACGCGGATCTGCTGATGAATTATGACGACAGCCAGCCGATCTGTTCCGAGCAGAATCGTCCGATTCGCGAGGCTCGTGTCGATGCCTGGATCTGCCCGGTCGATGAGTTCAATCGCGACGACAACCGATTTCAGTTTGAGCCGATCTCCGATCAAGTCCTGGAGTTCGCTCGGGGGAACTATGCTCTGAATGGCGGTACTCATGCGTTTCATACGAGTGCGGGGAGCACTAAAACTCCCACCGGCGACCGTGCTCATCTTCGAATCGACGGCGAACGCCGGGAGTTCGAGTACTGGGGAAACGGGATCGCCGGGTTCAACAAGGCATTCGGACAAAACGATTTCATAAATGGCCGCTCCACATTGATCGCCTTCAACGAAATTCGGGCGGGGATCGATCCGATCGACATTCGTGGCTGCTGGGCTCTGGGGCACATCGCCGGAAGCGTCACCTGGGGACACGGGATCAACGGCGATGCCTTCGGTCCCAACAATCCCTGGGCCCGGTCGGACGACATCCAGGGAGGAGGAGCCCTCAACGAAAAATACGGTCCGGACAAACTCATCGAACTCGGTATGCCCTGCGTCTCCTACATCGACAAAAACCAGAATGCCGCTTCCCGCAGCCGTCATGTCGGGGGAGTCAATGCGGCATTCCTGGATGGATCCGTCCGGTTTGTCTCAGACAAGATTGATCCTTCCGTCTGGCATTATCTGCACTCACGCGAAACACCTTCGAAAGAATTTCATCAGCAGGCCAACCAACTCGTGTATTGGCCAGGTTCATTTCAGGAAGCCCCTCCTCCTTTCCGGGGAGTGGCGGTTCAGGAAAGCACGTTGACGAATTCGCTGGGCATGGCATTCGTCAAGATTTCTGCAGGGGAGTTTCAGATGGGAGTCCCCGACCGCGGCAACGACCGGGACACTCCTCCGGAAACACCGCCGCATCCGGTTCGGATCACGTTCGACTACTTTCTGGGAACAACCGAGGTGACGCAGGGACAATTCCAGCGAGTCATGCCTCCCGACGAACCGGCCTCGAACGATCCGGCATCGGCACAGAACAAGCCCGCCGTCAACGTGACCTGGTATGACGCGCAAACTTTTTGTGAACGACTCTCTGCGCTTCCGGAAGAGAAAGCCGCAGGACGAACCTATCGGCTCCCGACCGAAGCAGAATGGGAATATGCCTGCCGCGCACGAACCTCCGAACCGTATCTCTGGAATTCTCAGCGCTCCGTCTCCGATGCTTCAGGTGAAACGGCGGGGATCAGTCCAGCATTACCGTTGACGACAGTGGCCTCTTATCCTTCCAACTCACTGGGGCTGTTCGACATGAGGGGCAACGCCTGGGAATGGTGTTCCGACTGGTTCGACCGTGACTATTACCAGCGTTCGCGTCACGATGATCCGAACGGTCCTCTGGACGGGTATGCCAAGGTCATTCGCGGCGGGGACTGGATCTATGTCGGGGAAGGCTGCTTCATCAACTACCCCATCCTGGCCCCATGGAAATCCTCCCCCTTTATCGGATTTCGAGTGGTCTGCGTGCCGACGTCTTCTTCCGTCACTGAGACGAAAGCTGCCCCTCTTCCAACCTCCCTCACTCAATCCAAAGCGGAACACTTGCAGGGAGAACTCCCATGACTCTCATCGCGGAACAATCCGATTCCCTCGTTCCGGAAATCACCAGTGAGCCGCTGTTGACCGGTTCTCCACGTATCCTAATCACGCTCTGCACCTATAACGAACGGGAGAATCTCCAACAGTTGATTCCCCAACTGCTGGAGTTGTTGCCGAACGCAGATATTCTGGTGATCGATGACAACTCGCCGGATGGAACTGGGCCATTCGTAGAAAAACTGACCGCAGACGACGTAAGGATCCATGTCATCCACCGCCCCGGTAAACTCGGGCTCGGCTCGGCGACAACGGCAGGATTTCAATACGGGATCGAGAACGGATACGACCTGCTCGTGAACCTCGACGCGGATTTCTCGCACCCGCCACGGTTTATTCCGTCGATGATTGATCAAGCCCGAGAGACAGATGTCGTGATCGGTTCTCGCTATGTTCCTGGAGGAAATGCCGTCGGGTTGAACGCGACCCGATGGTGGATGAGCTGGTCCCTGAACGTTTATGCCCGTATGGTGCTGGGACTCACTACTCAGGACAACAGCGGCAGCTTCCGTTGTTATCGAGTGAACCGGCTCGCCGAGGTGGACTGGTCCCGCACCCGGGCGACGGGTTATGCCATTCAGGAAGAAATCCTTTTCCGACTTCGTCAGGCGGGGGCCTCATTCGTTGAAGTCCCGATCAGCTACGAAGAACGCCGCTTTGGACACTCCAAGTTGAACTGGAAAGAAGCCGCCCTGGCCGGATCGGTCCTGCTGAAACTTCGTCTCTGGGGGAATTAATCCCGATCGGTCTTAATACGGAACAACGTGGCGAATGGTTTCGGATGTTGGACGAATTCCGTGCCCCAACACGTTCGACTCTAATCCAAAATCACCTCGGCAAGTTCTTCAAGGAGAAACCATCGCCCCACTGGCCGACGTCCTGGCCCTGGTCGATCAGGTCGTCAAGCAACACGCCGTCGATGACAACCGTTTGTACCGCACGTCTTAGGTCGTGTTGACAATTATTTCATGAGGTTGAGGATTGCAGCAAAGTTCCAGAATGACAGGAAGTTACGTGCTGTTTTCTCGTAGCGGGTCGCCACCCTGCGGAAGTGCTTGGCCCAACCAATAAATCGTTCCACCAGGTTGCGAACCTTGTACAGGTGTTTGTCGTAATCCACAGGATCCTTGCGGTTTTTT
>DATMFC010000495.1:0-4953 GCA_035556335.1 Planctomicrobium sp. | reverse complement strand
AATTGTTTGACTTCCAGACCGTTCCCCGATCCCCGACAACCCAGCAGTTCTGTCCGACAATCGCGACACCTCGCAGAGTGGCATCATCCTGATCGGGAGCCGGTACGCCCGGTTGCGCCGGGAGTGTGATGGGATCGGGCTCAACGGCAAACAGCGATCCTGTCAGAATGAAGAATCCGGACGACACTGCGACGAACAGCCATCGCGGAACGTTGTTCGCAATTATCATCCTCACGCCGGGAACTCCATTTCACATCGCTTCACACCAGAAATCGCATCCACGATTCTGCCTTGTCATTACGGATCAGGGAGGATACCAGAATCATGACCGGGTACGTCAATCCCGTAATGGAACATGTCGTTCTTGCGTGTGTCACGCAAGTTTTCTCGCACCAATCGTCAGATCTGTCGTTCGATCTCCTCTTTATGCTCCAGTCGGATGATTTTGACAGTGTTCGATTCTGCCAGAATTTCGTTATGATTGAAGGAGAATTGCAATTTACATCGATGTTTCAGTCTCTGTTTTGAAGCGATAGCCGGGAGTCCGTGCGGTATGTCATCTGAAACTGTTTTGATTACAGGGGCCTCCTCCGGAATCGGATGGGAGCTGGCGAAGCGTTTTGCCGCAGATGGTTCCGAACTGATTCTCGTCGCCCGTCGTGCGGATCGGTTGAATGAACTTGCCGATCAGCTTCATGCAAAACATGGAACCGTGTCGACGGTGATTGTGTGCGACCTGAGTCTGCCGGATGCCCCTCAGCATCTGGTCAATCAGATTCATGCACAGGGGAAACAGGTTGACGTTCTGATCAACAATGCCGGTTTCGGACAGCTTGGAGCCTTCAATGAAATCCCGCTGGACCGTCAATTGAACATGATCCAGTTGAACGTCTCCGCTCTCGTCGCACTCACGCACTTATGCCTCCCGGGGATGTTGAGCCGTAAGCGGGGAGCGATTATGAATATCGGGTCAACGGCTTCCTTCCAGCCCGGCCCGAATGTCGCCGTTTACTATGCGACAAAGGCATTTGTTCTTTCCTTCTCAGAAGCCATCTGGAAAGAACTGAAAGGAACCGGAGTCACCGTAACTTGTCTGTGCCCTGGCCCCACGAAAACAGAGTTCGGCGATCATTCGGCCATGCACGACACTCCAGTCTTCAAACATAACGCAATGAATGTGGAAGATGTCGCGAACACCGGGTATCGAGCCCTGCGTCGACGGCGTCGACTCATCATCCCCGGTTTGATCAATAATCTTTTGGCTGGAAGCGTGAGAATCACCCCACGCGCGGCCATACTCGATATCATGACTTGGTTACAGCCGATTCAGAAGAAATAGGAAGTTCAGATTGAATTTGCAGATTCGGTCCAGACTTCTTAGAGCCGCGAACAAAACCTCTCAATCCATGAAAATTTCCTTTCCGCGAGCGGATCGGGGTCAGTTTTGTCAGGGGTTCTTATTGAAACAAACTCTGAACAATTAATTCTGTTATTACTGGAGAGATAATGGTGATCTCACGACGTACATTTCTCAAAGCCACTGGTCTCGCTCTTGGTGCGAGTGCTTTCCCTTCTGCCGCGAAAGCTGCTCCTCCGCAGAAAACAGTTCTGCTGCAATGCGCCTGGGCGGTGAAAAACATCGGCGACATCGGTCACACCCCCGGAACGTTACGGTTTCTCGAACAGTATCTTCCAGAAGCGAATGTGATCCTTTGGGCGGGCAACACGAATCAACAAGTTGACTCGATGTTAAAGAAACGATTTCCAAAACTGGAAGTCGTCAAGGGTTCTCTCTCGCAGAAGGACGGGGCCGTTCAGGAAGCGATTGCACGATCAGATTTCTTTCTCCGCGGTCCCGGTATGGGACAGTCGACCGACTTCATGAGATACTGCAATAAGATTGGGAAACCCTGGGGATTACAGGGACAGTCTTACTTTCCCGATATGGTCACAGGTCCTCGCGGAGAAGAACATATCGCACTACTGAACGAAGCGTCGTTTATGTATTGTCGTGATTCCAAAACTCTGAAAACGCTTCAGGATGCCGGAGTCAAACCGCCGGTGCTGGAGTTTGGGCCAGACGGCTGTTTCGGAATCGATGTTCGTGATGAAGAGAAGGCACTGGCCCGATTAAAGAAACACGGTCTTGAAGAGAAGAAGTTCATCACCATTCAGCTTCGCACTCACTCACCGACGACTCCCGGAGTGGATGACAAGCGTCCTCAGAAACTCAACCCGCTTCATCCGACACCGGAAAACATCGCCGACGACACGCGTCGGGCGAAGGTTTATCAGGATCTGATCAAGATGTGGGTGAAGGAAACCGGCTGGAAAGTGGTCATCGCGCCGGAGGTCTACAAGGAGATGGAATACAACAAGAAGTTCATCTATGACCCGTTGCCGAACGATCTCAAGAAACACGTGGTCAACTTCGATGAGTTCTGGAACGTGGACGAAGCCTGTTCATTCTATGCCCGTGCTCACACGGTGATCTGTCATGAGCCCCATACACCGATCATGGCTTTGGCCGTCGGGACGCCGATGATGCACACCTTTTCCGAGTTCCACTCACCAAAATGCTGGATGTTCAAGGATATCGGTCTTGAGGAATGGGCGCCGGAATTCGACAGCACGCCGGCCGAGAAGATGTTCGAGATTCTGATGGGGATTCATCAGGATTATTCAGCCGCCGAAGCGAAAGTGAAGAAAGCCATGGCCTACGTGGAAGAACGCGCGGCGTCTCAGATGAATGTCCTGAGAGGCGTGCTTCAGTCTTAGGAGCAGTCCCGAAATAAATAGGAGATAAGGACCGTTCTGAGAATAAGTGTCTCATTGCCAGTGTGGCCGGGGTTGGACAGAGCGAAGCGAAGGAAACCCCGGTTGAACGTGGAGGGTTAAGAGAGTCGAGGATGAATTCAGCGGCTTTCTAAACGCGTTCCGGGGTTTCGCGAGTACGCTCCAACCCCGGCCACCCGGACCGTTCCATTACGAAAGGCTCCTTCTACAAATACGACAGTAAGATTCAGGTTGGTCCTAAGTGGATAGTGGGTAGCAAAAAGTCTGGTAGACAAGCTTCGCGGGCAACGTGAAACCGGGATGTGATTTTGGAACTGTTCCTATAGACGGTTGCCGGAAGATCTGCAGGAGAAACACCATTGGTCCGACCGGCAATCATATGAAGATCACGATGACAGGGCAAAATCGATTCCGCGTGCTTTCTCTGGTGATGTTGCTTCTGCCGGTTGTCAGTCTGGCGGCGGGATGCAGCAGGGACGCGGATGTTTCGCGGGAGAGAATGGCAGCCGCACCGGAACGGCTGTCAATCGCCGCTGCGGCAAATCTCAAGTTTGCCTTTGATGAAATACTGACCGCGTTTCGTCAGCAGCATCCTCAGATTGACGTCGAAATCACCTATGGATCGTCCGGGAATTTTTTCGCTCAGATTTCACAGGGTGCTCCCTTTGACATCTTCTTCTCTGCTGACACGACATCTCCTCAGAAGCTTGTCGACGAAGGATTTGCCGAGAGAGACTCCTGGTTTTTGTATGCGTCGGGGCGAATCGTCGTCTGGGTCCGGAATGATTCCCCTCTGGATCTGGAGACGTTGGGGATTCGGGCAGTCATTGATCCCGGAGTGAAAAAAATCGCCATCGCCAATCCACGCCTGGCTCCTTACGGAGTCGCTGCGGAAGAAGCGTTCAGGACATTCGGCATCTCTCGTGACGAACTGGATGCCCGGCTTGTTCTGGGAGAAAACATCACACAAGCGGCTCACTTCGTGGTCAGCGGCGGGGCGGATGTCGGAATACTTGCCTTGTCGCTCGCATTATCATCTGAGATGAAACGACAAGGGAGATACTGGGAGATTCCCTCCGATGCCCATCAGCCAATCGATCAGGCCGCGGTTATTATGACTCATTCCAGAAACCGTACAGCGGCCGGCAAGTTTCAGGACTTCGTCGCTGGTCCTGAAGGACGATCGATTCTGACCAGATACGGATATTCTTCCCCCACCCGAAAGTCAACATGGACTGGACAGCCGTCTGGCTCACCCTGAAACTGGCAACCTGCACCACGGCGATTCTGTTCGTCGTGGGTTTGCCGCTCGCCTGCTGGCTGGCGACAACGCGCTGGCGCGGGCGGTTTCTTGTCGAATCGGTGGTCGCCATGCCGCTGGTGCTTCCGCCGACGGTTTTCGGCTTTTATCTCCTCGTGGCCACAGGATCAAAGAGTCCGCTCGGACAATGGTATGAGCAGGTCACCGGATCGCTGATTCCCTTCACTTTTTCTGGCATTCTGCTGGGCTCGGTGCTGTACAACCTGCCGTTTACCGTTCGTCCTTTCACTGCGGCACTGGAGCAGGTGAACCGGAAGTTCATTGAAACATCATGGTCTCTGGGAGTGTCCCGCTGGCGAACGTTCTGGCGGGTGACGTTTCCGCTCAGCTGGTCCGGGATTCTGGTCGGAATGGTTTTGACGTTCGCCCATTGCATCGGTGAGTTCGGAATCGTGCTGATGATCGGCGGGAATATCCCCGGCGTCACCCGAACTCTTTCGATCGCCATTTATGATGACGTGCAGGCACTCGACTATCAGTCCGCCAGCCAGACGGCATTGCTGCTGGTTATCTTTTCCCTGATCGTTCTGACGGCGACGCAATACTTAAGCAAACGCGGCTGGCCAATCTGAGATCTGGATGGGTGGCCGGGGCGCGGAAAGAATTTCCCGATGTCACAGGACGTTCACGGCCCCGGTAACGCGCCGCATGGTCTGCGCGTCCCGGGGCTGGGAACGCTTTTCTTTGTGCCCACGCACCACTGAGTCAATGCCTTCTCGACCCGCAACGATCACACCGCGCCCCGGCCACCCATCACAAAGTGGGGAATGCATCCCTATCCCTCAGGAATGACCGCAACGAAAATCCACTGAGCGGAAGGAACCTGTGCAAACAGG
>DATMFC010000494.1:0-6447 GCA_035556335.1 Planctomicrobium sp. | reverse complement strand
AGCGGTGGTGATCTTCTTACCGGTTGCGAATTCGTTGATTGTTTTGATCAACTGCGACGTCTTCTCGGCACCTGCCTGAAACTCCACTCCGGCATACAGGTCTTCGGTGTTTTCACGAATCAGCACCAGATCGACCGGGGTGTTTTCGTAGAAGGTTCGAACCCCTTTGTATTGCTTGCAGGGACGAACGCAGGCAAACAGGTTCAGTTCCTGTCGCAGTTGAACGTTGACACTGCGGAATCCCTTGCCGATCGGAGTCGTAATCGGGGCCTTCAGCGCCACGCCGTTCTTCTTGATGGAGGCGAAGACGCGATCCGGAATCTGCTTTTCTTTTTCGATGACTTCGATGCCGCACTCCTGCACATCCCAGTCAAGTTTGACGCCAGTGGCATCCAGGCAGCGTCGTGTGGCTTCAGCGATTTCCGGTCCAACACCATCGCCTGGAATCAACGTCACATGATACATCGCAGCTTTTCCTTACTTGTGAACAGTCCAAACCCACATCAAAACTTCGGAATTGAACCAGAGACCCTATCAGAGAGAATCCCCCCTTTCAAGCGGCAGCGAAATTCAATGCGTTCCTGCAAATAACCGATCAATTTGAGTACGAAAATATCGAAGTGATTACACTTCCGTCATCCCCACCTGACTCCACAATTGCGACACAAGTTGACTCTGTGTATGTGTTTCTGGTTGATCATCGTTGTTCTCAATATCGAGCGGCATGATTCCTGCATTTTCTGCCGATGCCAATTTCGACTGACTCAATGAGTCGACTGCGCCGCGTGCAAGTTAAAATGGAGATACCCGTCGCCATCAGATCTTGTCGCGGCGTTTTTATTTGCGCCGATTCGCAAATGTGGAAGAAATCAATGTTCCAGGGGGCAGACGTCTACAGAAACACTCAGTTGGTGCTCTCCTCCTCCCAGAAAAACACCACGGAATGGAGCAACATCCGAGTAGTCTCGTCCCCAGGCAATCGGGATGTGATCGGTACTGGCGGTGCAATTGTTCGTCGGATCGAAGTCGACCCAGCCCAGTCCGCTCCCACAATACAAGGAGAGCCAGGCATGTGACTGATCGGCCCCGATCAGGCGGACCTGCCCCGGCAGCGGCATATTGCGGAGATAACCGCTCACGTAACGCGCAGGCAGCCCGATTGAGCGAAGGCACGCCACCTGCACATGAGCGAAGTCCTGACAGACTCCTTCTCCCATCCGGAACGCCTCTTCCGGCGTCGTCATCACGTTGGTGGCCTGCGTGTCATACTTGAAGTGTTGATGAATTCGCGTATTGAGTTCCATCGCCGCTTCAAGAATCGGTCTCCCGGGAGTGAACGATAGGGCAGCAAAATCAGCGAACTCCGCCGAGCGACGGATACGGGACGAATTGTAGAGGTATCGACATGCCGAGAACCAATCCAGGTCGGTTTGCGTCGCAATTCCTTGTTGCGAGAGTTCCCAGGGGAGGGTCGTTTCCGGAGCGGGCAGGAATCGTGGGGAGACGGTGACTCGGCTACTGGCGTTCACGACAAGTTGACGATGGCTCTCTTCGATGGAAAAACTGTGGACGGTGTTCCCGAAAGAATCTTTGCGTCGCGCAGCCACTTGCGGGGTCGGGCGAATGACCAGTCGATAGGAATGGCACTCGACCGGAAATTCTTCCCGAGGGGTCAGCATGACATAATTATGACAGACCCGGACCGGGCTGTGATATTGATAGGTCGTCACATGTGAAATTTTATACTGCATTCGGTTACCTCCCTCTTGTCCCATTCATTGACGATGCAAAGTGGCGAGGGAGTCCGGCGTGGATTAAAAATCGACTCGACATGGCGTCGGAGAGTCGGGGAAGCTGATCACAAATTCGTTTGAGCAGGCGCTCCAGCAGATCCCGTTCATTCTTAGGATTTACCTGTGACAATTCATGAACGTCGGCTAATCGGACGGATGTCAGCAATGACAACGCCAGACGCTGTTCGACGTTCATTAATGCCTGTTGTTCATCCCGTGGAAGTTCATTGACATGTTCACAAATTCTTGCCAGCTGATAAACAACAGACCGCGGATTTGTTTCATCCGTAAACAATAAATCCAGAACCGGACCGCCCTGCATATTTGCTAAATAGCGGGACCGATAGGTCATAAAACTGTCTGCGACCTGTAAGACGGCTTCCAGAATTTCGAACTCTCCTTCATCCACCGTTGTCATCGTCGATCGGAGTAGCATACTGGTCTGTCTGGCCCGTTCGATTCGGCGTCCCAGATCCAGAAATCTCCATCCTTGAGTACGGGTCATACTGTCGGCGGCCAGACCGGCGAAGGCGACCAGATCCAGAATCACACGGTCCAGAAACTCGAGAACATCAGTGACGTCCCCTGGTGGATGGCGACTGGCTTCCTCGATTCGATAAATAATGCGCCAGGCGTCGAGCGACATGCGGTCGCGGACAATCGAAATCAGGCGAAAAGCCTCTGTGATTGTGTAGCGTAAGCCTTTCGTGCGTTGAACGTCGAAAATCACGCTCGGCAAAATCACTTCCAGTCTCGGAAGCGTTCCCATTAATTCCGGGATGGCATAGTCAGGTTCAATCTGTCCCTGATCGGCGAGTGCCCGTAATAGCGCCCGTTGTTCGGTATCGTCATCGTGCTCGCCGGTGACATATGAAAGCAATGTTCTCAGAAGTCGGGCGGATCCTTCCGCTCGTTCGATATGGTGTCCCAGCCAGAAGAGATTATCGGCCACTCGACTCGGAAGCTCAGCACCACTGCGACGCAGTTTGATCATCTGTCCTGCAGGGGAGAGCAGGCTGACTTCTTCAATCGGATTCTCTGAGAGAATCCAGACATCCTGACTCCGTTCACCGGTGGTGGTGTTATATTCCAGAAGTTTGGGTTCCGGGGCGAGTCGGGCCAATCCACCGGGAAGGCCGACATAACTTTCTTTCTGTCGGACCAGAAAACTCCGCAATGCGAGTGACCAGGGAACAGCTTCAGACTGGTTCCACACCGGAGCCGTGGAGCGGGCGACCGTCTCCTGACCAACGAAATCACTGGGATTGGACCGAATCTGATCACGCAATTGCTGCAGTTGATCCTGTGACATTTCGTTCGGTCGCAGCGGAGGCTCGTCGACCATACGAAATGCTTTGCGGATAATTAGACGTTCCAGGTTTTCGAGAACATAGGTGCACTCACGTTTTTCGCCGCACCACCAGGTTGCCACACTCGGCAATTGGAGAGGTTCTCCCAGCAACCGCTCGCACAGACTCGGCAGGTAGGCCATAAACAACGGAGATTCGGCGAGTCGACTTCCGAGCGAGTTGGTCATCGCCAGATTTCCGGAACGGAGAACTTCAAGTAATCCGGCGACACCGGAGGAAGAGGCCGGGTTCAATTCGACGGGGTCGCACTCGTCATCTTCCAGTCGTCGGAGGATCACTTCGACAGGGAGAAGTCCGCCCAGTGTTTTGAGCATCACCCGGTTTCCACGAACCGCGAGATCTCCTCCTTCGACCAGTTGATACCCCAGGTAACGTGCCAGATAGGCATCTTCGAAGTAAGACCGGCTCTGCGGTCCTTTCGACCAGATGACTACCCGGGGATTGTCCTGAAATTGAACCGCTCGTTCCCGGAGTGATTCTTTCAACGCGATGAAGAACTGGGCCAGACGTTGAACATTGCATTCACGAAATGCCGTCGGCAGCATGCGGGAGGTGACGACACGGTTTTCCAGAACATATCCCAGGCCGAACGGAGAACGTGTACGGTCCGCAACGACCCACCAGTTTCCTTCGGCAGAACGGGCCAGGTCGGCCGCGTACAGATGCAGAAAACCAAACTCTCCACTCCCCAATTCCTGATAAGCCGGATAATAACCGGGATGAGCAAACAGAACTTCCGGGGGAAGAATCTTGTCTCGCAACAGTTGTTGTGAACCAAACAGATCTCGGAGAACAAGATCGAGAAGTCGTGCCCGTTGAGCGAGCCCGGCTTCCACCCAATCCCATTCCCGTTCGGCCATTAACAGGGGAATGGCATCCAGCAGCCACGGGCGGGATGCTCCTCCATCGGTGTCGTATGGATTGAAGGTGAACCCGTCTCGTGTGATCTGCCGTTGGGCCTGATCGAGGCGACGTTGAAGTTCCTGGCCTCCAACTCTGTTCAATTCACGGGCGAGCCCACTCCAGATTGGGCGGAGTTGCCCGTTTCCGTCAACAGCTTCATCGTACGCTCCCGAGCGGATCGCATAATTAGAGAAGATCGATGAGGTAAGTTCGTCAGTACAATCAGGAACAGGGGGATTCATGCCACCATCACAACACAAAACAGGCCAGGGGCCTTATCAGACTGGAGAGTCGCTTCCAGGAGCCTGTCCCAGAAATCAGTAACATAACTAAAATCCTTCTCCCCTGAGAGGAGAAGGGGCCGAAGGCCGGATGAGGGGACAAGCGTTGCCAGTGCAAACACTTCACTATGGGTCCGCCCCTCACCCCAACCCTCTCCCCTCGGGGGAGAGGGAGAACAAGAGGACAGGCTCCTGGTAACAGGCCGGTGTTGCCTCAATTCCACCGGATCAACATATTCCACTGACGAGGGGTACTGACAAACCTGAAGAGATGATACCTGAGAATGGCCGACTCTAATAGGACTGTGATTGCCGTTGAAACGATTCGACCGGGCGAAGTGTAAAAAAGGTTTCGTAAATGGCATCTCCCGTCGAGTTCAACCTGGTTTGCAACTTGTCGATGAACTCATGTAACCCCTGCTGGACAATTGTACCGACATCCATGTAGGCGAATTCGGCCTTCAATCGTCCCAGTTGCTGTTCGGCACTGTTGCGGAACATCCCGCTTGGGGAACCGCTGATCTGATGCAGTGAATTGTCGGCATGTTCAATGCAAAACTGAATCGCCCGAGGAAATGTATGATCAAGAGTCAGGAATTCAACGACACGATGGACGGAAATACTGTGATAACGTTTCCGGTACATCTCGAAAGCACTGACCGATCGCAAGACAGAGGACCATTGGAGATCGTCAATCGTGGTGCCGACATCCTGCAGGTTCGGCAGCAGTGTGTAATACTTGACGTCGAGAATCCGGCTGGTCATGTCGGCCCGCTCGAGGAGGCGTCCCAGATTCGCAAAATGCCAGCCTTTGTTGTGTGACATCGTGGCATCGAGCGTTCCGTTGAACAGGTGACTTTGATTCTTCACCTCCGCAAAGAAATCGCTTAACTCCACCGCAGGTCTGGGTTCGTTCATGGCGTCACGAACGAAGTGATAGAACTCATTCAGCCGTTCCCAGGCTTCCGATGAAATCACCTCGCGGACACTTCGTGCGTTTTCTCGTCCCGAAACCAGTGAAGAAATAATGGAATTGGGGTTGTTTCGATCAAAGACCAGAAAGTGAATGACGTTCTCGGAACCTGGGTTTCCGTGTTGGGCTTTGAACGATTCCTGGTCTCCCATTGCCAGAAGTAACGGCTCCCATTGTTCTTCAGCAGACTCTGGCTGGTCCAGCATCAAATTCAGCGACACATCAATAAATCGAGCAAGGTTTTCAGCCCGTTCTACGTAACGTGTCATCCAGTAAATAGATTCAGCAACTCGACTGAGCATGGTGTTGGCGTTCTTGGCAGTTCGAGGTCAGGAGGAACGATCGCTTTTGTTAGAAAGAGAGGGAAACTGATCCCTACAGTTCTTTGGGACCATCGTGGGCTTCTTTCTCGGATCGAGCGACGACCCAGGTGTCTTTACTCCCTCCTCCCTGAGAGGAATTGACGACCAGTGATCCTTTTCTCAGTGCCACGCGAGTCAGGCCACCGGGCAAGACCCAGATCGATTCCCCATACAGGACATAGGGGCGTAAATCGACATGCCGTCCTTCAAAGTGGTCTCCCACCATGGTCGGGACACGGGAGAGGGAAAGCGTGGGCTGGGCGATATAGTTTCGAGGATCGTCCTTGATTTTCTGAGCGAATTCCTGCTGCTGCTCTTTGGTGGAATGGGGGCCGACCAGCATGCCATAGCCCCCTGCTTCATTCGCCGCTTTCACCACCAGCTCGTCCAGGTGTTCCAGCACATAATTACGATCGTCTTCCCGTTCGCAGATATAAGTCGGAACGTTCGGCAAAATCGGTTCTTCGTTAAGATAATACCGAATCATTTCGGGAACATAGCAGTAGATCACCTTATCATCGGCGATTCCGGTGCCGGGAGCATTGGCCAGTGCGACATGTCCTTTTCGATAGACATTCATCAAGCCCGGCACGCCGAGCATGGAATCAGGGCGGAATGCTTCGGGATCAAGAAAGTCATCGTCGATCCGGCGATAGATCACGTCGACGCGCTGAAAGCCGTCGGTGGTTCGCATATAGACGAAGTCGTCTTTGACAACCAGGTCACGCCCTTCGACCAGTTCCACTCCCATCTGCTGCGCGAGAA
>DATMFC010000493.1:0-2552 GCA_035556335.1 Planctomicrobium sp. | reverse complement strand
TTCTCTCGGGTGATCAACTCGCCAGAATCGCAACCATGTTCTCCGTGGCGGAATACTTCTGGCTTTATCTTCTGGGATTAAGTTGTCCGATTCTGGTGGCTGGAGATTCCCGACTTAGAGCGGCTTTTGCATTGCTGATCGGTCTCGGATTATCAACGGTTGGATTGGGGGCTGTTCATGAAGAGGCCCGATTTACGTTTGGTTCTCCGCAACTTTATCAAGGGATCGGCTTCATCCCTGCCATGATCGGACTGTTCGGGCTCTCTGAAGTATTCAGTAGTTTAGCGCGACTTCGAACCACGGATCCCGCTGAATCCCGGCCTGTTCCTGTTCGTCAGTCTGGTACGTTTCGCGAGAGAGCATTTCTCCATCCGTTGAGAGAAATCCTGGTCCCGGCGATGCGCAGACTTTCCTACCGGAAGTCAGCGCTCGTTCGCTCTGGAACAGTAGGAGCGGCGATTGGAATGCTCCCCGGTGCTGGCGTGGATATCGCCGCCTGGGTCTCGGCGGCTCTCTCAAACAAACGTTCGAAGGAGGAGACGCGATTTGATCAGTCGTTGACTCCGCAAGACGAATCTGACCTGAATATCATCTCCGATGCCAGTGCGGCAAATTCATCAGCGCTCGCCGGATGCTGGATCCCCAGTCTCGTGTTTGGAATCCCCGGGGACTCGATCACAGCAATTGTGATTGGTGTTCTCCTGATGAAAAATATTGAACCGGGGCCGGCGATTTTTGAAAAACAGGCGCCACTCGTTTATGGTATTTATCTTTTGTTTATTCTCGCCAATTTTATGCTTCTCCCGATCGGCCTCCTTGCGATTCGGCTGGGAGGCTATATCGTGCATATTCCTAAAAATATACTGATCCCCATCATTCTGCTGTTTTGTGTGATCGGCGCCTATGCCATTAACGGCAGTATGTTCGACGTCTGGATTATGCTCGTCATGGGGATCGTCGGCTTTCTATTTGAGCGACGACGAATCCCATTAGGACCGATTGTCCTGGGAATGATTCTGGGAGGCCCGCTGGAAGAACGTTTTGTTCAAACCATTAGCGGCGCGAACGGTTCATTAATGGGATTAGTCGAACGCCCCGCCGCATTTACTTTGGGATTCATTACGGCCGCGATCTGGATCTGGGCCGCTCTGGGACAACTTCAGAACTGGATTTCGGCCAACCGCCGGGGATCATAAAGACGATGGCCTGCGATAGGGGAAAAAGGAACCAGATTCGAAATTCAAAGAACCAAAAATTAGTAACCAGAGTAAAGCAAACGACGGATGCTTTTCCTTTTGGTTCTTTGAATTCGGTCCTTCTCGGTTCAGGGACTTTAAGACCCCTGTCTTAGACGATTACTCAGAGTGTTTTTCAAGAACCCAGGAACCACAAAGTGAGCGAATCACACGAATCAATTTCTCACAGAAGCTGATAAAAAAATTCGTGCGATTCGCCTTATTCGTGGTTTCTTTTATGGATGTGCTTTTGTCACAGGAGCGTCATCGGGATCGACTCGTTTCGGGCCGATCAGTTCGATCAGTTCTTCCTTCGAAACGATCTCGCGTTCCAGTAGAGCTTCCGAAATTCGATCCAGGTCTTCACGGTTCGCGAGCAGAACCTCTTTGGCCTGCTTCTCAGCTTCCAGCAGAATGCTCTGCATCTCCTGATCGATGAGAAACGCCGTCTGTTCACTGTACTTTCGGGTTTCCTGAATCTCTTTTCCCAGGAACGGGTGTTCTTCACCGTCACGAAAGGCCACCGGTCCAATGCGGTCACTCATCCCCCAGGCACTGACCATGCGGCGTGCGATCTGGGAAGCCCGTTTCAGGTCGTCTTCGGCACCTGCGGAAAACTCGTCGAAGACCAGTTTCTCGGCAACACGCCCTCCAAGCATCATCGCCAGTTGTGAGCGGAGACGGCGTTCTCCCATGTGGAAGCGTTCTTCTTCGGGGAGAAGTTGAGTCACTCCCAAAGCCCGACCGCGAGGAACGATCGTGACCTTGTGAACGGGATCGTTCTCGGGCAGCATCCACGCAATAAGGGCATGACCTGCTTCGTGGTACGCCGTCATCCGACGTTCTTTCGCATTGAGAACTTCTTCCCGGGCGACTCCCATCATGATCTTGTCACGGGCGTTCTCGAAGTCGATTCTCTCGACCTGTGTTTTCCCTTCCCGCGCCGCCGTGAGAGCTGCCTCATTGACGAGATTCTTCAAATCCGCCCCAGAGAACCCGATGGTACTGGTCGCGATATCTTCGAGATTGACGTCGTCTCCCAGCGGCACTTTTCGGACGTGAACCTTGAGAATTCCGACCCGCCCCTGACGGCTTGGTCGGTCCACGGAAACATGCCGATCAAATCGACCGGGACGCAGCAACGCCGGATCGAGAACATCAGGCCGGTTGGTCGCGGCGAGAACGATGACCGCTTCAGTCGCCTGAAAACCATCCATCTCGCTCAGAATCTGATTCAACGTCTGTTCACGTTCGTCGTGACCTCCACCGACGCCGGCTCCACGAATCCGGCCGACGGCATCGATTTCGTCGATGAAG
>DATMFC010000492.1:0-6477 GCA_035556335.1 Planctomicrobium sp. | reverse complement strand
CTGTTCCCCTTCAGGAACCGTTCGCAGGTAACGTTCTTCGTATCGTTTCTGAATCTCTTCGTCGGTCACTTCCCCAACAAGCGGCTCGATCTGATCGTAAACCGCTTCCAGGTATCCAAGCTGGAAACGACGCGGCTGCAGGAAGCCAGGGCGTCCTTCTTCCGGCTGACCATTCACGGTAAACCCAGGGGTATTGTCCCGGTACTGGCTGAACAGATCCTGCAATTCCAGTTCCGATGGCTTCATGTCCGGCTTGATGAAATCCGCAACCGGAATCACCGCCACGTCAGCCGATTGCTTCACATTCAACTGACGGTAAAACTCCCAGAACGTTTCCGGAGTCAGTTCATTCCGTCCATAAAGCAATTCGAATGCCTGAACCGTCTTCAGTTCGTTCCGAAGGGCATCCAACAGTTCCGACTCAGAGACACGCAGCTGACTGCGAATTTTGGTGAACGCTTCCCGAGTCAGTGGCCTCTCCTGCACTTGAGCCCCGAGGAACATCAGATACATCTGAGTCTGTGGATCAAGCTGGGCACCGGCTCGCTGGATCGCTTCCTGCAAGCCCGGTTTGCTGGTCAGACGTTTAATGAACTCCATCACCACCTGATTGGAGATCACCATTCCCATGCCTTCGGCTTCCCGTCGCAGCAATTCCCCTGCGATCAGGTCACGGCTCTCTGCTTCTCCTCCGGCGCTGAAGCCAAACATGAACTGCCGTTGCAGTTGCGGTGGCATGCTGATGCCGAACGAGTTCTGAAACGCCAGTTGCACAAAGCTGTTGGCGATGCTTCTCTGTCGGGCCAGTCTGGAAAGATCAGTCGCGGTCAGATTCCCGTTGCTGGTGAGCACGGCACTCGCTTCACGAGTGGACATCAGCCCCACCAGACCGAAGATCCCGCCGATCAACGCGCCGGACAATCCCCATTCCACAGCCTTGCCCCGACTCAGTCCGGCCAGCCAGGCCACGGCTCCCAAAGTGGCTGCTGCGAAAATCACAAGCAACGGAGCCGGGATGTCCTGAGGGTTCTGAACCGCCCCTAACAATACGAACGACACCATCGCGACGCCGGTGACAATGACCATCATGGTCTTCTCGTAACGGCGCATCAAAATAAACGGCGAAGTCATCCTTGGTCCCTTAAATATTCACTGATACAGGACGGTTTTCACACCAATTCTCCCCAGCAAATCAGCACAGGGAGAACAAGTCAGAATCTGACCCGAGAGGGCTCGACTCTTGACAATCTGACAATCGATCACTTAATGACTCACACGGAAGGATCAGGTGTCACCACTTGATTCTTCTCTTGACGGTCCTTGCCGATCAGTGAAAGATTGCCGGTTTGGCAAAACCGCATTTTAGCCCGACGAGTGTTGAACACAAGCCAGAAAAGCAATGCAATATTGGCGAAAGTCTTCGCCTGAGTTGTACTTTCGATGACGCTTGCAATCTGTATCACAGATTCTGTATTGAAGATTGCCTGTTTCATCAAAATCCGGAATTCCCGTCAAACAGTTACAGATGGAACCGTTACCCAACGGACCAGGAGTCATTCGACAAGTACCCGAAAGCCCCCTGCCCGATGACAAATACTTGATCAACGGCAGTCGGAACGACGTCTTGTCAGGACTTTCCAAAAAATAAAACGAACAAACGAAAACTACGGATGTCGAGTTCGAAGAAAAAGCGGGGCCTGGTGATCGTGGAATCACCGGCAAAAGCAAAAAAAATCGCAGGTTACCTGGGAAGCGACTATGACGTCCGGGCCAGCATGGGACACGTTCGCGACCTCCCGGAAAAGGCCGCCGATATCCCGGAAGCGATGAAATCGGAAGCCTGGACCCGACTCGGCGTCAACGTCGACAAAGGGTTCGAGCCGCTGTATGTCATCTCTCCGGAGAAGAAGAAAACCGTCAAGGAACTCAAGGATCTTCTGAAAAACGCAGAAGAACTCATCGTCGCGACAGACGAAGACCGCGAGGGAGAAAGCATCGGCTGGCATCTGGTCGACACCCTCAAGCCGTCTGTTCCGGTCAAACGGATGACCTTCTCGGAAATCACGAAAAAGGCCATTCTCGAGGCCCTGTCGAAAACCCGTGACCTCGACATGAATCTCGTCGAAGCACAGGAAACCCGACGAATTCTCGACCGTCTTTACGGGTACACCCTCTCCCCGCTCCTCTGGACCAAGATCCGTCGCGGACTCTCCGCCGGTCGTGTCCAGAGCGTGGCCGTACGAATTCTCGTGCTTCGCGAACTCGAACGGATCGCGTTCCGAAGCGGAACCTTCTGGGACCTGAAAGCGAACCTGAAAAACCGTCAGGGAGCCAATTTCTCTGCCCAGCTGTCGACCGTCGGCGGGAAACGGGTCGCCTCCGGAAAAGACTTCGACGAAAGCACCGGTCGCATTCAGGACGGTGTCGATGTTCTGCTCCTGACCGAAGAAATGGCCCGCGACCTGCACTCCCGACTACAGAAGAGTGACTGGAAAATCTCCAGCATTGAACACCGTCAACAGGTCCGAAAGCCCCCTGCTCCATTCACCACAAGTACGTTGCAGCAGGAGTCCAACCGCAAACTGAACATGTCTGCCCGACAGACGATGCAAACGGCACAGCGGTTGTATGAAGGGGGATACATTACTTACATGCGTACCGATAGCGTCACGCTCTCGCAAGAGGCGATCAGCGCGTCACGCAACCGCATTGAAAGCAATTACGGGCGGTCGTTTTTAAGTCCCTCTCCAAGACAGTACAGCAACAAAACGAAAAACGCTCAGGAAGCTCACGAAGCGATCCGTCCCGCCGGCGAAGAGATGAACACCGCCGATCAACTGGGACTCTCCGGACCGGAAGCTCGACTGTACGACATGATCTGGAAGCGAACCATCGCCACCCAGATGGCGGACGCCCAACTCCGCTTCGACACCGTCACCATCGAAGCCGGTGACGCCGAGTTCAAATCGACCGGCCGCAAAGTCGAATTCCCCGGTTATTTTCGTGCTTATGTGGAAGGGTCTGACGATCCGGAAGCGGCACTGGAAGATCAGGATTCGGTTCTCCCCGAGTTGAATGAAGGGGAAAAGGTCGACTGCCAGAACGTCGAGCCTCTCTCTCACGAAACCAAACCTCCCGCGAGATACACGGAAGCAACGCTGGTCCGCAAACTGGAAGCGGAAGGAATCGGCCGCCCGTCGACCTACGCCAGCATTATCAGCACCGTTCAGGATCGTGGTTACGTTCGCAAAGTGAGTAACCAGTTGATTCCGACCTTCACCGCACTTGCCGTGAACCGGTTGCTGGAAACCTACTTCCCCAACCTCGTCGACACCGGATTCACCGCCCAGATGGAACAGTCGCTCGACGATATTTCCAACGGGGAAGCCCAGCGATTGCCGTACCTCGAACGGTTCTACTCTGGCGACGAAGGTCTCAGCCTGCAGGTGGAATCGAAGAAGGAATCGATTGATCCTCGCGATGCCTGCACGATTCAACTCAATGGCATTTCCTCTGCCGTCCGGGTCGGTCGTTACGGACCATTCCTCGAAGCTCAGGAGAATGGAGAAACCGTCAATGCCTCGCTGCCGGAAGACATCGCCCCGGCCGAACTCAATGACGAACTGGTCGACAAACTGATCAAGTTGAAGAAACAGGGGCCCCTCTCTCTGGGAATGCACCCCGAACTGGGAGTTCCACTCTATGTCCTCTCTGGGCCGTTTGGACCGTACCTGCAACTGGGGGATGTTGTTGAGGATGGCCCGAAACCGAAGCGGGTTTCCATCCCGAAAAACATCAGTCCAAGCGATATCGATTTCGATCTCGCAATGAAACTGCTGGAACTCCCCAAACGTCTCGGCCTGCACCCCGAAGATGGTTTGGTCGTCAACGCCGGAATCGGTCGTTTTGGCCCTTATGTCCAGCATCATGGACGCTATAAGTCACTCGGAAAAGATGACGATATTCTCACCATCGATCTGGCTCGGGCGGTGGAACTCTTCAAGGATTTCAAAGGACGCGCCGCTCAAACGCCATTGAAAGAACTGGGCGCTCACCCGGAAGACGGCAAGCCGGTCGCCATCTTCGAAGGTCGTTACGGAGCCTATGCGAAATGGGGCAAAGTGAATGCCACCATTCCGAAAGAGTCCGATCCGCAGTCAGTAACGATGGAAGAAGTCGTCAAACTCCTCGAAGCCCGGGCCGGCACTTCAGGCAAGAAGTCAAAGAAAACCACAACGAAGAAAGCGGCTCCAAAGAAGAAAGCCGCGACGAAGAAGAAGGCCGCCAAAAAGAAAAAAGCGGCCGACTGAGATAACAGGGATCAATAAACGGAAGTGAATCGTTGGGTGGCCGCGATTGCCTGCAATCGGGGCGGCGCAGCCGTAAAAGGCATCAAACCGGCATTCCAGACAAAACAGGAGATCAACCCACTTTTCGAAAGCAGGGATTGGCCTGAGCCTCTCTATGGTTATAATTGCGATTGTTCCCGTCATCCTGATTTCACGAGCTAATGTCATGAGACTGTGCATCAAAGATTAAGGGAACGTTGATTTTTGACCATTTCCGTATCGCCTCGACTCTCGTAGTCTCCTGAATTCTGGATTCTGCGGGTGAAGAGTTCACACGACCCGTTTTCATCACAATCAGAACCCGAATGAGCGATTCACTGCGAGGACAGTTTCTGGTTGCTGGCTGCGGCCTGCGTGATCCCAATTTCTTCAAAACGGTCGTTCTCATTGTGGAACATGGCCCGGACGGAGCAATGGGACTGGTGGTCAACCGTCCTTCTTCCGTGACGGTCGCCCATGCGTTGACCGGTCATCTTGACCTTCCCAAGACGAAAGACATGGTCTACTGCGGCGGCCCCGTCGAACCGGCCGCTCTGTTCGTCATCCACGACTGCGGCAATCTCGATCCCGATGAAACCCCGGTCGTCCCCGGCGTCTATATGGGAAGCAGTGCGGAAGTTTTCGAAAACATTGTCTGTCCCAATCAGGACAAGCCGCAGTGTAAAAAGTATCGTGTCTACTGCGGCTGTGCCGGTTGGGGATCAGGGCAGCTGGAAGATGAAATGGAACGGGGAGACTGGCTCGTCCTTCCTGCTCAGGCCGGTTTTGTATTCCATGCCGACCCGTACGCCGTCTGGGACGAACTAATTTCCTGTTCATATCGTGCAAAACGACTCCTCCCGCTGGAATGCGAACACCCCGAGTGGAATTAAGAAAGGGGATAAATTCGAAATTGAAAATTCGAAACAGGGTGACGTTTAATGTGATTCGCTGTTATCTTTAGTTTTGAATTTCTAATTTTGAATTTGTTTCGAATTTCGTGCTTTGAATTTCGAATTTTTCACCATTTGGTTCTTAGGATATAGCATTTAGAGTTTAAAATTTCCCACCCCGGAGAGCAGGAAATGCCGTCGACTTATCCACCGGCTTCCTATATCGATCCCGCAGCATTAATGCAGATACGCTCTCTGGAACTTCGGGCCAAAGCGGTCGTCGAAGGTTTCTTCACCGGACTTCACCGCAGTCCATTCCACGGCTTCTCCGTCGAGTTCACCGAATACCGTCAATACGTCACCGGGGACGATCTTCGTTATCTCGACTGGAAACTCTATGCCCGCAGCGATCGACTTTATATTAAGCGCTATGAAGACGAAACGAATTTACGCTGTTATCTGCTGCTCGACAATAGCCGTTCGATGTCTTACGGATCGCTCTCTTATAACAAAGCAGACTACAGCAAAACCCTCGCCGGGACACTGGCCTACTTTTTGAACACACAACGGGATGCGGTTGGCCTGTTTCGTTTCTCGGCGGATGTGGATGAATATCTTCCTCCCCGATATCGCCCCGGTCATTTACGACGCTTATTGATGAGCCTGGAGCAAGCGCCACAAGGAGAGAGCACCGGACTGGTTGCCGCGCTGGAACGGGTCGCCGAGCGCGTCCGGAAACGAGGGCTCTTTATCCTGCTCTCGGATTTTCTCGCTCCATTAGACCAGTTGGAATCCCGACTCGGTTACCTGCGGGCGACCGGCAGCGAAGTCGTGGCATTTCAGGTTCTCGATCCGGCGGAACTCGATTTTCCGTTCACAGAATCAGCTCTGTTTGTGGATGCGGAAACAGGACGAGAAATCTATGTCGACCCTCAGTCTGGACGAAATCAGTACCAGAAAAAGTTTCAGGATCATCAGTCACAATTAGCAACCTGCTGCGACCGGATCGGCGTGCAACTGATCACATTAACAACCGATACGCCGATGGAACGGGCCTTGGGAGAATTCCTCCGAACACGATGAAAGAAAATTCGTAACACTTTAGCCAAATGAAGTTGATTTCCCTTGTTCCCAAGCTCTGGCTTGGGAACACACTCGACGCCAAGCTCCAGCTTGGCCACTCAATGTCTGCTTTTCTTCTCTCTGAAAGAGGAGAGAGTTGTGAGTCAGGTTGTCTTCAATACGAATCTCGAAGC
>DATMFC010000491.1:0-7878 GCA_035556335.1 Planctomicrobium sp. | reverse complement strand
ATGCGGCACTCAACAGAATGATCCGAAACGGAAGCCGTTTCGCAATCTGGTTCAGCTGGAGTTGTTTTGAATGCTGCTCGAGGAGTCACAGTTCGTCATCGATGAGTCCCGCTGCGGGGTCACGCCTGGCACAGTCACGGGTGTGATCGGCGGGCCACCATGTCAGAATTATTCGGACGCGAACCGGAACCGGAATCAGGAAGAGGGGGACCGCCTCGTTAAGCACTATCTCCGGATCGTCACGGAAGCACAGCCGGAATGGTTCGTGATGGAAAACGTTCGGAACGTCCCTGACGTGGTTGTTCCCGGTTATCACGTTCAGCGGTTGGACATCACAGACGCCGAATGCGGCGGCAAACAGAGACGTTTGCGGCACATTCAATTCGGCTCGAAGTCAGGTCACATTATTCGCCCTGTTCGCACACAGGACACAAGGCCAGTCACGCCTGCTGTGCTGACTCGTATGGCGTCAAAGCATGACCGGCATTCCCGCCGGTTGGCCAGACAGTCAGCTCCGGCCCTGCCGCTTCGCAGCCTGACTCCCTCTGCGAGGGCACGAGTGGTTGGGAACGGAGTGCCGTGGCTGGTGTCAACGACGCTGGCACGTGCGGTCACGCTCCGCAGCGGGATCACGGATCGGGATTGCGTCTGTCTGTGTGGTCGACTGATTTCCGATCCCAGGGCCCGTCACGCAACGGCGAGCTGCAGGAAACGCATGGAGCGGAGACGGAAGGGGATGGTGAGAACGTTGAGTCTGGAGTGAGCAATTCTCAGTGCCGTCTTCACTGGTCATCCGAGTCGTCGTCATTCTCAACACTCTGTTTGGCAGGAGCATCCGCCGTACTGTGACGGTTTACCTTGTCGATGAGTGACGAAACCTGCGAGTCAGATCTATAGGATTGGGGGACATCACTTTCGATTTTATTGTAAATTCTGAGACCAATGATTTCTTCACTCAACATTTTTAGCTCGGTTTCGCCGTTAACGATCCGTGAAGTAATTTGATTCATCGTAATTTCCCATTGTTTGGGTTTCAGGTGAGAAAAAGCCCGCCGGATTTCTCCGGCGGACTCCTCAGGAGCGATTGTTGAAGCGAACCATTTCGCACGAAAGGTTCATCGCTCCGTTGGTTCAATGAGACAGTGTACTCTGCAGGCTGGAGGACAGTTTTGCAACGCAGAGCTGATTGAGGCTGACCCCTTCCTGTTCTGCTTCCATCACACATGCAGCGTGAATCGACTTTGGAAGTCGCACAACGAATGTTCCGCTGGCTTTTTCTGCGGCCTCTGTGATTGCCGGGATCTTATCTCCCCGCTTGCGAAGAGATTCGATCAGTTCACAGATCTGCTGATACTCTTCCGTTCCGGCAAACTGCACACGGCTGACTTTGTCTGTGAACAGTTCCGACAACTTGCCGCCGATCCCGAACACAGCGTTGTGAAGTTCAACCCAGTTCACGGCCGAGCCTGACCTTTTACGTGCAAACTGCAATGCTTTTTGTGCGGATGTCATGAATCACTCTCCTTAATAAAGAAGGTCGCCGGGCCGGTAACCCGGCGACCAAACATCTTTGTTATTCAATCGGGATGATCTGAACGCCGTCGTAGTAACGGACTTCGAAGAACATCGCTTTCTGTTTCAGGTCGCGACCGATCTGAATCACGGCTTGTCGTGCCTCTTCGATCTGATCGTTCTCGCAAACAACGGAGATGGCAACCACTTCATCCAGATAAATCTGACCGTCGGTGGTGTCAATCCATGTTCCCTGCATCGTTCCTTCAACAGTTGAACCACCAAACAAGATAGCAAACTCACGCGCCTTGTTGCTGACGTAATCAGCCGCGATCGGAGTGCCATCGTTGAATGTGGTTGGGATCAATGTTCGAAACTGCATTGCTGTTCCTTTCGTGTTAATGGGTTCGCTTCAACAGGATGAATGATATCACCGGCGATACTACGATGTCAACATCAAACACGACACTAGATAGGAAACAGCAAACATAAGCCCGGGGGCATAGGTTCCTTCCAACCCCCACCGCCCCCGAAGCCCCAGCCCGGGAGGGGGCACTATGTTGGGTACACTTTCTTTCTTGTGGCGATTCTTCGATAATTCGGGGATGGGTATTCTCCCCCCGCGAAATCCAGAAGTTTCCTCATGAGAAGTCTCTTGAACTTGCCATTGATGGCGAGGTTATTGCTCGGGTGTTCATGAGCTTGCCGGGATTCTGTCGACGATAAGACCTTCGCAGGTTCAGAGTGCGAGGGACTTTGAGGATCTTCGTGTCACGCTGAACAGGATCAGAGAAGTGACATCATCCCCAATCAGGGGTGATCCAGATGTACCTTGGAAGCTCCGCATTGCGGCTGTCGTCAATTGGTGATTGCCCGAGCTGCTCAGCGGCAGATTGAAAATATGTCATCGGCCCGCACCGCACGGGATGGTTGGCTATCAATTTTTTCGCTTCGTCGTCGGGGATTGGCCAGCCGACTCCAGAAGCGTGGTCTCCGCCGTGATGCTGACGCTCTGTATGCAGCATGAGAATCCAGCCTGACGAGTAAACATTTGTCCCAAAGCTCGGATTGTGTCGCGTGACAAGCTGGTATCCCAACTGCCAGTATTGGGGGAGAAATGCGGTTCCCCAGTCGACGAACCGAAGTCCTGCTCGCCTTTCCGATCTGTACCAGATTTTCTCATTGCTAAAGTCATTGCGGACAAACGGGGATCGGTGCCATTCAATGAGCGAATCATATGCGGGTGTGTCAATGTAGTCTTCATAGGGGAACGGTGGTTCAACGTGATCTTCAGGCTGAAACATCATAGGGGTTTCCCAGTAGTTCAGCCTGCGAAACATCACAAATCCCCCCACTTCCTCCGGGTACAGGATGCCACCACCTGTGACACCGGATACCAGCTCAAATCGAGGGAACCGAAAAGATGGGTCGTTGGAATTCTCCATGCGGATGAAAATACCCGCATGATCATCTCTCCACGACTGGCATCGTACGGAAGTGATCCCCGCTGAGAGTGCAACGGCTTCAACGTACCTGTCAATCTCGTCGTTGCTCGCGTCATAGTTCAACGCTCCCACCGATCGGCCTCCCAGAGACAATTCGAAGCGTCCGTCTGTTGGCACATTAAAGTATCGAGACGGAAAAAGATCGGGGGACGGCGGTTCTTGTGCCAGCGTCCAATGGATCCTCTGGATTGCTCCGTTGGGACTGGATTCCACGGCCGGAATCATGGGCTGAAACGAAGGGGAGACCCATTCCGAGTATTCGTTTCTGGTCGGATGCGGAACAACATCAACTCGCCACGCCGGTGGCAGAATGATCACGTCTGCGTCAGCCTGTCCAGTGGAACGGAGTCCGCTGCGCACTGGTTGCGCCGTACTTTCTGGAGGGTTTCCAATCCACATTATTGCACCGTTGGGAAATACATCTGGGTGTACTTGCGGGCTTCCATGGACACCACGCCGTAACCGGCGCCGGGGAAGTGCAGGCAGGCTCCCTGCGCGCCGCAACGAAGGGGAGTGGGATGTCCGACCGGAATGGCTGAGTGTACCGGAATCACCTCGCCGGTTCCGTGCCAGCGATTGCGAGTGACTAAGAAATTCTGTTGCACAGAGAGATTCCACTGCTGAGGAATTCCCGGCTCAAACGGTTTCGGCCGCAGTGCCAGACGCCAGCGAATCGGAACGTAACCGGCGTTGAGATCGTTTCCAAGCGTCACGTCGATCAGAACATCACCAATCACGTCATAGAGTGCCTGCCCCAGTTCCTGTGCAGTAGCATGGTAGGGAATCGGTTCTGTCTGGTGTCCTTCGAAAGTGATTTGAAACTGTCCGTTCAGGCCGGACAAAGCACCGAGAACCTGAATATCAACCCCGTCGACGTCGTCGCGGTACACCATGCGAATGGCGTCCACTTCGTTTCCGGCGTCGAGGTTCCCCATCAGGCAAACGACTGTCGGCGGGACGGGGCGGGGAGTGGCTCGCGACGTCTGTGGCTCCGGCCCGGGACCGAGCCGACCGCCACGATAGTCGCGCATGAGCTGCTGAAAGTCGGCCCAGTCGGCGGTATCAATACCATGAATCTGCTGTTCCGCCATCGTCTCACCTCATCCGCATTTCAACGACGTCACCGGTAGCCTGTCCGTTCACGTCAAGCACCTGGGTGTTGTAGATTTCCCGGCGTTTGAAGTCGACGTTCCCCATGACGAGCTGCCCGCCGAAACCGACGATCCGCTGGACGGCGACCTGTTCCGTCGGCTCGACTCCAAGACCGACCTGTCCGTTAATCAGCAGGATTTGTGATGCGTCGATGTTGCGATTCAGAATCTGCACAGCTGGATCAGTGCCGTTCTGCGACTGGATGATCCGTGCATCCAGCGACGCAATGCCGGTGTTGATGATCAGGCGTCGGGCACCTTCACCCTGTCCGATCCCGATTTCCAGATTGGGGCGGCCGTCGGTCGACGTTTCCAGATCGATCGACAAGTGACGGGCATTCTCGACCCATGATCCGTTTGTGTCGCGACGTGGCCAGCCGACGGCGCCGGAGAATCTTGCATAGAACTGCAACGCCACGGCACGCACACCGCAATGATACACCGCACCGTCAGACCCACGGTCGCCGAAGATGATCGGTTGCCCGTCCGGTTCCGTGCTGATCTTGATGAACTGACCCGGCGGCCCCTGATTGGTGTATGCAACAGCCTGCACATCCACAATGTAAAACGGGGTGTCGTCATCCAATACAAGTGGTTCGTCCTCCAGCATTGCCGGAGGGAACGACAAGCCCCGCAAACAGACCGTCTGCCCCAGCAGAAAATCGGTCCCCAGTGTGCGAATGCTGTCGCCGGACTGATAAACAACAGTCCCGGTCCCCGCTCCGTCAAAGACAATGGGATCACCAGCGACTGTGGTACTGAGTTTGAACGTTTGCGACGGGGGATTCTGCACTGTCGGACCGGTGTCCACGACGTAGTAGTCGGTCTCCGTATCGATGTCGACGGGGGTTTCGTCGATGACCCCTTCCGGAAACGTTCCCGACCGGAAACGAATCGCCTGACCTGTAACGAGCTGCGTTCCGCTGAGCGTGATGGTGTCACCCGCTGCGAACGTGCAACCTGCAGTCAGTGGGGGAAGATCATTCAGGTAACAACGGGAGTTCTGCGTCAGTCCATACAGGATTTCGGAGCGGCCGGAGCCAATGACTCCAATCTCCCCGGATGTCAGCGCGTGCCGGAGTGTCCAGTTCTCCGGCGCGGTCCAGTGGTTCGGGCCGTACGGGCCGGAGGTGGCCAGCGTCATGGCTCCCCCGGCTGACAACACGAGTTCGTCCTGCAGAATATCCATCAGGGGGAGCGGTCGATAGCGGTACGTGCCGGTGAACTCCACCCGCATTTCCGCCGGTGTCCCTGTGGCGACGACATTGCCGCTCCCAAGTCGCGCTGATAATGCCGTGGTCCATTCAGCTTCCGTGGCGTTATACGGGATCGGGATCGAAAGAATTCCCTGCAGAGCCAGGCGAAACGTTCCGTCGACGGCGAACTGGTCGATAATCACTTTCTGAATCGCGTTTCTCCCCGCGACGGACAACGTCTGAATCGGCACGCTGATCACGGTCCCGCCCGTCAGTCCCGTGTGGTCTGTGTGCAGTCGCAGAATGTTGGTGCCTGCCCAGAGTCCCAGAAGTTCAATGCGATAAGGAGAGAGGGGCGTCCCGGATCCAATCACGGAGACATTATCGACTCCGATCAGGGTCACGTTTTCCAGTGCCGTCTCGACTGTGGCGGCACTGGCATTCCACGGCAGGTTTCCTGTCCACTCGATTCCGCTGTAGTAGTCGACAAGTCCGCCTCCCGGCGAGACGTCGAGGGACTGAACCTCATTGACGGTGTTATTGAGCAGATTCGACACGTTCACAATGATTGGCTCGACGGCTTCACCGGCCAGATCGCCGATGAATTCGATCTCGAAAGGAGTTTCTTCCGATCCCTCTCCCGTAACCGCAACGTTCCCAGCTCCGTAAATTCCTTCCAGTGCGGTTTGCACAGTTGCAGCATTGGCATTCCACGCCAATGGGGACGAAACTGTTTCCCCGTCGCTGAGCGTATGGGTGCCGTAATCGGCTGTGATAGTGAGTGTCTGTGTGGCATTGCCGTTGTGGTTTTCCAGCACGATAGTGCTGACGAACGGAGTGAAAGCGGCGAATGCGGTGTTACCTTTGTCCCAAATTCCAGTGAACGACGGATTTGGAGACGAAAGCTCAACAATTCGTGGCGATTCACTGAACGTTCCCGAAACAGCATCGAAATACAAATGCATGTGCCATTCGTCATCACCCTCAATAGCGCTGAGAGTGATGTACTTTTCGTCCGGATGGGCGAAGATCTGGATTGAAGCGCCTCCTGCACTCAGAGTCGCGGTATAAGCTCCAGAGGCGATGCCGATCCCCCCTTGACTGATCAGAGAATCACATCCATCAGAGAGAATCTGCCGTGCCCCTGAGGGATACGAGGTTGTCCCGTCTGGAATTTCATCGTTATCGATTCGACTTTTGATCTCCGTCAAGAGTGCATTCAGGTCAACCCCCGGGTTGACAGCAGTGAGCGAGACCGTCCCCGGATCCGAAGAACCGTTCTGCAATGTCTGCACAGGCATGGGGACCCCTTCCCGGAGGACAATCATCTGCGGTATGTCTTTACCCGCCAGATCGCCTTGAAACGTCACAATGTAAGGGTCTTCAGAAGTCCCGGTACCGGTCATGGCGACGTTTCCGGCCCCATAAAGCGGTTCCAGCAGGACTGTCTGCAGATTGTTGGCGTCCATGCCTTCGGTAGACGTCCCGAGGTGCCGGGATGCCCCCAGGCGGAGTGTTCCGCCAGACGCAGACACTTCAACATGTTCGACGTGGTTCAGGCGCGGGGCTCCGGGGGTGATCATCACCGGAGCATCGCCGGAATTGACCGTCAGCAGCGGTTGCGGACTACTGGACAGGTCGCGCACAAACCGGACCATGCATGTGCGAGTCGGGAGACCGGTCGGACGAGGCAAGTAAACCACTTCGACATTGGGGCGGTCCTGTTCGTCTCGTCCAATTCCGGGCAAATTGGCCAGAACATTTTGCAGATTGTCCAGTTGCGACGTAATGAATGGTGGAGTGGAATCACCGTTGAAAGTAAAGACCGTTCCCACCGAAAGACGCACGAACTGCCAGCAGTCGTTATTCGGTGAAAGGTAATTCTGGAGTCGATAATGTCCCCCGATCGACAGTGCGTCGATTTGATCGTTTGAAAACAGGCACAAAACAATATAATTCCCATTTGCGTAAAAATGACTGACTGGCGCCGACAGTCTCGCATCCCACCAAGCGCGGTCTGTCAGCTCCGCGGAGAATGCCACGTCGTGGTATTGCCCGTTGATCCTCACCGACCCTGCTGGCCAATTCAGATAAATCACCCAGATTGCTGGTGTCTGTCCTCCCAGACTCTCAACTATTGTTGTCGTTACACTCGCGTTGCCAGTGACGGCCGTCCCGTCCGCCGTCAGGGTGACCGGTGTGCCGGAGAGGGAGCCACCCCATTTGATGCGCCACGTCCGTGGAGAGGATGTGATCAGGGTCACGTCAACATTCACGGTCGGGTCTGCCGCTTCGATGGCGGACTTCACGGTTCCGGCACTGGCATTGTACGGCAGAACGGCAGTGGTTTTGGTTCCGGCACCTCCATTGTAGGAGAGTCGGAAGGTTCCGCCTGTCGTCGTCGCCGGAATGATGACGTCATTCTGCTGATCAATTCCGGCCCGCCCCGCCTGAACCTCGGTGACCACCGAGGCCCCGACCGAACCGAGTTGGATCGATCGGAACATCGGCACG
>DATMFC010000490.1:0-9155 GCA_035556335.1 Planctomicrobium sp. | reverse complement strand
GGGAGCGACATTTCCCAACAGCAGATCACAGAACGCTGATCGCTCTGCGGCCAACCCTGATTCCATGTCGCCATTGGATTTGACTCCAATCTCTGTCGCATCAAGAATCCGCGACAATGCCGGATATTGACGGGAATGCTTGGCGATTCCCTGGCGTGCCTGCTTCAAGGCGAGTGATCGGCCAATCGGATTCGTATCGATCAGCCATTGTTTGAGATCACGTCGTTTCGGAGCGACGGGAACTCCATTCAATCGCCGTTCGATGAACCCATCGACTTCGGCGTCCACATTGTCGGCATCGATACGGCGATTCACCAATCCGACACGGGCGGCTTCGTGGGCGTTCAATAACCTCCCTTGCAGCAGCATCGGGAGTGCCGTTGACAACCCAACGAGTCTTGGGAGTCGCTGTGTCCCACCCCAGGCGGGGATCAGTCCGAGTTTCACTTCCGGCAGTCCGATACGTGTCGCGGCGTTGTCCACCGCAACGCGATAGGTGCAGGAAAGTGCGAACTCGAGCCCCCCCCCAACGCAGGCGCCATGAATCACGGCGAGCGTCGGGATGGGAAGCGACTCGATCTTGTTGAACAGGGCTTGACCCTGTTCGAGAATCCATTGACACTCATCCCGGTTCTTGAGTCCCTGCAATCGATGAATGTCGGCTCCTGCCAGAAAGCCGGCTGGTTTGCCGCTGCGAAAGACAATCAGCTTCAGTGACTTCCCTTCGCCGCGAGCGTATTCCACGATCTCGTTCAGATCCTGAAGAACCGTATCATCGAAGACGTTCAGCGGCCGTCCCGGAACGTTGAGCCAGGCGGTAAGGACATTTCGATGATCGATGTTCGTTGTAAAATTTTTGAGGTTGTTCATCTCTGTTCTCCTGACTTGTTCCGCCTTGGAAATCCATGATCCGGATCAACGGCGTCTTTGAAGTCATGAGGGAGTTTTCTATACGCGGAGGAACCTTTGACGGACAGACTGGTCGTCACACGCTGTTCTCCCGGCGATTCAATCCGCCAGAGTCCATGTCCTGCATAGATTCCCACTGGTTTTCGGCAATGACCGTTCATGATGATTCCCCTCAAATTGATCTTCCTGATGTCGGATCCATTTCTACCGAGATGGCCATTCCCTGACCGCCGCCGATACACATCGCGGCAAGTCCACGTTTTAAACCTCGCTCCTTTAACGCCCTTAATAATGTGAGAACTAAACGATTTCCCGAAGCTCCTAACGGATGACCGAGAGCAATCGCTCCGCCGTTCACATTCAATCTGTCTCGTGGAATACTGCCGAGCGCCTCGCGGCGATTCAGTTTGTCTCGGCAGAATTCCGGTGATTCCATCGCCTTCAGACAGGCGAGAACCTGTGCGGCAAAGGCTTCATTAATTTCAAATAAGTCATAATCATTTAATGTCATTCCGGTTTGTTCTAATAACCGGTGAATAGCATAAACCGGTCCAAGTCCCATACGGGCCGGATCGAGCCCTGCCACGGCATAGGCATTAATCATTCCCAGTGGACTGACTCCCAGTCGCGCGGCCGCTTCCGGAGCCGCAACAATCAAGGCGCTTCCTCCGTCTGTCAGTTGTGAACTGTTTCCGGCAGTGACGGTCCCATCCTTCTTGAAGGCTGGTTTCAATTTCGCCAGAGCTTCCATTGTCTGTTTCGGACGAACACCGTTGTCACGCGACACGTCGATGCCATGCTGCTTGAACTCCACGGTTTCTCCACCGAGGAAGCAACGTTCCCAGGCGGCTGCCGCACGATGATGGCTTTCGAGGGCGAACCGGTCTTGTTCCTCACGAGAGACGTTAAATTCTTCCGCGAGGATTTCGGCGGTGTCCCCCATGTTTAAACCACATGTCGGATCGGTCAGTCCCACTTGAAGTGCGATCACCGGTTTCAACATGGATGGCCGGAATTTTGCGAGATGGGTGAGTTGCCCGATCCCCTTCTGCTTGTTCCATTCCAGCATCCAGTTCTGAAAGTCCCGGCTGTACAGGAATGGAATGTTCGACATCGATTCTACGCCACCGGCGGCAATCACTTCTGCCCGACCTTCGTGAATGGCGTGCCAGGCACTGATAATCGATTCCATTCCGGACGCGCAGTTTCGTGAAACGGTATGCGCCGGCTTGGACTGATCGACGCCGGATCCCATCGCAATCACACGAGCGATATTTGCGGCGTGAATCGGAGTCGAAACGTTTCCGAAGACAACTTCGTCTATGGCATCAGCCGAGACGCCGGCCTGTTTGAATGCTCCTTTCAGTGCCACGATTCCAAGTTCGTCGGCCTGAATCGAGTTGAACTGCGTAAAGGCTTTGATGAACGGAGTTCGTACTCCGTCTAAAACCACTAACGGCTGGAGAGAATGTGTAATCGACATCGAACACTCTCCTCTGACTTGTGAAGATTAAGGACATTGCTGTCACCCAACCTTCTGGCTTGTGCTTCTGTCCCTGAAAGACCAATTCGATCGGTCAAGGACAGAAGCTATGTTTCGGTATGAATTTCGTCGTTCTTTCTCAGTTCACGTCTTAATACTTTTCCGAGAAAGTTTCGTGGAAGTTCCTGTGTCTGTTCTTCAACAATACGAGGGCGTTTCTGGGCGGAAAGATGCTTATGTGCATAGGCATTGAAATCATCTTTGTTAAAAGCCTTGCCGGGCTCCATCACAACCACGGCTTTGACTATTTCCCCTTTTCTTTCATCGGGAACACCCACTACCGCCACTTCCTTAATTCCGGGGTAACGCAGAAGAACTTCTTCAACGTCTCCTGGGTAAACGTTGAAACCAGAGGTGATGATCAAATCTTTTTTACGATCCACGATTTTAAAGAACCCGTTTTCATCGCATGTTCCCAGGTCCCCGGTATAGAGCCAGCCGTCACGCAGGACATCGGCCGTTGCCTCAGGATTGTTCCAGTATCCTTCCATTACCTGAGGACCACGAATGACCAGTTCTCCCACCTCGCCGAACGGAAGTTCTTCCGTCCCGGTTGCGGCATCGACAATACGGGCGTCGGTATCAGGGAACGGCAATCCAATTGTTCCGGAAATGGCGGTTCCGTCCAGAGGACCGGCATGTGTCACGGGGCTGGCTTCGGAGAGTCCGTAACCTTCCACCACTTCGGCGCCGGTCAGTTCCGAAAATTTTCCCGAAACAGAGGCGGGCAACGGGGCTCCTCCTGAGATCACAGCTTTCAATGAATGACTCGGCTTCTTTGACATGTTTTCAAGCACCGGGTTCAATGCTGCGAGCATTGCCGGAACAGCCGGGAACAAGGTGGGCTGGTGCTGTTCCATCAGTCGTACAACCGAAGTCGTACGGAATCGATGGTGCAGAACAAGCGTTGCTCCCAGTGCGATGCCGTTCGTCAGGCAGGTTGATAATCCATAACTGTGAAAGAAGGGGAGAACCGACAGAACGGTTTCTTCTCCCGCCTTATTTCCTGCCCAATGACTGATCTGCCAGGCGTTTGCCATTAAGTTACCATGAGTCAGCGTCACCGCTTTCGGAGCGGATGTTGTTCCACCGGTCGGGAGGATATAAGCCCGATCGCTGCTGTTGACCGCGACTGGATCAAAGCCATCTTCCTTGCGTCGACCTTCACGCAGGATTTGTCGCAGTTCAACGTTGCGTCCTTCCGGACCGACTCCTTTCAAACCCAGCCGCATGAGCCGGACCCAAGCATAACCGAGCCTCTCAAGCCGGCTCATGCGACTGCCTAGCGACGAATAAACGATTGTTCGGGGATGGGAATCATTCTGTATGATCAACGGAGAAAGAACGTCGAGCGTGATGACGATCTTACATTGCGTGGCCTCTGCAAAAGCGGTGGCCTCTTCCGGAACGAACAACGGACTGAGTGCAACGGCCACTCCTCCTGCCAGCCAGATCCCATTCAGAATGGAAGGGTATTCCGGAGTGTTGGGAAGCAGAACACCAACCCGTTCGCCGGGCTGCAAACCCTGTTCAACCAGCCAGAGAGCAATGCGTCGGGCACGCGAGAGCATTCGCTGGTAGGTAATTTTTTCATCGTAATAGATGCAGGCGATACGGTCCGGCCAGTTATTGGCGGCTCGTTCAAGCAACCACGGCATCGCGTGAGCCGGGTATTGCAACGTGCTCGGAACGTCAGCCGGGTAAGATTTCAGCCAGGGACGGGATTCACGTCCCATGAATTCATCGGGAACTCGAGTGAGTTGGTCCATGGCAGTCTCTCCTTCACATCAGCCGAGACGGCCTGCAGGGATTCACCTGCAACAACAGACAGCAATCACCCGAGCCGGGTATCGTCTAAACGTGTTATCGTTCAAACAAATTTAGAGCCGCGAACAAAACCTCTCAAACGATGAGAATTTCCTTTCCGCGAGCGGATCGGGGTCAGTTTTGTCAGGACTTCTTAAAGTGAATCCCCTCAATTACAGGCCAGTTCAATACATCAATTTCATTGCAGAAACGTTAAAAGGCTCGGTATTGTTTCTGTCTGCTTTTAATCATTCGGCTGTTGCTTCGATTCGTCAAACGCTTTTTTATTTGTTCCCGTTTGAAGAATTCGAAAATCAGTCCTTTGATGACGGTTGCAGTGAACTGATGTCATGCAACAGGGATGCCACATTGTTTGTTAAAAGGATGTTTCCATTCAAAGCTCCCCTGTTTTCGCCTTGGTTTTACTGCAACACTTTCATGGCGGGGAATGACGGAACTCGTCTCTCTCAACAGGGTTTTGCAAGATACCCGCGAGACTTACGGGAATGATCCACATCTGAAATCAGAAGATCGATTACGTTCAGAACGTGTTAAGGTGTGAATGGTTGCTGTGCATCCAAACCGCGACACAGTGTCCTCTGAGCGACCACGTTTCCCAGTGGTGTGCACCAGGAGAGTGGAAGAGGGGGCAGATCATTTTAGAACCCCTAACAAAACCGACACCGATCCGCTCGCGGAAAGGAAATCTTCGTCGTTTGAGAGGTTTTGTTCGCGGCTCTTAAAAATGCTCTCATTCGTGCTTCAGGAACAGTCCCGAAACGAAAATCAGACGGTCAGGCAGCCCGTTGGGTGATGTGCCGGGGAGCATTCACGGAAAAGGAGATCTCCACTTCGGCCGAGTCGCAGACATCCCCTCGTCGACGAACGCTCAAACGACCGCCGTAGGTTTGCAGGATGTCAAATTCCGCAGCGAACAGAGTGTCGCATTCGCAATAACAGAGAGCATGCGGGGGTGAGGCGAAGCCAGGAAGAAACGGAACGTGAATATACACCTGCTTCTGGCCGGGGAGGAATTCCGCGACAACCGATCCTTCGAGCAGTTCTTCCTCTGGCTGACGACGCCGGGTCCAGGCGTGAACGATGCGTTCTCCTTCAACATCGGCCTCTTCCAATTCTTCATCCAAGAATTCTTCATCATCCTCCGAAGCGAGAAGTTCCAGTGCCGTCAATCCAGAGGGAACCAGAACCGTTTCAGAGATCGTGACGGATTGATCAACGAGAAACTCATCAGGTCGTTCTAATCGTTGTCCTTCTGTTTGCTGTTCTTCGGTCTGGCTCCCGGTCTCTTCATCCGGCAACAATGAGAGCCGGATCAAACCGATATTGCTGACGAGTCCACTGAGGACTCCTGCCCAGACGAGTCCGCTTCCGGTCGCCTGATGTGTGCCGGAGGAAACAGCGACGCAGGTCATCGCCACAAGCAGAATGAAAGATTGAATGACTACGCCGGAGGTGGTCGTCGGCCTTTTGCAGAACGCGATCAGCATCAACGCTGTTGAAAGTGCGAGAATTGCTGTTGTTCCGAAGGTGTGCTGCCAGAGTTGCAACAACGAAAGCCCCAGACCGCACATTAATGCAGCCGCGGCAATCCTTTGCCTGAGCGGAACAGCAAGCACCTTCCCTGGCTCCCTGTCGGAATGAGACCGGTTAGAATGAGACAGGAAAGGTTACGCTAGAAAGACCTGAGGAGCAATCGGAATTACCGTCTTCCATCCTCTTTTCTGACCCCTGGTCCCTGACCCCTTCCTCCATCACCCGGTTCGTAACCGATAAATCTCTGATTCCGATGGGGAGACCTGAGAGAACTCCTGCATCAGGATGCGCATTTCATTTTCGACTTCGGTGGTCATGTTCACTTTCACCAGCTGGCGTTCGATTTCCGACGCACCGGTGGGAGAGAGATCCGCTTCTTCCAGAGATTGAAATCGATCGGCCGGATTGGGGGCGATCATCTTGGAGAGCATGTGTACGAGGGTGCTGTTTCGAGCGACATCTTTCGGCAGAAGATCAGGAATACGCTGCCAAATGTCACGTTTGATATGAATCAGTTCCGCGAGATCTCCAACTCCGGCGAACGGGTATTTTCCGGTCAGTAGTTCCAGCAGCACATACCCCAGACTTGCGAGGTCGGACAACGGAGTATGCTGGGCTCCTTCAA
This sequence comes from Planctomicrobium sp., assembly GCA_035556335.1. Lineage (GTDB taxonomy): Bacteria > Planctomycetota > Planctomycetia > Planctomycetales > Planctomycetaceae > Planctomicrobium. The sequence goes on along the minus strand of DATMFC010000490.1, from coordinate 2,718 downwards.
GCACTTCCACTGCCGCATAGCGTGGAGTCCAGGTGGGGCGAATCGGGAGTTCGTCGTGCATGAACGACGAGCCGAGATCAATAATCTTGCTGTTCCCGGTCTGCTTGACCATGACGTTGGCCGGTTTCAAATCGGCATGAATAATCCCTTGCCGATGCAGTGCCGCCAACCCTGCCAGACACTCGCGAATAATCGCAATGGCGACACCCGGCATCAGTCGAGACTGAAATCCGGCGTCGGTGATGATCACATCGTTAATGTAAGACCAGCGATCGGCATCGACCGTTTTTTTTACCATCTTCAGCAGCTTGGGAGCGGTCAGATGACGCAAATCGTAACCGTCGACCCATTCCGAAACCAGAACGAGAATCCCGTGGTGTTCGACAACATTATAGACGTCAACCAGATGGTCTTGTTGAATTCGGGCCGTTTCCACATTCACCCGGGCCATGCGAGACATTTCACGGCGATAGGTTTCCGGATCCGGGTAACCGTCGGGGCGATAAAACTTCAACGCCAATGGAAACGAGACATCAAACGCCCCGGAACGGTCTGCCAGAAAGACGATTCCTTGTCCACCGGCACCTAATCGGGCGACAAGACGATAGGTCATGTCCCAGGTCACTTCGGAACTGGCGACAATCTCTTCGTAACGGTTGTAAAGTTCTGACGACGAATTGTCTGAAGGAACAGACAGTCCTCCAAAGCCTCCCCCTGTAAACAGGCGGGTCGCGTCGATCATGATCGAATCGTCATCCTTGTCGGAAGTCATCTTCTGCAATATTCAACTAATTGGCGGTGCTCAGAACGGAGGGCTCTGTTGCATGCGAGTGAACGAAGCTTGATGTGAAACGGAATTGTTCATGAGACGTGTATCATCCTTGAACGTTCTTCCATTTTAGGTCAGATCGGAACTTCTGACCATCCATCTTTCACCTGTTCGATTCAGATTCAATTATATCTTCATGCATAACATCTCCCTGATTATCAGTTGTGAAGTAATTTTTCTCCTATCGTGCAAAATGCCCGTTGGAGCTTCGATTCCCAACGATTCGTGTCGGCAACTTTTGTGTGATCCCCAAGCAATTTCGCCAGTTTCCGAATTTCTGAAAACGCCGTAATTCCTGTTTTCCAATTGCCTTGCGCCAAGTGAGATGCACACAGATGCTCAGCAGATTGAAGAGCCCCTTCGAAATGCCCCAGGCTCAGGAAATTCTCGTAAGCCGCTGCCTGACACTGTAGAGCCCGCTGATACTGCTTGGATTGATGTGCCAGCTCCCCCTGTGTCTGCAATAACATTGCACATGCTTCAAAATCGGGCTCAACCTGCAACCTGCCTGCTGTATCGATTGGGAAGTGGTCTGAACTCGGAAATCGTCCATGCTCACGATCGATTTCCAGTTGAAGAATTGCCGGGAATTCACCGAAATGGGGGCGGCCGAGAGCGAATCGGATTGCCTGTTGGAGAGACTGCCATCGTCCCGATTCATCTGAAATCTGGCGAAAAGAGAGCATCATCTGACAGCAGGCATTCAGCTGGGATTCCAGATCGTTTTGCCGTTTGGCGTTCTCGAGGGCTGCGTCCAAAAGTGTGAGCGCACGAGCATGATCGCCTCGGAATCTCAAGGATTTTCCCCACTCCAGCCCGGTTTCTGTGAAATGCCGGGGAGTCAGAAGGCTTCCGAAGAGGCGGTCTGCAGCGGAAAAGTCTGCCTGAAAATGGTGATTCCAAGCCAACTGAACGTGATCGAAAAAGGAGTCGCTTGACCGGCAGACAGCATCATCACCGGTAATCGGGAACTCCACTTCACTGGCCCCCTTGGATTTCGGGCTGAGTGATTGGTCATTCCTGACATCGAAGTTACGACAATACACGAACCACTTCTCCTTGCGAGAAGGGAAGCGTGAGAGCGCGATTGACCTGAGACGGTTCCAAATTTACCAAAAACTCTTGTTTTGTCAATTCTTTTCATTTTTCCAGTTGTAACGGAACGGAAAAGGTTCGCTTTAAGTGGCGAGGACTCCGCATTCGCTAATCTCGGCGGCAATTGCCGATCTTCAATCTCATTATTTCGAATTCGTCCGAGACTATTTCTTGATCGTCCATTTTGAGGGGGATCGTCTTGTGATCTGGAAATGCTGGCGACTAGGGTTCAAGCCGAAAATGAAGTCTTTTAGTGCCGCGAACAAAGCCTCTTTCAGATGAAAACTTTTTCCGCGAGCGGATCGCGGAAGGTTCCGTAAGAGGTTCTTCGTACTACGTTGATAAACTGCCATGCAGCGAACCGTGTCTACCGATCATCCTGTCCGTTTCTCTGGCCGTGGTTTCCAGAATCACTGTTTCCTGAATCGCTTTGGGAAGTCCGGCTGGCTCCTGCTGATTGCGGCATTGGGGCTACTTTTCTGTCAGGCTTCTCTTCAGGCAGAAGACGAAGCAGAAGCCGAATCCGGGCAGCTTTCCTTTGAGGATGACACACCTCCACTGAGTGACAGCATGTCGTCTGGTTCGATTGTGACTCGTCCTCACACTCGGGGAGATGGACCCGGTTCCGGAATCGATGGGCGAATTGGCTTCATCGGTCTTCCGACTCTGGGACGAGATGACAGCATCGTTCCGCTGGAACTGTTCCCCTATGTTCAGACCGAAGACCAGATTCTGTTCGGCGATCTGCGAGCGTTTCTGACGACCGAAGGACGATTGGGAGCCAACATCGGTCT
>DATMFC010000489.1:0-2764 GCA_035556335.1 Planctomicrobium sp. | reverse complement strand
GGTCTGGAGAACCGGGCTCGATTCGATGAAGCCCGCGCTGCTTACCGTCGCGTGATTGACTCAGAAGCGGGTCGGGGAACAGAAACTGCGGCGGAATCTCAGTTCCGTATTGCCGAATCTTATCTGAAAGAGAACAATCTGCCGGTCGCACTCCGGGAGTATTACAAAGTTTACGCCGGATATGCGGTTCCTCGTCTGGCATCGGCCGCTTTGTTTCAGGCAGCCAGTTGTGACGTGACGATGAAACATTATCAGGAAGCGATGACCACTTATCGGAAACTGATCACGGAATTCCCGGAAAGCGAATTCACCGGACAGGCAAAAGACCGCATCAAGGAACTGGAAGCCGCCCTTCCTCAGAAATAAGCCATCGTCGATTGTTCCCGTGTTTCATCGGTGAAGTCGACATCAGGAAATTGAAATGTTGCCACGACGGATTTTGGGCATTGGATTGATCTTGTTGGGGATGTTCTGTCTGACCGGACCGGTTCAGGCACAACCTGATCCTCTGGACAATGTGCCGGTGACTGCCGAGCCGGGAAACTCCGCGACTCCAGAACAGTCTGCCTCTCCAGACACTTCCCGTTCGCTTTTGAATCCAACGGGTGAGACCAGCCGTCCCTCCTTTGTCACTGTCCTGTTGCAGATGATCGGGTCGCTCAGCTACTTCAGCGTTCCGTTTGCGATTGCGACCCTTCTCGCCATCTGGTTCATCACAGAGCGGGTCGTCATCCTGCGCCGCGGTCGGGTAATTCCGAGGCCGTTCGTCGGCCGCTTCCTCAAGCTGCTGGAAGATGGAGAGCTGACCCGTGATGAGGCTCTGCAAATTTGTGAAGAGAACGGAAGTCCAGTGGCTGCGGTCTTTGCCAGCGGGGTCCGCAAGTGGGGAAAGCCGAGTGTTGAAGTGGAGCAGGCGATCATCGACGGAGGGGAACGGGAAACCAATGTCCTGCGAACCCATCTCCGGTTGATCAATGGAATCGCGACGATCAGTCCCCTCATCGGGTTGCTGGGAACCGTCTGGGGGATGCTGGAATCGTTCGACAAGATCGCCAGTGCTGGGGCGATGGGAAACACTCAGGAACTGGCCGGAGGGATTGCGTTGGCCCTCGTCACGACGGCAGTGGGGCTGTTGATTGCCATTCCCTGTCTCACCGCATACATGTACCTGGCCGGCCGGATCGATCATCTGGTCATGGAAATGGACGACCTCGGTCAACGGGTCGTCCAGATCATCTCTGCCGAAGGTCAGGCAGAACGTTCCGCCAAGCCGAAACGCTCCAGCGACGGCAGTTCCAAGAAAGCGGTGTAATCTTTTAAGGTCACCTTGCCCTCGACGCTCTCTCTGAGATGAGAGCGTCGAGGGACAGGGCTTTTGCTTGTTTCACGATGGGCAATTTTCGGGAGGGCGAAGCTCCTGCTGAGCCGTAAGCAAGAGAACGCTTTCCATGGTTTGCGGCTCGGCGGGAGCCTCGCCCTCCCAAGCGATTTTCAATAAGGCGAAAGCCCTGCGTCGAGGGAGGCGACTGTTCATCGGGCTTTTGCTTCGAGTTCCACTCCGATTCCAGTGAGAGTAATTTCCGCAGGAATGAAACCGGGATCCACATACAGTAACAAAAGCTTCTGGCCTTCTTTTTCAAACTCGATGGTCCCGGTTTCCTTCAGGTCAATGGTTGATTTGCTCTTCCAGCCATCGGCTTCCAGGGATTTGCGGATCTCTTCGGAAATCTGTTTTCCATCTCCGGTTTTGGCTTTCAGTTCAATTCGTTTTGCGCTGCTGCTTTCTTTGTCGATACCGGAGGGAATGGAAATCGTGACTTTGTTTGCCGGTTTTTCCATTGCGGCTTTGGCTTTCTCGGCGGCGGCTTTCGCTCTTTTGTTCAGTTCCGCCACCTGAGCAGCGGTTTCAAGTTTCAGACTCGTTCTCAGTTTCCCGTCGGTCGCCCGGGTTTCCAGTGTCAGCAATTCCTTGGCGGGGTTGACGAAAAACGTTTCCTTGCGGAAGTCAGATTCGATGGGCCGTTCCGTTGTTGCCTGCCAGCCCTGTTCAGCCAGTTTCGAACGATAGAATTTCTGCAGGTCTTCTTCCGAAAGACTCGTGAGGAAATCAACCGTCCTGGTCACTTCTGCGTACCGCAAATCCTCCACCTCTGATGGAACCGGAAGGTCTGCCGACATCATGCTGGAGGAGAGGTTGATCGAGGTTTGTCCTCCCTGTGCTGGTGCGGCCGAGACCATGACTCCGAGTCGGACAGCGTTCTGCTTGAAAAAATACTGAGGACCAGCACTTCCAAAGGGAGTCCAGCCTTGTTTGACCAGCAACGCTGTCAGTTCACTCACCGTCTTGTCCACTGGAGTTGTGGTCACCAGCATCAAAGAAGCCGGGCCGGCATAGAGGACCTTTGCTCCTGGTGGAACCGGCAGCTTTGCTAATGGGACGTTGCCATGATTGATGATGGAGACTTGGGCGGAGTCTCCTGACTGAAAAACGGTCACGGAAAGTGAGTAGTCCGCCCGACTGAATGTTCCACTGGCGGCCTGCTCCGTCGCGTAGCCCCCCGGCAGTTCTTTCCAGCCACTTTTTGTCAGTTGCTGCTGATGAAATTTGTAAACGGCAGGGACACTCCCTTTCGCCTGATAATTCAACTCTGCGATTGTCTGAGACCCGGGAGCCTGGGCATCCGGCGCGAGTGGAAGCGTCTCCAGATTGATCATCGCCGCGGCTTCTTTCACGGTGGCCGGACCAGCCGCGTGAATGAACCCA
>DATMFC010000488.1:0-24424 GCA_035556335.1 Planctomicrobium sp. | reverse complement strand
GTAAATCGCGCGAAAGCCAGCTCGCGCTGCAAGACGTGCGGTGAACGCATTGATTGTCCCCGCGATTTGTAGTGGACGCTCTGCTTCGACGGCAGCCCGTAATCGCCCACCAGGAGTTTGAGAATCGGTCAAAGTCTGAGGCAAGGTTGTGCGTACTCCAAATGGGGTCGATTATGTGGAAACTGATGCCGACTGTCATGTCCCGCTTGTTCATCGTCATGATCCGATGGGCGATGCTCGGGCGTCTGGTTGAGCAATGTGCTGGTTCAGCAATTTACTCTCAGTGGCTTAGGACCAGTACTTAGTAGAGCAGTTCCTCCAGGTTCTGTGAATCATGAGCGTACTGATAACGGAGCCGATTGGTTCGTTCGTTGTACTGCATCATTTTCGTCGCCTCGTCCGGGGACTGTTTCATCTGCCAGAATTTTTCACCTGCCAGAATTCGTCGAAGAAATCGGCATCACGAATGTTTCCGGGGGTCATGTCATTAGGAGCGACAGTCGTATCGATGACCGCCCAGTCTGGAAGTTTGGGAGTTTGTCGGGCGTTATTTTCATAGTCGAATTCGCGATAGGTCAGGCCGCTGTTGAAAACGATGTATCGATCTGGATTGAGCGGGTTGGGATACACCAAGACCAGAACGTCCCTGGCCGGGTCGTACTGTTTCTGTCCCACAACCAGACGACTCGACGACCACTCGACCGGTAACTGGTCCAGAACTCGCTTCATGAGAGAATTACTTTGTGGGCACCCCCAGAGAATCAGGTTGTGGTCACGAATATCCGCATCTGTGATTGTGGTATCCTGTTTCAAGCGAGCCTCTCCCCGCATTTGACGCTGCCAGTTTCTGGCTGCCCGAGTCATCTCTTCATGGACCCAGGTTTTGACATCAGAAGACGCAAACTCGCCGGTCGGCTGAACGAAGAGGAAGGAATCCATCAGGGCATCGTCAATCGGGCCTTGCAAATTGTGCCGTTTGACGAGCCGATTCTCTGGGGGAGCTTCTGTCACGATCTTCCATTTTCCGAATTCCTTTGCCAATCGGAGCGACTCGAACTGAGAGGCATTCAACCCCGAAAACAACTGACCATCCAATCCCACACTGACCTCCTTCGCGTCAGTGAAGGGATTATTCTGTTTGTCGAACTGCAACGTCAGGCCGGTGACATTGTGAGTTTTGATTGTGATTCCGCTCGGCGACTCTGGATTCACCAGATCGGCATGAACATTGGCTGCGGTCCAGTGTTCTCCCAGCGAGTCAATCGTGATCCAGCCGCACTGATTGTATTTTAAGGTAAACGTCGTGAATCGGATGCTCGGAGGAACCGCGACGCGTCCGGCTTCCGCCAGCACGGCCAACCGTTCCGCGATGATTTTCTTCGAATCCGGATGAATCTTATGAGCAGTGTCCGGGCCGATGACGTGTGGTAGCACCAATCCCTGAGTTGCCGCTGATTCGACCATAATGTCCGCAGCCATTTTCTGACGGTCTTTATCACCGCTATAAGCAATGGTCGGAACATTGAACAGATTCTCGGCCAGAACGTGAGCGTCATACAGATTCCATAACTTCTGTTGATACGAAGCGGGGAGCCGTTCCGGAAATTTGTCCATTCCAAGGAAACGGTAGGTCTCCGAGAATCCGGCACCCGGATAAGAGGCGAACCATCGGGTGGGATGATGAACGGTAAAACCCCAGCAGGCGGCTCCCCCCATCGAGAATCCCCCCACTGCGATTCTGTCGGGATCGATCGCGTAATTTGCCTGGGCATGTTCGAGTGCTTCGAAGACGTCCACTTCTCCGGCAAATCGATTGGCATTGCAGTATCGTCCCAGCGGGTGCAGCATGATTCCGTTCGACAGCTGGTATTCCCCTGCGGATGTCAACCGATCATGAATGAATTGAAGTTCCAGCCTCTTCTCTGAACGTCCACGAAACCAGATATCACAGCGAACAGGCATTCCATCAAATGTGACATCAGGACCGATCACCAAACCGTATGGCTGAACTGTTCCATCCAGACGGGACCGATAACCGCGAACAACCAGTCCAGTCTGTTTTGTCCAACTGGAGGTCCCATTGGAGAGTTCTTCCGCCCGCGCCAGACCGACATCCAGAATCCGATCTGCGTTCTTAATGTCCTGTTCGGAATAGAACGTGTTACCATCAATCGCCAGTTGGATCGCTCTGGCAAAAATCTCCACGTCCGGCAGTAACTTGTCGATTTCCGGCGACTTTCGCTTTGCGAGTAACGCGACTTTCTCGGACAGTATCTGTTGTCTGGCGGTCAATTCGGCTTTCCGGGAATCTGGAACTTCCAATCCGGGAGGAGGAATTTCTCGAGCCGGTGTCCCCGCAGGCGCTTGGGCAAAAACCGCAGTGGCAGCCAGCGCGAGAAAAGATCCGATGATTAACAGAAAGAGGGAACGCATGGAGAAGCAATCTAGTCTGAATGAAGGTGCGATGTTAAAGATCCGCTGACAAAAACGAGCCTGATCCGCTCGCGAAAAAGGAATTCTGATTGTTTGAGAGGTTCTATTTAGGGTTTTGGGGTCTCATCAAAAGTTGGTTTCAGTGTCTTTATTTCAGTCAGTAGTTCCAAGTTTGCCTCAATGGAGTGATCAGTGGGTCGTGGGTAGGAAATAGTGGGTAGAAAATGCAGGCTTTTTCCAGATTTTTCTGACCCCTGAATCCTGACCCCTTGCTCTCCATCACAAACAAACTTGGAAGTACTGTCAGTGTCTTTATTGGTTGAAACGCTCCAATCCCGGGCTGGATGATTCTGGCATCGAGAGTGATGGCGACTCCATCATCGCTACCGGGGAGTTGCAGGAATCTATCATGAAGTAGCCGGCAGGACGATGATTGCCGCTCTTTCCCCATCCCCCGAAAGGAAGCTGCCCACTGGCGCCGGTGGTGGGGCGGTTCCAGTTGATCAGACCAGCTTGTACGGAGTTTGCGAACTCGCGGAAATCTTCTTCCTGATCAGAGAACAGACCTGCAACCAATCCGTACTGTGTGTCATTGGCAACGGTGATCGCCTCATCAAAACTCTGGACGCGATGAACTTGCAGGAGAGGCCCGAAGACTTCCTCATCGGTCAGCGAGGAACAGCTCGTCACGTCCATAAGGCCGGGAGAAACAAACGCCCCACCGAGAGAAGAACGTTGTGCCTGAACGAGTACTCTGGCACCATGATCAACCAGTCGCTGCTGTTCCTGCAGAAGTCGTTCCACTGCGGACGCATGAACGAGTGGTCCCAGAAATGGGGGCGGATTTGCATCGGGCCGATCTGGTGTGAGTTGCGAAACAGCCTGTTGAAGTCTCTTGAGGAATTCGTCGTTCCCTTTGGTCACGATCAAACGTCGGGCACAGGTGCAGCGTTGTCCTGACGTGATATAAGCGGATTGAATTGTCCAGTAGACCGCCGCATCGATATCAGAGATACGATGCACGACCAGCGGATTGTTGCCTCCCAGTTCCAGCGCGAGAAGCACTTCAGGACGCCCGACAAGAGCCCGCTGTAACGCCACCCCTGTCTTCAGACTTCCGGTAAACAGAATCGCTTGAATTCCGGAGTGCTGGGCAATCGCTTCACCGGTATCGCGTGCCCCCTGAACAAGATTCAACACCCCCGGCGGAAGTCCGGTCTCTTCCCACAGTTTGACTGTTTCTTCTGCAACAAGTGGAGTCAGCTCGCTCGGCTTGAAAATCAGGGTATTCCCTGCCAGCAATGCAGGAGCGATCTGACCGTTCGCAATATGTCCGGGAAAGTTAAACGGTCCATAAACAGCAACGACTCCCAGAGGTTGATACCGGGTTCTGGCTACTCCTCCGGAGATTTCAATCTCCGTGGAAGCTCGACGGGAATGGAACGCCTGAATTGTCAGGTCGATCTTTCCGATCATCCCTTGAACTTCGGTTGTTGCATCCCAGAGCGGCTTGCCGACTTCCTCTGTGATCAACTTCGCAAGACGTGGCAGGTTCTGCTCGAGTTGCTGCTGAAACGTCTTCAGAAAGAAAAGACGTTCATCAAGCGAACGTCCTTTCCAGTCCGGCAAGGCCCTCTGAGCACTGGCGACCGCGTCATCGATATCATTCGCGCTGGCTGAACACCCTGTCCAGAGAACCTGTTCGTTCGCAGGATTGAGAGACTGGAACTGACTTCCGGTTCCGTTTCGCCATTGTCCATTGATGTAGATCACAACTCCCTCACCGCCAAAGAATCCATTTTGTATTAGTGATTTGCGTATAAAACGCAGTCATTAACCTGCCTGATTATCTTACATCACCTTCAGGTGACAACGCCAATTCATCTCAGCTCGACTTTCGCACTTTTGCCTGTTTCAAGATTGTCTATTTCCGGGAGGGCGAAGCTCCTGCTGAGCCGCATGCAGGTTCACGCTTTCCATTGCTCGCGACTCGGCCGGAGCCTCGCCCTCCCCGGCGATTTCCAATAAAGTCGATTTCAGAACCACTGCTTTTTCCCCAGAGTATCAAGGACAAACGAAAACACAGACTGTAAACTCATCACCAAGCCTCCCAATGGTGTCCAATTTCCATGGTCGAGCAAACTGCTCTGGAAAGTGAATGTTCGAATGCCAATTCTGCCGATGCCAGGAATGTCTGCTTCGTTCTCTAAGATGCTTTCACTGATTCTCGCGGTTGGAGTGGTCAACAGTGTCATATGCAACAGTGCCGCATATCAGAGACTTTGTCATGCGGCGGAGACACATCCAATTGTGGTGCCAGAGGGATTCACAATCGAACTCGTTGCGGCCCCTCCACTGGTCAAGCACCCGACGTTCGCCACCTTTGATGATCGTGGCAGACTGTATCTTTCGGAAAATGCGGGAGTGAACCTGACGGCAGAAGAACTGCAGAAACAACTCCCCAACTCCATCCGAATGCTGGAGGATACCGACGGTGACGGGCACTATGACCGTTCGACCCTGTTCGCCGACAAGATGACTTTCCCCATGGGAGGAGCCTGGCATCAGGGGGCGCTCTATGTCGCTTCGCCTCCTTACATCTGGCGATTGGAAGACACCGATGGAGACGGCATTGCCGATAAGCGGGAGCAGCTTGTCGGAACGTTTGGCGATACCGGCAACGCTTCAAGTGTTCATGGATGTCTCTCCGGTCCGGATGGCCGACTTTATTGGACAGATGGGTATCATGGTCACGAATTTCGTGATGCGGCCGGAAATCTCACCAGTAAACGAGAGGGTTCCTATCTTTTCTCCTGTCGACCAGATGGTTCCGACGTCATGCTGCATTGTGGCGGAGGAATGGATAATCCCGTGGAAGTTGATTTCACTTCTAGCGGAGAAATGCTGGGAACGGTGAATATTCTTTATACACGACCGCGAGTCGATGCCTTCGTGCACTGGTTATACGGAGGGGCTTATCCTCACCGCGAACGGGTGCTTAAAGAAATTCAGGTGACCGGCGAGTTGCTGGGACCGATTCATCGTTTTGGTCATGTCGCGGTTTCCGGGACATTGCGTTATCGCAGTGGTGCCTTTGATGAACAATGGAAAGACAACTTTTTCACAACCTTCTTCAACACCGGGAAAGTTGTTCGACTGGAAGTGGAGCGAAGTGGAAGCACATTCACTGCCACGCAGCGGGAGTTTCTTTCCTGTGCCGATCGTGACTTTCATCCCACGGATATCATTGAAGATGCCGACGGAAGTCTTTTGGTCGTCAATACGGGGGGCTGGTTTTACCGGGGATGCCCAACCTCGCAGCACGCCAAGCCAGAGATCTCAGGAGGCATCTATCGGGTTCGGCGCACGGGAATGCCGGTACCGAATGACCCGCGTGGTTCTTTGATTTCATGGGAATCGCTGTCGGCCGAAGAACTGGTCAAGCTGTTGGATGATCCACGATTCATGGTCAGAGAACGGGCGATGGCCACTTGTGCCGAACGAGGCGACGCTGTCACTCCGTTCCTTGAGAAGATGGTGACCAGTTCTTCGGCATTGGCCAGATTGAATGCCGTGTGGTCATTGGTCCGCATGGGAAAAGGGGGCGCACTTCTTCCATTTCTGAATGATTCCGAACTGGATGTGCGACTGGCCGCTCTGCATGGATTGAGCTTCTATCCCGATTCAGGTGCGACGAAGAAAGTGATCGAGTTATTGAACTCTGATCATCCTGCATTGCGGCGTGCTTCTGCTGTGACGCTGGGACGAAATGGTGACGCCGAGGTGATTCCGGCTCTTCTTCAGTCTCTCGCAAAACCACTGGAACGTCCCGAAGAACACGCGGTGATTTATGCTCTCATCGAACTGAATCAACCTGAGAAAACCCGTCCCGGTTTGCAGGCAGAGAACTTGCAGATTCAACGGGGAGCCCTGATTGCTCTCGACCAGATGACTGCGGGAGATCTGCAGGCTCAGGATGTCCTTCCGTTGATTGAATCCCGCGATGTGGAACTGCGAAAAGCGGGGGCGAAGATCTTTATCCGACACAATGACTGGTCATCACAGGCTGCCGGTCTTCTTGAACAACTGCTGAAGAATCAGCAACAGGCAGACGAGAACTCCGAGATCATAGAATCATTGGTGAACGTCTTCGTGCATGAGACTGCCGTGGCCAGAACGATTGGCGAGGCACTTGCTGATTCCACGCTCCCTGCCGTTTCCCGTCAGGCCATCTTTAAAGGAATCGCGGCACGGCGCGGGCTGGCTCTGCATCCCGGTTGGATCGCTCCGCTCGAAGAGAACATTAAAAACGGTAATGAAAAGCAGCTTGATCTGGTTTTGAATGCCATTGCCGCGATCAAGACCGAACAGTTTCATGCTCAACTTCGTGAGCTTGCCGACAATGATCAGCAACCGGTGCTGTTGCGAGTCCGCGCGTTACAGGTTGTTTCTGGACAAAGAGGAACCCTCCCTGATTCCGCGTTCAGCATGCTCGATGAGGTTCTTAGCAAGGGAGGTCCACAGGAACGGTTGGCGATTGCTCAACGAATCGGTTCTTCCAGTCTGAATCCATCGCAATTGATTCAGATGACTTCTCACTTTGAACGGGCGTCTCCCTCTGAGATTAAAGAACTGATCCGTCCATTCAATCATTCCAGAAGTGATGACGTTGCGCAGGCTTTTATTAACGGGTTGAAATCGGCATTGAATTTTACGAGTCTGTCGGAAAATGAGGTTTCAGATATTGTTAAAGAGTTTCCGGCGAAATGGTTGCCTGAAGGGAATCAGTTAATCGACCAGCTCAAGGCACATCGACAGAAGCAGATTACATTACTGGATACACTGCTTCCGACATTAAAAGAGGGGGATGCGCAGCGCGGTGCAGCCATTTTCTTTTCAGAGCAGGCGAAATGTTCTGCTTGCCATCGTGTTGGATCCAAAGGGGAAAACATTGGTCCCGACCTGAGTATGATCGGAGCCAATCGTTCCGGTTCAGACCTGCTGGAATCTATTATTTTCCCCTCGGCGACCATCGTTCGTGACTACGAACCTTATATGATCATGACGGAAGATGGCCGTGTCTTGACGGGGTTGGTTGCCCGGGAAACGTCGGATGTTTTATATCTTCAACAACAAAACGGAGAGGTGGTTCCAATTCAACGAAATCAGATCGAAGAAATGGTCCCTGGCACCGTCTCCATTATGCCTGCAGGTTTAGAAAAAGTATTAACAACACAGCAACTAGCAGATCTGGTCGCTTATCTGAAAAATCTCAACCAGCCCTCAGTAATCTCATCCACCAAAAGTGAATAGTGCTGTGTCCAGCCTTGATCTGCGTGTTGCTCGACCTGTTCCGCGGCTCGTTGGCCGCTCTCGTTCTGGATTTTTAACCCCAAAATTAAGTCTGGACGATGCAATAGTATCAAACCCAGGGATTTTGCATTGTTGAAACGGTCTCGGGAAGGCGAGGCCAATACTGTTCGGCACGGAATTTGATTCCCCCTCTCCCCTGAATGAGATTTGATATACATAACGAGCGTGTTCAGGGGAGAGGGCCGGGGTGAGGGGAAAATGCAGGAAAATCTTGCTCAGTCCCCTCATCCCCAACCCTTCTCCCCGCTGGAACACTCTCACAAAATGGAGAGTCATTCAGCGGGGAGAAGGGAGAATCTCACATGGCAAAACTAGTGTCGAACACAAGTGGAGGGAGGCTCCTCCCGGAAATTGCCAATCTTGAAACAAGCTTTTCTGACACCCATCAGGGACAAACCGGAAACGAAAGAAAACGGCATCCATGATTCTCCCGACCCGTTTACTGATCCTGCTGGGAGTGGTTCCGTTGCTGATGGCTGCGGTCTCCGGCGGTTCAGGGGTGATCCTGGGATTTGCCTGGGGATTGATGGGAGGGCTGCTGGGTTTGTGGTTGATGGACGGCATCTGGTTTCAGCCGGGACGGAAGTTGAGCCTGGAACGTGTCGCTCCTGAAGAAGTCTATGTTGATCAGCAGCAGCGCATTGAATGGATACTGGAGAACCGAAGTTCATTTCACACCTTCGTCATGCTTCGCGATCAGCTTCCAGCGGGATCCAGTACAGAAACTCCAGAGTTGGGTATTGCCGTGCCGCGACAGACCCGGACTCGTCTCAGTTATGATCTGCTCCCAACGGTTCGGGGAGATCTGGAATTTGGAAAACTCTACTACCGCACCCTCGGTGCACTTAGACTTGCCTGGCGACTTTCCGTACTCGATGCCAGACAGTCAGTGCGATGTTATCCGCACCTGGCGAACTGGAACGCCGCTGAGATCGCTGCCCGACAGGCTCTCAGTCGACAGGCCGGAAGTCACAGAATTCGTTGGCGCGGAACCGGAACTATTTTCGAATCGCTCCGGGAGTATACGACGGAAGATGACATTCGCTGGGTCGACTGGAAAGCCTCCGCTCGGGCACAGCGTCCCATTACTCGCAACTTTGAAACAGAACGTCACCAACAGGTGTTACTGATCATCGATGCCAGTCGCATGATGATGACGTATTGTGGTCATCGTACGAAGATGGATACGGCCATCGAAGCGGCGATTCTCGCGGCTCGCTCTGCTGTTGAAGTGGGGGATGCCGTAGGGCTGCTGGTCTTCTCTGATAAAATCGATATCTACCTGCACCCGCGTCGTGAAAAAAGTCAGGTCGGGGCGATCATGAATGCGCTCTATACGTTGCATGCCAGACCGGTCGAACCCGACTTTGAAACGGCAATCACTTTGGCGGCCACTCGTAATCGTCGGCGCAGTCTGATGCTGCTGTTCACCGATGTGACTGTGATTGAGTCTTCGCAGAGAATGTCTGCCTATGTTCGTTCTCTGATCCCGCGTCATCTCCCACTGGTCGCTACGATTGCGGATCAGACCGTGGAACACCTGGAAGTTCTTGAACCCCAGAGTGCGGAAGAGTTCTATCAGGTGGGGGTGGCAAATGAACTGCTGCTGCAACGGGATGAACTGCTGGAAGTTCTTCGCAACAGCGGCGCCGCCGTCCTCGACTCTCCTGCAGACGAAATCGCCACACGCACGATTGAAACGTATCTGAGCTTGAAAAATCGTATGTTGCTGTAGAACAGATTGCTCTGCTTCTACACAACGATCTCATCGTGTCCCCTCTGCAGAGACACACGTGATCCGGATGAATCTGCTCTAAGGAACTGGGAAACAATAGTTTCCCTGAAAGGGGTTAGGAGCTAGGAACTAGGAGTTAGGAACGATTATTCGGATTTTCCTAAATCCTACCTCCTAATTCCTAGCTCCTCTCTCTCCCAGATTCCAGGAAACAAATCATTCCCAGTTCCTAATCCATGCGCAGCCACAGGCACTTCAGGTATTCGGATTCCAGACAATTGAGTGCGACCGGATGGTCCATTCCGGCCCCTGTTCTCATCAGCATTTGCGGACGCCGTTCTCCACAGGCCGCGCGAACCGTTCTGGTAAACTCATCCATACTGAACAACCCGGAGCAACTGCATGTCAGCAGTAAACCACCTCGATCCACCAACGGTGCCGCCAGCTTATTGAGATCGAAGTATTTCTCCTGTCCCTCAATGGATTCTTCACGACTGCGAATCAGCTTCGGGGGATCAAGAATAACAACGTCGAACCTCTTATTATTACGTTGCATGTCGCGCAGATAACTAAATGCATCCGCATGCACAAACTTAATATTATTGAGTTTATTCAACTGCGCATTCCGTCGGGCCAGCCGGATGGCCTCTTCGTCGAGATCGACAGCCGTCACGCTGGACGCTCCGGCATAAGCGGCATTCATGGAGAACCCGCCGCTATAACAGCATAAATCAAGGACCGACTTTCCTTTGCAGAAGTCTCGCAGACGCAGGCGATTTTCCCGTTGGTCGCAGAAAAATCCGGTCTTGTGCCCTGATGCCGGATTCAGTTCATACGTGACATCATGTTCACGGATCAACACTTTCTCCGGGGATTGAGCTGAAGCGAACCCATCGACAAGGAAGCCTTCCTGCTCAAATGCCTGAGGCCCCGGCCGAACGATCCAGTGTTTCAGTTGCAGCGTTGCTGCTAAAGACTGGGCGATTGCTTCTGAACGCTGATACATGCCAAGTGTATATGCCTCAACAGAAAGAACATTATCATAACAGTCGGCAACAATGCCGGGGAGGAAGTCTCCTTCGGCGTTGATCACACGGAAGGCATTGGTCACTTCATCCAGTTTTAAATGCTTGCGGGATCGCGCGGCAAAGTCGAGGCGATCTTTCCACCAGTCGGAAGTGACGGGAGGTTCATTCCAACTGAGAATTCGAACTGTGGCCTCAGCTCGTGGATTCCATATCCCGTAGCCAACGTCGATGCCGTCAACGGTTTCCACTTTGACGAGGTCACCATGTTTCACCAGCGGATCGACATGCACGATTCGCTTACGGTACACCGTTGGATGGCGAGTTTCTGATCGCAGCTTCACGACCGGCAACGGGCTACTGGAGTTGGCGTTCAGTCCGCGCTGGACGAGTAGCGACGGGTCGAGCGGGAATTTGGTTTCCTTATCGCGTCGTTTCGCGTTGGGGTGTCGATTATCAGGGCGCTGTCTGTCAGAACGTTGTCGGTCAGGCCGCTGCCTGTCGGAGCGGTTTCTGTCAGGATGATTTCTATCGGGGCGAGAGGGAAACGGTTTAGGCACGAGTGGGTTCCAGTTCAATACGGCAATGCGCCCATTGCCCGAAGTTTTCTTCAACTTTAATGGTGAGTGACGTCAGGGACGAGACATCAAATTGCTTGATGGCCTCTGTTCCAATCCAGTCGGCGATCAGTTCCACGGTTGTCTGTTGAATCGGCAGCAGGATGCATTCTTCTCGCGGGAAGATCCAGCGCCGATCGGCAAACGTCGCTTCAACTTCTTTCTCAGTCAGATTGAGACGAATCGCCGGATGATGCAGCGGAAGGAGCATCCGGTGGTCCAGGGAGTCGCACAATCGCTGCAATTCATCTCGCAAGGCGATGAAATCAAAGACAAACCCGTTCTGATCCAGCGGGCCTTCCACACTGGCGGCCAGGCGAAAGTTATGCCCATGCAGGCGTTCGCAAAAGTCACCGATGGTAATGAAATGTCCGGCGGAAAAGACAAGGTGATCTTTGGTAACATCAACCTGAAATGTGCGCTTCATACGAAAGGCTTTCTTGTGCAGTTCATCTCCAGTGAGACATCTGCTGGAGCGAATTGATGATCGCGCAACGCAACAAACAGAATCGCCGCGATGAGGTCGGCCGTGGTTCCGGGATTACGACGATGTCCATCATTTCGTAACCATCGGTCAAACTCTTCAAGGTGAGAATCGGTATCACTGCGCCAGTTGCTGTTCAGGACCGCTTGAGCACGAACCTGAGATTCGACGGCGATTTCACTTCCGCATTTTCTGACGATGAGAGTGTCGGGGAAAGTGGCCATCAGTTGCAGTTGCGTACTGATGACGGCTGTTTCCCAATCCATCCCTTCTTCATTGACGGATCGCAGAAGCGACTGACATCCGAAACCGAGTACCTCCTGAAATCTATTGTGATACTGTCGGGCAATCAGATCCCGGTCGGCAGCCAGTGACATCGCTTCCACCAGACCGATGGCCGGTTTGCTGGCCACATCCTGTTCGTCAACTTTTCCCAAGCCACCGGGTTGAGCATGACGGATTGCCGCGTAGACGAACTCGGCGTCGACCTGGGTCAATGAGTCCAGAACCGGACCGATGCCATCAAGGCAACTCTTCCCAGCAGGAATGGCTGCGAGGGGAGCGAGCAACAGAATGATTCCGAGATTCGTATTCGTCCCCACCATCTGACGTGTCTTTATGACCGCATCATAGATCGATCCTCCCACTCCGGTTTCTCTGGCCTGAGCAAGAACAGGAGCAATCACATCGGCGGATGCCATGAAATCCTGATAGCTGACGTCATTGAAGTCTGCTTCCGGATGAACATTCCCCGGCTTCTTCGCACTGCATTCCATCTGGCAGGCAAGTCGAATCTGATCGGCGAGAGGGAACTGAGGCATCAGGATGGAACACTTCATAAAAGCAGAAAGAACCAAATCTCAAGGATCAGGAATCAAATGTTCCGATACTTCGAGATCTGGTTCTTTGCGTGGATCGGTCAGGAGTTCTTCTTCAGGTTACGGACTGCTTTGGCAACTTCTTCGCTGTCGGTTGTTGGATTGACGCTGGTATTGACGTAGACCAGTTTCCCATCAGGGCCGATGACGAAGGTCCAGCGTTTGGTGGTGACCAGTCGGGTGAACTGTTCATTTTTTCCGTCAACTTCGAACGTCAGTGTTTTTTCGCCGGGGGTACTGGGAACACCGAATGCTTTGGCAACGTTTCCTTCGGTGTCTGCCAGCAGGGTGAAGTTCAGATCATGGGCTTTCTTGAAAAGTTTGTGACTTTCAACATTGTCTCCACTCACTCCGACCACTTCGATGTTGAGTTCTTTCAACTTGGAGAAATCGTCGCGAAACTTGCAGGCCTGCTTTGTGCATCCGCCGGTCATGTTGGCCGGATAGAAGTAGACGACAATCGCTTTTTTCCCGACATGATCGCTCGATTTCCAATCGGCTCCGGTGTCATCCTTTGCCGAGAATTCCGGGGCGGCATCTCCCACCTTCAATGCATCCATTGCGTCGCTCCGAACGGTAGAGAGAGTCATGAAACCCATCGCAGCCGCCAATACAAGATATGTCCGCATCGTTATTTCTCCAGTGAATTGAATCTTCGAGTTTCTTCGTGAAGACAACATGTGTCCTGAGATTCTGAGGATACGTCCCCGTCTTCGTCACGTCCAGCAGGGAAGATGAATGCCGCACGGTTTTGCTTTGTTGAAGATGGCTCGGGAGGGCGAGGCTCCTGCCGAGCCGCAACCAAAGAGATCGCGTCATCTTCCATGCGGCTCAGCAGGAGCTTCGCCCTCCCGGAAATTGCCCATCTTGAAACAAGCAAAAGCCCTGATGAATGCCGTTCTGCTGCTTTCTAATCGGTCTTTATCTCAGATGGAAGAGGTCAAACATCAGTATATTATTCGCGCAAACCTGAAGGAGCTGATTCCTCTGGCCGGTTCAATTGCTGGTCGTGATAAGCCCGACCAAGAAATGGAACCACGAGTTGTTCCAGTTTGGGGAATTCCGATTCCACCAGAAATGCGTCGTGACCGTACGGGCTCGGGAGTTCGACGAACGTGACATGCTTGCGCGCCTCGACAAGCGCCTTTACGATTTCCTCACTCT
Organism: Planctomicrobium sp.; assembly: GCA_035556335.1. Classification (GTDB taxonomy): domain Bacteria; phylum Planctomycetota; class Planctomycetia; order Planctomycetales; family Planctomycetaceae; genus Planctomicrobium. The sequence goes on along the minus strand of DATMFC010000488.1, from coordinate 10,715 downwards.
GCGACGTTGGAAACAGCCAGTCGGACGTATAAGAGACTACGAGAAACCGGCATTTCGATTTCGACAGGATATCGGAGAGCGACTTCTGGTGCCGCGTCAGATCGAAGTAATCCATCACGCGGGTCATGGCGAGGTAGCTGTTGGCGTCGAAGCGTTCGACAAAAGACCGTCCCTGATAGTGGAGGTAGCTTTCGACCTGAAACTCCACTTCGGAATGCGCGTCGTAAGCAAACGTGTCTCCGTTTTGAAGGCGTCGACCGAATTTCAGTTCGATCGATTCTTCAGAGAGATACGTGATATGGGCAATCATTCGGGCAAGAGCCAACCCGAAGGCCGGCTTCTCATCCTGCAAGTAGTATCGACCTTCCCGAAACAGAGGGTCGGCATAGATGGCACGCCGTCCGACCGCATTGAAGGCGATTCCTTGTGCACTCAATCGAGGACCAGAGGCCAGGAGCACGGCCGCTCCCACCCGATCAGGAAACCGGACTGCCCAATTCAGAACCTGCATTCCCCCGAGGCTTCCCCCGATAATCGCCAGCACTTTATCAATACCCAAGGCATCCAGTAACGCATTGTGTACGGTGACGATGTCCTGAATTGTGATGAACGGGAAGTCGGGACCGTACGGTTCGCCAGTGGCGGGATCGACGGAACTTGGTCCGGTTGTGCCTCGGCAGCCTCCCAGCACATTTGCACAGACGACGTAATATTTGCTGGTGTCGATGGCCTTGCCCGGACCAACAAAACCATCCCACCAACCGGGCTTGCGATCCTCTGGTGTATAACGTCCGGCGACGTGCGAGTCACCTGTCAGTGCATGACAGATGTAAACGACATTGTCTTTTCGAGGAGAGAGCGTGCCGTATGTCTCGTAGGCGACCGTGACCGGCCCAATCTTTCCTCCCCCTTCCAGTTCAAGGACATGCGGCGGTTCGAACAGAGTGACGTACTGTCTCTGTACGAATCCCGGCTCGGGGAGAGTCTGATCCTGGATTGTTTCCAGTTGTGTCACCATCTGGCTCAACGAATTGAAAGATCACAAAAAACGGGAATGAACGATGTCACCATCTTTAACGAGTCACTTCAAGTGAAGTCTCTCTTCCAGAATAAACCGCAGGGCCAGTTACTTCAAACGAAGCTTCTCTCTGGCGAACAGCAGGGCCTCTCGAAGTCGGTCAATATCTTCGAGGGTATTGTAGACTCCGAAGCTCGCCCGCAATGTGGCCGGCTTCTGCAACCAGGCATGGAGCGGCATCGTACAATGATGGCCGTGACGAACGAAAACGCCACGGCGGTCCAACAGTTGAGCGAGGTCTTCCGGATGAGCCCGATCCATTGAGAAACTCAGAATCGCCCCACGTCGCTCAACCGGCGGCCCGTAAATCATCACTCCCGGAACTTCATGCAACTGGTGCCAGGCGTACCGTGTCAGTTCCTGTTCGTAAGCATGAATGGCGTCGAAGCCAATGTCGTTGAGGAAGGCAATGGCGGTCTTCAGGGCGATGGCCTGTACGATGGGAATGGTCCCTGCTTCAAACTTTGCCGGAAGCGACGCCCAACTGGAATCCTGCAATTGAACCCGTTCAATCATATGCCCGCCGAATATGAACGGGTCCATTCGATTGAGTAATTCCCGCTTCCCGTACAGCACGCCGACGCCGGTCGGTCCGTACAATTTATGACCGGAGAGAGCAAGGAAATCGATCCCTTCATCCACGACGTTGACATGACCATGCGGGACACTTTGAGCACCATCGACAACCACAATCGCACCGACCGCGTGGGCTCGCTCGGAAAGAAGTTTGATCGGGTTGATCGTGCCTAAGACGTTCGACATCCCGGTCACCGCCACAATGCGGGTCTTCACAGACAGGAAGGAATCGAGCCGGGACAAATCCAGTTCACCACTCTCGGTCAGTGGCAGATATTTGACGGTGGCCCCGGTCTGCTTGGCGACCTGTTGCCAGGGAACGAGGTTGGCATGGTGTTCCATAAGATTGAGGAGAATCTCGTCACCCGGTTTGAGGTGACGGCGTCCCCAACCGAACGCCACCATGTTCAAGGCGAGCGTTGTTCCACTGGTGAAGATGATTTCGTCATCCCGTTCCGCGCCGAGGAGGACCTTCAGCGCGTCGCGGCTTGCTTCCAGTTCGTCGTCGATCTGTGCGCCGAATCGATAGACTCCCCGATAGGCGTTGGCGTAATGAGTTTCATACACCTGCCGTTCTGCATCGATCACCACTTGCGGCTTCTGCGCGGACGCGGCGGTGTCGAGATAGGTGACCGGAACTCCTTTTACCAGAGTCTGGTCGAAAATCGGGAAGTGCTTGCGAACCTGAATGGGGTCAAACATGACTCACTCATTATTCCGTCAAGGTGTGATTAGAGCAAGTTGCTCTCGCCCGGGCCCGCGCAGCGCGCGTTTCGACTGATGAAACGCGGTCCGCCGCGTGGCGGTACGTGGATAGTAAGGTGTTAATCCACTCTCGCCTGATCGATCTGAACCTGTGCGGTCAGGGCGAAGTCTCGAATACGTGTGACCATGCCGAACAGGCCGTTGCGTCGTTGTGAACTGAGATGCCGATCCAGCTCGAGCTTGCGGAAAATCCCTTCGACATCCGTTTTCAGGATTTCTTCAGGAGTCTTTCCATTATAGATCGTCACCAGTACGGCAATCAGTCCATTGACGATCATGGCGTCACTGTTGGCGATGAACTCGACAACCGGAGGAGAGACCGATTGATTCAGTTCCGCCACGATCCAGACATTGCTCTGGCAGCCGTGAACCCGATTTTCTTCCGTTTTGAATTCATCAGGAAGTGTGGGAAGTTCAAACCCCAGGTCGATGAGATAATCGCAACGATCCTCCCAATCGCCTAGAAATTCGAACTCTTCGAACAGTTCCTCGATGGTCATGTTGAGTGCGGTCGTCAACCTGCAACCTTTCTGCAACGGGCATCCATTCGGATGCGGCTCAATTCAGACAAATCCATTCAGCAAATGGCATCTCTGTTTATTTTAAGGCCCCATGCCCCGGGATCAAAGAGACCGGGACAAGGAATTAGAGCAGTTTGCTCTACCATGTGCCCGCGCACCGCGCGTTTCAACAGGAATGACGCTGTTCGCCGCGTGGCGGGGGCGGGGAAGTCATTTTGCAAGCGACTCTAGATGGAACAGTCGATATCTCATGTCAAGATGATGTTATTCCACATCATCAACATCATTCTTTGGGGCCTGGTAGAACTGGGATAAATCAAGTCCTCCCCGTTGTTCCTGTTCCAGCAGCAGCATTCGGGATTCGATGCGTTGCAGGCGGAGTTCCAGTTGCGGGGAAATGGCCGATTCCTGAACGGCTGAACGGGATCGGGGAACAACCGGGTACCCCAGTTGCCGCTGCAGTGCCGCGAACAGATAAAGCGGATCTTTTCCGAGATTCGCTCGCGCAATGCGACCTGCGGCACCGTCAAAGAGGATGGGAGCGGAGAAGGTCAGGTTCGGGTCGTTCTGTCGTTTTCTCTGATCTTCCAGATATTGCTGCGATTGGGAATAAACCAGATCGGCGAACTCGACAGTTCCGATCATGCTGCGAATTCGGGCAATCCATCCTTTCCATTCAGGAGGATAAGCGGGATCGTCGGCAATCGCTTTGATTCCTGAGTCGTACCCGAGTTTGTTTCGCGCCAGACACTCAAACTGAAAGATGAATAACGCCGCCGGATTATTCGGTTGCTCCGACAGAAATCGGGCCTGACGTTCGAGGATCCGCAGCGCGATGGAGAAATCGAGTTTCGCCGACTCCTCTTCCGACCGGGAGATAATGAACGATTGAAATGGAGCGAAGTAGTGCTTCAGCCGAGCCATTCCCTGACCAAAGTGTCCTTTGAGTTGCAGTTCTCCAGTCAGGAAATCGATTGCCATCGGCAATCGTGTGGTGGTGAGAATTTCTTCCTTCAACCCTCCGAGGATTTCCTGAACTGGGGTGGAATCAGCCAGTCGTTCCCGAAGCACACGAAAGAAATATGCCTGTTCGACATACTCTTCTCGACTGAGATGCTGACTGGACATATCCCGAATTCCTGAAGCCTGAATCAATGAAAATGGAACCGTTTTCAGTTCGGCTTTAGAGCAGTTTAATATAGAAGAGAAGACTCACGCAAAGGCGCTAAGGCGCAAAGAGTTTTTGTTCTGAGCTTTGCGTGAATTCATCTCTTTTGCTTCAGGGAACCTGGAAAGAAATTTCAGTGGTCGTATCTGACCTTACCTAAGACTGTGTATTGGGTTCAGGTAAGGACCGGTACGACAAGCACTCACAAGCCGCGAAGATCACAAAGAGCGGCGCCATAGTGATCTCTTTGCGCCTTAGCGTGAGTCTCTTCTTCTTGCCCACCATATCACAGCAACGGTGCCGGTTCCGGGATCAGCAGGAAGGGGAAGACCCGTAACGGGCGACCTGCTTCCAGCGCTGTGGGGTATGCCAGTTGAGCGGCACGATCGGCGGCAAATTGCAGTAAAGTGAAGCTCAACCCGCAGAAGAGATCCTGATCGGACTCTGCAGCGACATCGGCAAACACTTCGCCTGCTGATGCAGCGTGACGGCGAACACCGTGAATACTTTCTTCACGCACCTTGATTCCGGCAGCTCCCATTTTGACGAGACCTTTGACGAATAACCCGCACAGGGTGTCGGCACCGGTGGCTCGGAGCAGGCGTTCCCACTCATCGTGAGCTTCCCAGTAGAACCCCATGTTGAAGTAGTCCAGCGCCATCAGGTAGCTGCGGTTTTCCGCCCACTGAGTTTCCTTCAATCCTTTGGGATTGGGAGGACGACGATTGTAGCTGTGTCCGCGCGGATCTCGGTACGGGTGCGGCGTCCCTGAACCGGGGATGTGTGTGTATCTTGGGATCTCGGCAGCCGGGAGCAAGCGGACAAACTTCGCCCCTGGCTGAACATCAGCGAAGATCAATTTGTTCTCACCCTGTTTTGAAGCGGGGGTTTGAACCGGTTTTTCAACTTCCGCTTTTTTACTCGCCATTTGGGCACTTCCACTTTTCTTCAATAGTATCTGATCTTCGGCACGACCTGACCGATCAGATGGCTGACATAAATCTTGCTGGAGTGGAGTAATCACTCCCTATCTCTTTATCTTTTATTGCTTTACCGTTACCGTGATTCCAGATTTGCCCTGCTGAAAGAGGAAGTAAGAATGGCGAAGTGAGCCAAACCCTCGATTCAGGCGCAGACCGGGAACGGCTTTTCCGTCACATTTGTCCTTACGAGACGCCTGGCTCAGCGATCATAAGTTCTTGATATAAAAGAACTCGATTCGGCTCAGGCTCCTGAATCCTTCAGGTGATCTCTCAGCGCAGTATCACAGCGCTCTGGCAGCGAGGCTTCGCCGGGAACTAACCCTGTGACTTTCTATTAGATCAGAGAGGATTGGCAATGTGTAGACCGATTTTTTAGATTTTTACCACGAAGATTCAGCCTGACCGGTAAAACGAGGATCATTCCAGCCAATCGGTTCATGCTGATTCGTCAGACTTTGCGGAAAGACCAAAGTCCCAGACTTCTCGAGAGACACCCTATCAATGAACGCCGATCCCGTTTCTTCCAGTACGCCCGGTTGTCCGACAGTCATCGTGGTTCATCCGCGAGAAAATCGGGCGAAGTGTTCCGTCGAACCACTTCGCGGTCAGCCGGAGTTTGAATTCTGGAAGTTTCCCAACCGGGGATCCCAGTCCATCGACGGATACGTACGCCTGGGAATTGGAGGCCCTCTCCTCACCGCTTCCGACCGGGACAACGGTCTGCTCCTGCTCGATGGAACATGGAGACTGGCCGAAAAAATGGAGAACGATTTCTCGACTCTTCCTGTGCGCAGTCTGCTCGACTGGCAGACGGCTTATCCCCGTGTGTCCAAGGTGTACGCCGATCCGAGTGCCGGACTGGCAACGATTGAAGCCCTGTTTGCCGCACATGCCCAACTCGGAATTATCACAGACACTCTTCTCGACCACTATCGCTGGAAAGAGGAATTTCTGGACAGAAACGCCGAACTCATCCGCCAGTGCGGAACGGCTGGCCTTGAACATCCCCCCGCATGATTCACCCGATCTGGCGTGAATCGTCCCAATCAATATTTCCGGTCAATTCTCCTGAGAAGAGAGCTTGCTCCGGAGTATCGACGGCGGATTCCGGCAATGTGACGATACGAAATGTTGCCCGAGACCCGGGGTGAATTGTTCCCAGAGCCGACAACCCGAGTGCTTTTGCCCCGTTTGCTGTGGCCAGTTGCAGTAACTCGGAGGCGGGGCGATCGGGATGTCGGGAATGCAGAAATCGCAGTTCGTTCCAAATGCTCAGATCGGGGTTGGAAGCACGGCTGTCGGTTCCCAGTGCCACGGGAATTCCACGTGACCGCATCTGTTCCCAGGGGTGTGTTCCAGACTGCATCGCCGCATGGGTTCTCGGGCAATATGCGATAGAAAAATTGGGAGAACTTGCGACGAAATCGAGTTCTTCCGTATCGAACAGATTTCCGTGAGCAATCAGCACGCGCGGGAGTTCTACAAGTCGTCGCAGGTATTGGATGGGGCGGGTTCCGGTTGGAATGACATCGCTACGCCAGAGCCCCAAGGCGGTGAACAGGTCGACAAGTGGTCCGGTGCCGTTTGCCAGAAGTTCCAGTTCTGCGGGAGACTCCGCCAGATGCATTGTGACCGGAACCTGAAAATCACCGGCCAGATCGCACAGTCCGTGAAACAATTTTGGATGCAGTGAATACGGGGCGTGCGGACTGAGCCCGACATTTGGGATCTCCGCGGATCGGGCCTGTTCGAGAAAAGCTTTCGCGGCGTTCAGTTGGTCGTCCACCTGTTCGGCACGAAGCCCCAGAAATTCCCGGAAGAAATGAATGTCTGGACCATTGGACAAGGAGTGTTTCAAGATCCAGTCTGAGGTTGCAATCTCGGCAAGAGCTGTCGTGCCGGTTGACTGGCATTCCTCTAAGCCCCGTCGAATGGCAGCGTCTGCTGTTCCAGTGCGAGTACGTCGGGTGTGGATGACATTCTGAATCCATTGAGAAAAGGAACGCCGCGGCTCCACCGGATGAGTCAGGTCACTGAACTCCAGATGAGTATGCGCATTGATCAACCCGGGAATGACCGCGACATCTCCCAGATCAACGAGTTCGACATTTGTGGCGAATGTATTCTCGACGAATCGCCCGTCAAGGACGGTGAATTGTCCATTTCGAATCGGAGGACCAAGACCGGTGTAAACCCATCGGGCTTGATAACGTGTTTTTGTGAATAATGAATGACGTTCTACCACGCGAGCATCAATCCAAGGCATTTGCCCGTTTAGAGAGAGGCAAATTCTGGGAGGGCGAGGCTCCCGCCGAGCCGCAAACTATGGAAAGCGCTTCTCTTGCTCGCGGCTCAGCAGGAGCTTCGCCCTCCCGGATTGTTTTCAAAAAAACGAAAGCCATGAGCACCGATAGAATTCCTCTTGTAAATATGCCCTGCGCGGGGGCATGACAGGCCAGATTGTCTGATCTTGAACGGGGCGATGAAGAACCACGAATATCACGAGTGATACGAATGAATTGTGATAAATCGTCCCAGTCTCACACAACGGCGAACAAAAACTCTTTGCGCCTTGGCGTCTTTGCGTGAGTCTTCTCTTCCTCAATTCACAGGCTCCGGAACAGTTTTCAACAGGAAGCGTTCGTTAAAGGTTCTCAGTTCAATCGTCTGTTGTTCCAGGTTGACGTTGAGGTGAGAGAATCCTCCGGTTTCGCTCGGCCGATCCCAGTCGATCACGGGCTTTCCGGTCTGTTTATCCAGTCCGATCAGACGGATGCGGTGGAAGTACAGATCGTCGGAATGTTCTGAAACGTCCCCGGCCAGTAACAACAGTGGACTCTTCGAGAAATCCGGCGAAAGGAGTTTCAACGGCCATTTCTGGGAATCGGTACGACGACGGCGGGAAGGTCCGGGCCGACGAGACTGTGTCGGGATTTCATAGTTCCACAATTCTGTTCCTGACCGGTCATATGCGAGGATCGAACCGGTGACGGAATCTCCTTGCAGGTTGAAATAGGTCATTGGTGCGTTCCCGTCATCCAGCAGGACGTAGAACCGGCTGGTGTCGGAGAGAATCTGGAGTGGCGGTTGGTTGTAACGATTGCGGAGATTCAGTTTTCCCAGCAACTGCTGCTTCCCAGAGCAGAGATCGACGAAGAACAACTCCTGCTCATGCGACAGCCAGAATATGGTTTGCGGATCGACATGTTTCAGCCAGATATCAGCGGGAAGGGAATGCGACCAGACCACCGTTCCGTTTGGACTGACACGTTGCAGTTCACTTCCCCCGACTTTTCCATTGCCCTGTGCAGAGCGGCGTTGCAGGGAAATGAAATCCCCGTCGATCACTGTGAATGAACGGCGAAGCAGTTCCAATTGCACTTCGTCATTGATCGTGAGTCCATCGATTTCGCGGCGGATCTCCCGGATATTGGGGCCTTGAATCAAAAACCGGTTCAAGCCTTCGGGATAGACGAAAGCCCGTTCCGGGACATTGGTGTCACGCCACAATTCTTCCCCGGAGAGAGGATCAAGTGCCACCCAATCCCGACAAAGCAAAATCAATGCCCGGTCGGTGGCGGCCGCCAGATACCCGGTTCGCTCATGAACCGCCACATTCTGATGCGAAACCAGAAACTGTGAGAGCGTTTGAAACGGAATGGGGTTCGAAGACGGGATTATGCTGGCCCGACCGAGTGCCGCTCCGTGCAAGTCTGGTGACCAGTCCCAGGCAATCTGACGTGACGTCCAGTCCAACTGATGCAGAACCCCCTGATTCAGAATGAAGGTGTAAGGCCCCTGTCGTCGGGCGGCTGTATGGTCGAAGGTTTTCAGCTTGCGAAGTGGAAACGTTCCCTGCGTCACTCCCGAGAGCCCCTCTTCGACACGTAACCGATGGCGTGAACTGTCGACCTGAAATCCCAGAGAGTCTAACTGGTGATAACCAGACCCGGTCACTGCGACCGTGATTTTTGAACTCTCTTCGGTCGCCAGCCCTAACCGTTCGATCTTCCATTCTCCCTGCCAGAGCGAGGAGTCTGAAACCTGCTCCAGTTGTTTTTGGGAACGGGCGATCCCTTCATTTGCCAGAGTGACCGAGGAGCGTCCTCCAGAGAGTGTGGCCGCTGGTCCTGTCGCCAATTCATTCCAGCACTCCAGCGCATCTTTGTGCCATCCCAGTAAGGACAATTGCTCCGCCTGCAGACGCAGCGCTTCCAGTTTTAATGTCGAATCAAACGCTCCTGCGAGTCGCCGGGTCCGAATGAGACCATCGGAAATGCGTTGCTCCTGAAAATCGGATTGGGCCAGTTCCCATTCCAGTTGTTGTCCCAGTCGATGAAATGAAAGAGCCCGAGCCCAGCGGTCGCGAATGATGCGGTCTTGTGGCAAGCGTTCCAGACGAGCCGAGATTTTCTCATTGAATCGAGCCTGAGCGTCATTGTCGGGCAATGCCAGAAACAGTTTTTGCAATCGTCCGCCGATCCAGCCGTCGATACGAACGGTGCGAGTTCCTTCCGTCACCCGATCGTTGGGAGACGATTGTTCAAAATGATTCAGCAACAATTCCAGCGCCTGCGACCAGTCTCCCCCTTTGAGAAGTTGTTCTGCCACCAGTCGTTGATAACGGGGAATCTGATCAAGTTGCGTCGCGACCTTTTCCAGTTCCTGAAGTGTTTTCCGGGAGTCTGATTCGGTGGCCAGACGCAATGCCAGTCCGTCAAAACGGAGGGCGTTCATTTCCTGTTTCTGTTGCTCTGTTGCTGTGATCTCGGGGCGATTACGGATCTGCTCAAGCAGTGGCAATGCTGATTTCCAGTCTGATGAGGCCAGTTGCTGACGGACGGTATTCAAATCCCGTTTCAACAGAAGCTCAGGATGTGAGCCAACTCCGCCGACTTCGTTGTCGACAGGGAAAGCACACAGGTGCTCGTAGTTCATCGAGATCAACAGGTTCTCGCCAAACGTCAGGTTTCCCAGTGACATTCCGGTTTCAGTCAGTGGAAATGTTTTGTCGAGTTTTCCCTGGGCGAGATCAATCGAGAGCAACTGATTCGCATTGACCGGGAGAAGAAGTCGGTCGTTGATGATGACACCCCGACCACATGGCGGCTGCGAGAGCGAGACACTCCATTCAATTTCACCGATCCCGGAAATCTTGCGGGCGGTCACGCTGTTCGTTCCCACAAGAATCGCCAGATCGTTGAAGTGCCCGGCGAGATACAGCATGGTGCCGTTCGACCGATCGACCTTGGTTTGTTCCCAGAGCATTTTCCCGGTGAACAGATCCAGACAATACAGCAAGGGGTTGGCGGCTCCGAATTCGTCAGGCAATTCCGGCGGAGTCAGTAAGACCCGACCGTTGGCAACGACCGGGACAGTGGCATGCCACCGGCGATTGATCGGTTGAATCGACTGCATGACATAGCGCCCACGATAGCGACGTGCCTGCTCCACGCGAGGAGAATATCGGGTGGTCCAGCGCAGACGCTGTGTCACCTGATCGACCGCGACAACCCAGCCACAACCGGTCGGACAAACGATCACTCCGTCCGCAATGACAGGACGACAGAGCCACTGCATTCGAACAGGTTCCCCTCCCATTGGGCGCCCCGGAGCAGCCAGAG